>JBJTOM010000537.1:0-4192 GCA_046074585.1 Planctomycetota bacterium | reverse complement strand
TAAAAAAGTATGCTTAAGCTCCATAATAATATATATGTATATATACAATAGTAATCACGAATCGCAATCGCCAGCATTATAGTCATCTGCATAGACATAGGAACAATTATACTGTTCAGTGTTCAGTCTTCAGTGTTCAGTCTGAAGTGTTCGGTGGCTGTTGGCTACTTCCTACTTCCTACTGCCGACTCCCCTATCGCTGCATCTTCCTTCGAGTGTTTCTGCGGGAGCAGGGGGGGGCAGGATTTGACATCCGCGGTTGTGGTTGTGCGGAGTGCGAGGCGGAGGGGGCACAGGTCGTCGCTGCTTTCACCACGGCGATAGCGCGCCAGCAGCTGCTGGGAGCGTTGGGCGAGGATGCGTCTGACTTCCCGCCTCTGGCCTTTCACACGCGGAATTGACATGCTGTCATAGGCCGTTGTCTGATGCCGCATCCAGGCGATGACGGCGGCTTCTGCGCGGCGTTCAATCGGAATTCGCTCCGTTCGCGCCACGGTGCCGCTGCCGACCGGTGTAGCGTGATCTGCCACGGCCTGCGCAAGTTGCCGGGCAAGGTCAGCGTACTTCGGGTGAAATTCCAGGAAACTCAACACCGCTTGTCTGAAGTCTTCGACGTAGATTCCCTGAGCCTTTTCGCGTCGCCGTGCATCGGCCGCCCGCCGCTTCGCAAAACTCTCAGTGGAACGCTCTGCCGCAAGTTCGGCCTGAATCCGCTCGATCGTGGCGGCCGGTGCCCAGAGACCCCGCGAAAACACTTTCCGGCCCTTGTGTTCCTGTACGATCCAGTGATCACCAGCCAGCTTCACGCGGCGAGTCAATGCGGCATCGCCGGGCGCGAGCAGAGTCCAGTCCTTTGGGGCCGTCAGCACCTGGCCATCTGCGGCTTTCACTGTTCCGGGCTTCGGACCTGGGGAAAAGGTGGTGTTGGTCATGCGTTCGCTACCGGGGAACGGAAACACAGAAAAAGTTTGAATCGCGACAGGGGGGCTGCAGCTGCCCATTTTGGATGGTTATCGCATTTCTCAAGCGGAATTCTGTTGACTTTCCCTGAGCGGCATTTTCTGCCGGGAGGGCGAAGCTGGGATGACGAAACGGTGTTAAGGACACTTGAGATCGTCTATCGGCTTTCCTGCAGACGCGTCGCCAGGCATCTTGCTGTAGCAACTCTTACCTCACGCAAAGGCGCCAAGGCGCAAAGCTGGAAATGTTGGAAATTTGAACCTTTTGTCCTTCCTTTGCGTCTTTGCGCCTTTGCGAGAGACCAACAGTCCCTTCACAAGGGATCGCGGCGAGAGCTGTCAACTGGCAAGCAGAACTGAAAACATCCCAATTCGCCCGAATTCACACCGTTTCGCCATCCCAGCCTCGCCCTCCCGAGTTGTGGCTTGTCTTTTCAGAGGATTCCGGAGAATTCCAGGGCCATTACGCTGTCGCACCTGCCGCGCGATCTAGTCCTGCAGCCTCACGGGCTCGACCGCAGTGACATCAATGATGTCCCGACGATCTTTCTGCGACCAGCGGCTTCCCTGAACGCCGACCTGGCGTCCCACAAACTGCTCCAGCTGCAATCGACCGTTCGTCTTCAAATCCGCAAGAACGCGCCCGGAGGGCGCCATCAGCACCCAGGCTGGCGCCGGACCTGGCGATCGCTGAACAATCCCCGCACCGACAAATCGATTCTCCGGACTCCCGGGCCGGATGACTTTCGGCCCGCCCGCAGATGTAACCGCTGCCGTGGCCCTGATGGCGCCGGGGTCGCCGGAAGCGGATTCATCTCTGTCCGCGGTCAGACGTGTGATGGTTTCATCAGCAGCGGGTGGAAAGAAACTGTCAGCCTCCGGATTTCGCAAGCCTTCACCCGCCGCCTGCATACCTCCCTGCTGACCCTGCTGCTGCAGATAGTTCTCAAACGCAACCGCCGTGGAATCCAGCGGCGTGCCGGATCCCTGGCCCGCGAATACGGGGCTGGCGGATCGGACGGCGCCGGGCATCATCAGCCAGCTGCCGGAGTGCCGCGCGACCAGCTCCGCGTCGCGGGCTTCCGTCTGACTTTGCAGCTGCCTGACATCTCGCAGCTGCGCCATGCGCTGCCGATACCGCTCGATCGCCGGATACCGCAGGTCCACAGCGCCGGCTGTCTGCCGATTCGACATCTGGTCCTGCAGGCTGCGGTAATCCCGTTCGATCGAATCCAGATCCCAGTACGACACATCCCGCAGAACCATATCACGAAATCGCTGATCGATTTCTGCCAGTCGCTGGCGCTGCGCCTTTTCCAGCTGGAGTCGCTGCAGTTGATCGCTGGGGTCGAGCTGCGGGATGTCGGTTGTAAGCCCGCCGCCATGGTCAATGGGTGGAGCGGCAATGACGTCCGGACGCTGGCTGTTCGGCGGAAACTCGAATGGATTCTTTTCAGATTCCTCGCGCCGAGCCGGATCCACAGCCGCCACCGCGGCGCCAGGAATCCAGCGACGCTCCCGCGCCGGTGGCCGGATCTTCAGCATCGCCTGCGGGCCACTGGTGGTGTCCAGTGTTTTGCTGCCGAGAATTGTCACCTTCTCGCCACTCTTCATCCGTCGCTGAAACACTGAAGATTCGTCAGCCAGTTCGCTGCCCACGAACGCGATCACATGATCTTCACGCACCTCGCCCTCGGTTGCTGTGAGCTGATTCACATATCGTTCGGGGATCCAGCTGAAACTTCCTTCCGGTGGTTCGATCACATACCAGCCACCCGGATCATGCCGCAGAACGCGAACGATGGCGCCCGCCGTCAGCCGCTGCGTGGCATAGAACTTTGTGCCACCACCGGCGCGCACCCATGTTTCTGCCGCCACCACCTTCGCATCGTAGGGAAAGCTGGATTGCTGGGCGGGGGCACTCGAAATCAGGCCAATCAGCACAAGACAGGCTGCACATGCCGGAACGCGCATCTCACACCTCCAAAACCACAGATCACCTTCCGGCCAGAACTGCCGGCAAGGACCACGACTTCCAGCCATCCGAAGCTACTCGGGACACCAGCCCGGCCGTCGCCCCGACATTCTTCCCCGTCCTGCCCCTCGCTGTCTGCAGGAAAACTCCGGAATTCCCGACACCCGCCCGCAATTCATTCAGCGCACAAGGCCCGCTGCGGCAGAAATCCACGCCAAGGCAACACCAGCGGCAGAATCTGCCGCACCACAAACACCAGCAATTTCTGCCGATCAGAATCCGCGCGATTGCCTGATCGGTTTTTGCAGATACAGTTTCCTGTACTCCTCTACCCTCTACTCCCTCCAGCAGGCCCCCAACCATGCTCAGATTGCTGATCTTCGCATCCTTACTGCTGTGTCCTGCGGCTGCGGCAGTGATTGGCCAGGCATCTGCCGGGATGACCGATGATCCCGCCCCCGCCCCCATTCAGCTGAACGACTCCTGCCCCGACTGGAAAGAACTCCCAGGCATCGACGGTCGAAAATGGTCGCTTGCTGATTTCCGGGACAAGTCGGTCCTTGTGCTCTGCTTCACCTGCAACTCCTGTCCTTACTCCGTCGACTACGAAGATCGCCTGCTGGCCTTCACAAAGAAATATGCCAGCCACCCCGATGGTGTCGCGCTGGTGGCCATTAACGCCAACCGCAAACCCTCCGAAACGCTCGAAAAGATGCGGGAAAGGGCTCAGCAGAAGGCCTTTACTTTCCCCTGCATCGCCGACGAATCGCAACAACTGGCGGCGGCCTGTGGCGCTGTCTACACCCCGGAATTCTTCGTCTTCAACCACGAACGAAAACTCATCTATCGCGGAGCGATGGACGACAAAACAAACGCCGCCGAAGTTACGGTGCGACATGTCGAAAACGCCGTCGAGGCAGCGCTCCGAAAACAACTGCCGGAAATTCGCGAAGTTCCCGCCCGCGGGTGCGCGATCCCGTATCGCCGGAATCGCAGATGAACGGCAAAGGCCACTCAATCGATGTTTTTTGCAAACGTCCCGGCCTCGGGCCCCAGCCCAATGACCCTGACTCCGACAAAAAATTGCTGCCGGGAGGGCGAAGTGGTGTCAGACGGGGCAGGATGAGAATGCTTCAGGTCTGGTGGTCGGTTACATCCCTCTGCCCGCTCTGCCCAAAAAATCCCGTGGCGTGCGGCCGATGTCAATCGGCCGCTGCGGCCTTGGTGGGTTTCTGATGCGTGGCCGCGCGGGCACGCA
>JBJTOM010000536.1:0-11073 GCA_046074585.1 Planctomycetota bacterium | reverse complement strand
GATCCTCTGCTGACTCAACTCTCCCAGCTTGATCATGTACCACCTCCAAGGAATGGGGTCATGTTCTGAGACACCGATCACCAAAACACACAGCTTTCTTCCAGTCCCAGAGCATATTCTAATCAATAATGCAGCCTTCATGGATGACCTCGCTCTTATAGCCGAACAGACAGACGAGCTAACACAGCTACTAGCTGTAACGGAATAATTTCTAGATCTTCATGGAATTAGATTATCTGGCTTTTCGCTCTTCTGCTTTTTTTGCCTTCATTCTGCATGAATTTGGTGGACTTTTGCCGTCGGGGGTGCGATCTGCGTTTGTAGCTGCGGCCAGGGCGATTCGGCAGCTTGTCCTTCGACGCTGTTTGCAGGGCTGCGTCGTAGCGGAGTTGCCGTTCTGAAGACGTGCAGGGTGGCTGGTGCAGAAGGAAACTGGAGATTGTGTACCACACCTCCGTGAAGCTCAGATGACGTGGTGGCAGCATCGCAACTTCTGCGGCCTGACGACGAAAATGAATCACAAGGTTGTAGGCCACTACGGAAGTCAGCAGTTCTTTCTTCATCATGTCGACACTTCGACATCTCAGATTCTCCAGCAACATGGTGACCTTCAAATTACGAATATCATGTTCCACATCGCAACGCCGCTTTGAACGTCGTGCGCGACCAGCATCAACATCACGGGCCAGACAGCCTCTCCGTGCTGATTGACGGCAGGGGGAAAAACTTTGCGCAGTTCCGCGGTCGGGCTGAGGGTCACTGTCGTTCCATCAATGTTGAAGGCTCTCCGGTTGCCGAACCATGACGGAGTCTGCTGAATGGAGTCTGCTGAATGAAGCACTCGCAGACTCGCATTGAGAAATGCTCGACAACTTCCAGTGGCAGCCGCTTTCTGGCATCGCTGCAGGCTCCGGACGTCTTCGAGAGTGTCTGTTCTCGAACGCGTTTGTGATCCGGCAGCAGTTGCCGGCAGTTGCTCAGCACGGCCTTGACGACTTGATGGTTCGCTTTGCCTTTTCCCAATCTCTGCAGAATTAACAGCCAGAGGGTGATGGTGGTTGTAAAGACTGTGGCAGGCCCGGTCGGGGCCATGAGTTCAAGCTCATCGGCCGGGATTGATGGCTTTGAGCATTTCGATTGCCGCGGTCAACTCAGAATCGGACAGAGGGCCGTCGTCCAAAGTCTCTTCAAACATGATTTGGCACCTGACATTCAGGCAGTTGGTGCGGTTTTCTGCTGCCTGGCGCAAATGGTGTGCCAGGAATTGTTGTGTTGGATGTTTTTCTAAAGTGACTGCCATTGAGCGCACCGCCCCCGGCTGCGCTTCGCACCACAGGTGCACGCGCTGGAAAGTGCCGCAGCACGACGTCGCCAGCGACCCTTCGCCCGCAGGCTGCCGCCATGCGGCTGATCACAGACGAACGGTCGGGAGGGCGAAGCTCCTGCTGAGCCGCACCCCAGCCGCCAGCACTGCACCACGTCGCACCGACACGCACCGTCACCGCGAGGTGAACACCCCCGCAAGCCATGTCCCGAAGGTCCGCTGGTCTCTGCAAACAACCACAACCTGCACTGCTTTCGCGCAAGTTTGCCCGCACGGCAGGCAGCTGTCACCTCCAGCCGCAGGTCCACGTTCCGTCATTTGCATTCCGCCCCCTGATCGCTCGCACGGCAGCCGATTTTCTGCAAAATGCGTGGGCAGACCTGTTTGGTGTTCGCTGGGTCCTGTTGACTTGAAGTGTACAAATATACACTTAAATACAACCTGAATACAGAATCGGCTCAGGTTTTGCTGCCTCCGGTTATCGGCAGCGAGATTTTTGGGCTGGTTTGGGGGACATTGGCATGTCAGAAAGTCAGTTATCGCCTCGTGAAGTGCTGGCGTTGTGTCGTCAGCGAGAGATCCAGGCGATTGATCTGCGGTTTACGGATTTCTGCGGAACGTTGCGGCATTTTACAATTCCGGTGGGGCAGCTGTCGGAAGAGAGTTTCGAGCAGGGGTTTGCTTTTGACGGTTCGTCGATGCGCGGCTGGCAGGCGATTCACGAGAGTGACATGCTGGTGGTTCCCGAGTCGCAGACCTGTTTTGTCGACCCGTTTATGAAGTCGACGGTGGCGTTGCTGTGTAATGTGCGGGATCCGGTCACGCATCAGACCTATCCGCGGGATCCGCGAAACATCGCGCGCAAGGCCGAGCAGTGGCTGCAGACCACGGGGATTGCGGACCGTTTGATGGTGTCTGTGGAAGCCGAATTTTTTGTGTTTGACAGCGTGCGTTTTGATCAGCGGGAGCAGCACGGGTTTTATTATCTGGACAGTGAAGAGGGTCAGTGGAATCGGGGCGAGTCGGTCCGTGGGGGTGGTCATTCGCTACGGCATCGTGAGGGCTATCTGGCGGTGCCACCGGGGGACCGCTTTCAGGATTTGCGAACGGAGATCATGTTGTTGCTGGAGGAGAGTGGGATTCGCACGGAGTGGCAGCATCACGAGGTTTCATCGGGCGGTCAGTGTGAAGTGGCCTTGCGCGCTGATTCGCTGGTGCGGATCTGCGATCATGTGCAGCGACTGAAGTACGTGGTGCGGAACGCTGCGCAGCGACATGGCCGGACGGCGACATTCATGCCCAAGCCGGTCTGGAACGACAATGGTTCCGGCCTGCACATGGCTCTTTCGCTGCTGCAGGCGGACCGTTTTTTGTTCTGTGGCAGCGGTTACGGGGGACTCAGCGAAACAGCGATGCACGCAATGGGCGGAATTCTGAAGCATGCCTCTGCGCTGCTGGCTTTCTGTTGTCCGACGACGAACAGCTATCGGCGCCTGACGCCTGGTTTCGACGCGCCGGTGAATCTGAGTTACAGTTATCGCAATCGATCGGCGGCGATCCGGATTCCGGCGAATTCGGGTCCGGAATCGCGACGTCGATTTGAATTCCGGTGTCCTGACGGTGCCTGCAACCCGTATCTGGGTCTGGCAGCCGTGCTCATGGCCGTGCTCGACGGCATCCAGAACCGTCTGTCTCCGGGCAAGCCGCAGGACAAGGACCTGTACGACCTGCAGCCGGAAGAACGTGCCGGTCTGGAGTGCACACCGTCTTCGCTTGAAGCCGCTCTGACGGCACTCGAACAGGACCACGATTTCCTGCTCCAGGGCGAAGTCTTTACACTGGACGTGATCGAAAAGTGGATCGCTCACAAGCGAACGGCGGACGTCGAGTCCATCCGTCAACGCCCGCATCCCCATGAATTTGCCCTGTACTTTGACTGCTGACTGCCCATGTCGTCTTTGTCCTTCGACCTTCCCCGGCTGCGTCGCGAGACCAGTCTGCAGCACATCGAGTACCATCCGACACTGGAGTCCACCAGCACGCTGGCTGCGGAACTGCTGGAACCACTCCTGAACTGCGCCCCCGCCCTGGTGCTCACGGACCAGCAGACGGCCGGTCGTGGTCGCAAGGGCAATGCGTGGTGGTCAGCTCCGGGGGCTCTGGCATTTACACTGGTTCTGCGTGGCGACGAACTGCCGATCCCGGCTGCTCGTCGCCCCCTGCTGGCCATCTGCGCGGGTCTGGCGGTACGCAACGCCCTGGCTGCATTCGCACCCGCCGCCAAACTCAGCGTCAAATGGCCGAATGACGTGCTGTCGGATTCACGAAAGATCTGCGGCATCCTGGTCGAGCAGCAGGGACCGGCCGCGCAGCCGGGAGTGCTCCTGGGCATCGGCATCAACGTCAATAACTCCACTGCCGATGCCCCCCCGGAAATCTCCATACGCGCGGTTTCTCTGAGTGATCTGCGGGGTGGTCTGAGTGATCTCACGGAGGTCCTGATTCGAGTGCTCAGAGAACTGGACGCCACGGTGACCGAACTTTCCCGTCGACCTGCCGGTCTGCTGTCCGAAGTCAACCGCCACAGTCTGCTCAACGGACGCCACGTGACGGTCCGCAGCGGCGACGCCGAACTGTCCGGACTTTGTCTTGGCGTGGATGAAGACGGCTGCCTGGTGCTCCAGCACAGCTCCGGAATCTCCCGCTGCACCACCGGCGTCGTTCAGCAGTGGTAGCGACGGCGAGGGGAATCAGTTGTCAAAGTGGCGTTCGCAGGTCAAACTGACGGCCATCTTCCCACCGCTCCTCCACTGGTTTCGCTGCCATGAATCATCCTCTGCTGCTTACCTGCCTGGTCACAGGCGTCCTTCATCTGACCTCCTCCGCCGCATGCGCTTCGCCGCTGGTTCAGGCCACCGAAGACTTTCCGGCCGCTTTCAACACCGATCCACCCGATTCGCATCCGCCAGCCCCCGCAGAAATGCTCCCGCTGATCGAAGTACCCAAAGGATTCACGGTGACGCTGTTCGCCGGTGAACCGGCCGTCCAGCAGCCCATCAACATGGAATTCGACGACCGCGGCCGGCTCTGGGTGGCCGAAAACTACACCTACAGCGGCGGGCCTTACGAAACAAAGCTCCGCGACCGCATCGTGATTCTGCATGACACCGATGGCGATGGTCAGCATGACACCCGCAAAGTCTTCTGGGACAGGGGCTTCATGCTCACCAGCCTCACCTGGGGCTTCGGCGGTGTCTGGATCCTCAACGACGGCACTTTGTCCTTCATCCCGGACCGCAACGGAGATGACATTCCCGACAGCGAACCCGTGGTACTCCTTGATGGCTGGAGCCGCGACTGCGGTCACAACTTTGTCAGTGGGCTGATGTGGGGACCGGACGGCTGGCTCTACGGTCGTCACGGCATCGTCGACACATCTTATCCCGGTACTCCCGGCACACCCCGTGAACAGCGAGTCTTCATGAACTGCGGTATCTGGAGATTCCATCCGATCCGGCATGTCGTTGAAGTGGTCTGCAACGGCACCACCAACCCCTGGGGTCTGGACTATAACGATGACAATCAGTTCTTCATGACCAACAATGTGCAGGGCCATCTGTGGCACGTCATTCCAGGTGCCCGCTATCAACGCATGTACGGCCGCGACTTTAATCCGCACGCTTATGAACTGATGGATATGACGGCCGACCACTATCACTGGGACACAAAACTCAAGTGGACCGACAGCCGCGACGGAAAGGCCAACGACCTCGGTGGCGGGCATTCTCACGTTGGCGGACTGATCTATCACGGCGAAAACTTTCCGGCCAAATATCGCGGAAAGATACTTATGTGCAACACGCATGGCCGACGCATCAACGTGAATCGTCTGGACCGTGAGGGCAGTGGTTATGTGGGACGCCGTGAGCCGGACTTCATGCTGGTGAAAACACCGTGGTTTCGCGGAGTGGATCTCAAGATGGGACCTGAAGGCGCGATTTATGTGTCTGACTGGTCTGACAACGGTGAGTGCCATGACCACGACGGAATTCACCGCACCAGCGGCCGCATTTATCGCATCGCATATGGCAGCCCCGCCAAAGTGGATGTCGATGCGCTGCGACGCTCCCCAGGCACTCCGCGACCAGGCTGGTTTGCCCGCCGCGACATTCGCTGGAACCAGGAACAGACCCTGCCCACGGCATCGACCTCTGATCCCGCTCGCAACAGCAAAACACTCACCGTTCGCGACCTCGGCTGGCTCGAAGCCACGGAGCAGCTCAGTGCCGAGCGCCTCGAAGCGGCCCTCCAATCCGCCGACCCACTGACCCGCGCCGCCGCCATACACCTCGCCGCCGCCACAACCCACGATCGATCTCAGCTGCAGACTCACCTCACCGCTCTTGCAGCCACCACGCAGCCCGCCAGCGTGCTCCTCGCTCTCGTCTCTGCCCTGCAGAAACTGGAGCCCGAACAACGCCAGCAACTCGCCCTGACGCTGCTCAGCAACCCCGCCAATGCTGTCACCATTCAGTCTGAGAATCAGCTCACCCTGATGACCTGGTACGGTATTGAACCACTCGCAGCCCATCCGCAACTCCTGCCTCTGCTCAGCCCCATCCCCAAACTGCAGCAGTTCGCGGTGCGGCGACTGGCCCATCAGATGGCAGCCGGTGAATCCCATTCCGCCGCAGCGGCTCTGGCCCTCATCGCAGCCCGAGCTGGTGGTGATGCATCCGAACAGGCCCGCGCCACTGAACTGCTCACAGCATTCCGCGCCGGACTCGCCGGGCTGCCACGCATCGCCGCCCCGCAGAACTGGTCGGACGTGGACCGCGCCCTTCGCAAAGCCGGCAACCCGGACATCACCCGCGCTGCCGATGCCCTCGCAGCCCTGTTCGGCGACGGCACCGCTCTGGCCGACCTGCGAACGCTGGCCGCCGATGCCGCCGCCGATCCGCTCGCCCGACAGCAGGCCATTCAGGCACTTGCCCAGGCCAAAGATGACGAATCCGTACCCATCCTGATCCGACTCCTCAATGACCGCGCTGCCTATGACGCTGCCATCATCGCCATGGCCGGATTCGACAGCCCGGAGATTGCCAGTGAGCTGGTAAAACGTCTGCCGGGATTTAAGGACGGCAATCGCAGCCTCGCCATTGACACACTGTCCAGCCGCAAAGCCTGGGCCGAACAGCTCATCGCCGCCATCGAAGCCGATCGAATCCCTGCCCGCGAACTCACTGCCGCTCAGGTGCGACAGCTGCTGGCCTTCGACGATCCGCAGATCCGCACAGTGCTTGAAGCACGCTGGGGCGTTGTTCAGGAAACCCCCGAAGCACGCCTTGCAGCCGTCGAAAAATGGCGCAGTCTGCTCACCCCCGAAAAACTCGCCACCGCCAGCATCGAACACGGCGCCGAACTCTTCAAACAGTCCTGCGCCTCCTGCCATAAACTCTACGGAGAAGGCAAAAATCTCGGACCGGACCTCACCGGAGCCAACCGCACCAACCTTGAATACCTGCTCCTGAATCTTGTCGATCCCAGCGCTGTCGTCCCCAGACAGTTCACCACCTCCGTCATCGTCCTGAATGATGGACGTGTCCTGACCGGCGTTGTGGTGTCGAAAACGGAGCAGACGCTGGTGGTGCAGACCGACCGCGAACAAGTGACTCTGCCCCGCAGCGAGATCGAGGAAACCCGGGACACCGGCAAATCCCTCATGCCCGACGGTATGCTCGATAAACTCACCCAAGACCAGGTCCGCGATCTGTTTGGATTTCTGATGCTGCGGAGGTGAACAGTCACGTCTCACGCCGCGAAGTCGTTACCCCAACCGGACCCGGCGAACAGCACCTCGCCTGATCAACTCGCTCTCGCAGGCCTTTTCGCAGTGCGAAAAGCGACTCGGAGGCGATTTTCAAAGGTCATCCTGAATGGTTCCGCGATTCCTGCACCCGTTCATGGCCCTCTGCCTGACGATTCTGCCTGCACTCAGTGCCCCCCAACTCCTCATTCCAGCCAGCGCCGCACAGCCGCCTGCCGGTCCGCTGCATGCCTGGTATCGCAACGGCGGACTGGAGTCTTCCGGGGCGGATGTCACCGCCTGGAAGTCAGCCGCCGGCGATCATCCGGCTCGAACGCTGAACCGAGTATTCGGACGCCCGCAGCTGGTCAGGGTTGAGGCGGCTTTCGGGGTTGCCGAGGTCGTGCGATTCAACGGGAATGCCGCGCTCTGGCAGGCCGTCGGTTCCTGGGGCACTCTTCAGGGCGCCCGCACGGTGGTGCTCATGGTACGCATGCCGCAGACGCGTTCCGGAGTGCTCTTCGATGGCAGTACTCGTGTTGGGTCCGCACCCGTTCACTGGGAACAGGGCCGCTTTAAGGAGGCCACACTGCCGGTAGCCGAATCTGTCGCGACCGGGGGGCCGGCAGACAGTGTCTGGCGAGCCGTTGCCTTTGTGTTTCCTCCCGACGGCACTCCGCTGGGCGGACTGATCCTCGGAGCCAACGTGGCCACCCGGGAAGGGCTCGCCTGCGACCTCGCAGAGGTGCTCGTCTATCCTCGCGGACTGTCCGCAGCAGAATGTCAGCAGGCTGTCAGCTGGCTGTCAGAAAAATGGGGCCAGCCCACAGACCTCCCTGCCAGCCAGCAGCCACAGCCAATGCAGCTGCCGAACGATCCCAGACTCTTTCGCACCACACTCCGACGACGCGGAGATGACGGCGTGGACACGTGGCGCATCCCCGGACTGGCCACCACACCTCAGGGTACGCTCATCGCGGTCTGCGACGCCCGCAACCGAAACAGCGGAGACCTGCCGGGTGACATTGATGTGGCCATGCAGCGTTCGACCGACGGGGGCGAAACATGGAGTCCGCTGCAGCGAATCATGGACTTCGATGCCACCATCCCCGGATCACAGGGAAACGGCGTGGGGGATCCGGCTGTGCTGGTGGATCAGCGCACCGGGCACATTCTGGTGGTCGCACTCTGGTCGCAGGGCCCGCGGGCGTGGAACGGAAGCGGGCCGGGGATGAGTCCCACGGAAACTGGCCAACTGATGCTGGTCCGCAGTACGGATGACGGCCTGACATGGTCGCAGCCGGAACGTCTGACGCCACAGATCAAACGACCGGAATGGCGTCTGTGTTTCAATGGTCCGGGAAACGGCATCCAGCTGCGTGATGGTACGCTGGTATTCGCGGCGCAGTATCGTGATGGAGCGGGCAAGCCACATTCCTGTTTCATCGCCAGTCAGGACGGCGGAGACAGCTGGAAGATTTCCCCGGCCGCAATTTCCGACGGCATCCCGACCAGCGAAAGCACGATTGTCGAGCTGGAAGATGGAGCCTTGCTGCTGTCGATGCGGAATGAATCGCGCTCGGGGCAGCGGGCCTGGGCGCAATGGCAGTGGCAGGGGAATCTGTGGAATGGCAGTTGGAGCGACTCATGGCTGGACCTGCCGGATCCCACCTGCATGGCCAGTCTGATCCGACATCCGCATGGGGAACTCATCTTCTCCAATCCGGCGGATTCTCAGCAGAGAAAAAGACTGACGATTCGTTCCAGCCGTGATGGCGGGCGCACCTGGAGTCGCGGGCGGCTGCTCGATCCAGGCGGCGCCATGTACTCCTGCCTGACGGTGCTCCGGGACGGCCGTCTGGGCCTGCTGTACGAAAGCGCGGATGCCGATGGTCTGGTGTTTGTCCGCTTTCCGCTCGACTGGGTTCTGGAGGGAGCCAGCCTGCCCACGGTCGCAGAAGGGCGATTGGAGACCACCGGCAAGTTCGGCTGGTGGCTGGAGCGGCATGAACAGAAACTCCGGGAAACACAGGCAGGCGACGTGCAGCTGGCGTTTCTCGGCGATTCCATCACACAGGGCTGGGAAACAGCCGGCCAATTCGCCTGGGAAAAATATTTCGCCGGTCGGCAGGCCGCCAACTACGGTTTTGGCGGCGACTCCACACAGCACGTTCTGTGGCGTTTGCAGCATGGCGAATTTGACGGTCTTTCACCGGCCACCATTGTGCTGCTCATCGGCACCAATAACGTCCGGCACGGCGACTTTACGGCTGAAGAAATCGCGGCTGGAATTGGTGAGATTCTGCGAGTCCTTGGCGAGAAGTGTAAGACGTCACGCGTACTGCTGCTGGGCCTGCTTCCCCGAGGTGCCGAACCCACCGATCCGCTCCGAATGAAGTGCGAAGCAGTGAATGCACTGCTGCCCGCGCTGGCCGACGGGCGGAATGTGCAGTATCTCAACGTCAATTCCGCACTGCTGGAAACCGACGGACACCTGTCAACAACAATCGCTCCGGATTTGCTGCATTTAAGCGCCGCCGGCTATGAGCGACTGGGCCAGGCAATCGCAGAAAAGCTGAACCCCTGAGCACCGTGGCGGTGAGCGGAAGACCAATGGCCTCGACTTTTCTCGCACAGGTCACAGCCGGGAGGGCGAAGCTGGGATGACGAAACGGTGCTAATTGGAAAGCGCCATGTTCATTGGAAAAGTGCAGCAGATGACTGCGTTTTGTTCTGGTGAAGGGATTTGATTTTGTCGGGGTTGATTCCGAGTCGAGCGAGTTCCGCGCGGCGTTTTTTGCGGTGAGATTTGGCGGCGGAGGCGTTGCAGCGCGCGTACCAGGCCTGACGGTCGGATTCGGCCTCGAAGGCATGGTGTCGGGCTCGCGGGGGAAGTGTGATGGATGCAACGACGACGCTGACGGCGCGGCGGACCTGTTCGGTGGTGAGCAGTTCGCCACTTTCGACGTCTTCGCATGGCGAAAGTTCCTGTCGCGTGATGGCGCAGAACAACTGGGTGAGACTCGCGAATGCGAGACCGCTGCGGTGCCTGTTCGTGGAACGCGGGCGAGTGTCGAGCGAGCTTGCGAACTGCGCTCGGTGGTTTCTGACGGGCCTTCAGTCGCAGAGATTTTTTGGTCTCCCGAACTCGTCTTGACCACGGTTTTTCCGTACTTTCGGCTTCCGCGTCCACAGCGAACGTCGCCGGGGATCTCCACCGCAATCGCCTGGTCACGATCGTCGAGGGCGTTGAGGAACTGGGCGTTCTGCCCGGAGAATTCATCTGCTGTCCATCCCATGACGCGGATGCCGTTGGCGAGCGCGCGATCGACCTGAGCGATCGCGATTTGTGGCTTCGTACGGAATTCGACTTCGTCGGGGATGTGGCTTTTTTTCGGCGCTCTGCATCATTCGCCCACTCGTCGGGGAGATACAACTGCGCCTCGAGCAGCACGCTGAAACCTCGTGCCGAATACGACAACGCGACCGTGTTGACGCAGTTCTCGATCTTGCCGCGGCTCCCGTGGTACTGCCGTTTGAAGCCCGCCGTGTGAGGACCACTCTTCACGGTCCCCGTCTTGTCGATGCAGCCAATGGCTTCGGGATGAGCATGCTCGTTGGCTACGATCTGCTGGCACAGATCTCGGACCTGGTCGTGATCCCAGGCAATCGAATCCAGGAGCCGCTGCAACGTCCGCGGCGCGATGTTCTGATCCGGCGCCATGGCCTCGACGTTCTTTCGCTGGACGACCGACATCAGGCCCTGGACATACGCCAGCAGCAATGTCCTGCCCGCCGGCCTCGCAAAACACTCCCGAAAGCGGTATCAGAACTGTTTCAGCTTCCTGCTGAGCGCCGCAATCTGCGAGACTGACATCATTGACATGGGGCGACCTTCCGTGGTTTCGCTGTGAAACATTTTGACACACGGAGGGTCGCTTCT
>JBJTOM010000535.1:0-5263 GCA_046074585.1 Planctomycetota bacterium | reverse complement strand
CAAAGGTGCCATGCGAAACGGCAAAGGTGCCATGCACCACGCCCGCAAACACCCCCACCGAGCCGCGCCCGTCAGGAAGCGGAATCCCCACCCCAAACCCCCACCCAAAATCCCTATACCCACGGCCCCCCAACCAGTCCCCATAGCAGTACGACGGACTTCCAGTCCGGCGCCCCCGGCGTCCGGTCGATGTCAATCGGCCGGTAACATCCCCGCCCCAGTGCAAAAGTACCATGCACCAGCCACACACATTTGCCTCCGCGTCGGCAGTGCCTTTCGCCCGCGGACTGCCGTCCGGCGGCTGAGCGGGCGCGATTGAGTCCTTCAGCGGGGCGAAAGGCAACTCATGACTGCCCCCCTCACCTTCTCGACTCGATTGTGATTTCCCAAGCCTCATTCTGCATCCACATACCTCAACACATACACAGCCCGAAAGTCATTCAGATCGATTTCGCGATCACGTATCACCGGATAACGCACGGTGCCGGTTCTGCCTTCTCCGATACCGAACGTCTCGCCCTGTTTTCGGCTGCGGGATCGGGCTTCACGGCTGCGGGTGCGAGTGCCGTAGACCAGAACCTGGATTTGCCCGAGACTCTCCGTGTGTTTCATTCGCCCGGCGACGGACTGTGGCGGTGAGACCACCATCAGCTCCGCTCCCTGCAACTGCATGTGCGCGGAATCCGGGCTGACCGAGGGGACCGGCAGCCAGCGTTCCACATTCACCGTCGCGCCTTGCGGGCAGAGCCAGTACAGCGAATCCTGCGGCAACGCGACTGTGCCGCCAATCTGATTCACACCGTCAATCTTCACCATGATCGCCAGAAAATCCGCCGTCTGATTCTCCAGTTCCAGTCGCAGCTGATTGCCGTGTGCAGTGGCAAACGCCAGCTGGTTCGGAGCGTCCGGGTCAATCGGCAGCCACGGTGTCAGAACTTCCTCCTGTCCGGGCCGTTTCTGGAACACGCGAACAGCAACCGAAGCGTGTCGGGATTCATCTGGTGCCTGCGGATTGACTCCATTTCCAGCGGTCTGATGCAGTTGCACACGCTGCTCCTGCCGCGACGAGGGAGTGAACTGAGCCATCGGGGTGGCAG
The DNA here is from genome assembly GCA_046074585.1 of Planctomycetota bacterium. Lineage (GTDB taxonomy): Bacteria > Planctomycetota > Planctomycetia > Planctomycetales > Planctomycetaceae > SXXK01. The sequence goes on along the minus strand of JBJTOM010000535.1, from coordinate 4,166 downwards.
CAGGTTTCGGCAACGGCAGCCGGGCAGGCAGGGCATCAGGCAACTGCTGCACATCACTGGACCGCCCCAGCAGTGCCAGCAGTTGTTCATTGATCAGCACTGTCATCTGAAACTTTCCCAGCAGCTCGCCGGTGGACGTGCTCCGCACACGGACATCGACCACCAGCCGGTCCGGACCTGGCTGACCAACGCTCTGGCCCTGACGACAAAACTGGCCGCTCACCAGTGCGTGCACCGGCTTCTGTCCTGCCGACAAATCCGCGATCGGGTTGCCGCTGCGAAGTTCCTCCAGCCCAATACTCGGAGATCTGGCAATCACATCAGACTGACTCACGACGCCATACGACGGCAGTCGCGGATCCGCACTGCGCAGATGGCTGATCAGACGATTCTCAATTTCCCGGCGGACAATGACGGCAAAGGAATCAAGATCACTGCCGGAACGGCTGCCGCTTTCCGGTGCGAATTCGAGAATGCCCACGACCGGTTTTTGAGCCGTTCCGGCAAGTGTTTGCGGGCTGTGACGGAGCAGGTCATGGAGCACGTTCGAAAGGCGGTCAAGAAACGTGCGGACGTCGAGCGGTGCGAGATTCACGAGTGGCAGATCGCCATGATCGCTGCCAAAGAAATATCGCTGCGGTGTCTGGCAATGATGCCTGCCGTCAATGTGCCCGTACCACGCGGCCGATTGCGGAACCTGCTGATGGACAAGGTCGTAGAGTTCGTCCATCGTGACGACGGCGTCGCCATTGGCATCCGCTGCACCGCTCAGACCTGCCAGCAGCCAATGTGTGAACAGCCCGTGCTGCAGATCCGGGGCTTCCAGACTCGACTCTGCTTCGTCGCAGCTGGTGAGCACGTAGATACAGCGGTTGGAGCGTTCTCCGAGTGCTGGCTGCAGTGCCTGCTCAAACACAAGTTCAATCGATTTGGGTGAAACATCGCTCGCGGCGAGGGTTTGCGGAAACCCCTGGATGCCGCCCGAATGACAGGCATCCAGAATCAGCACCACCCGCCGCGCCTGAATTTCCCGACACAGCAGGTCCCGCAGCCACCGAATGTCGATCAGTGAGTCGATCAGTCGCGCGGGGGAGGGATCAACATCCGACGGAAGCAAACATGTGCGGACCCCGTCCGGGCCTGTCGAGTCACCGGCGGACGACTGCAGCTGGATGAGGTGCGATGACAAAAACATGATCACGCTGTCGGCGGGCCGAGTTTTTGACAGAAATGCAGGGACCTCGCGAAGCAGATTCGCTTTGGTGGGCTGCAGATTTCTGCCGGCCCGCTGATTCAATTGCAGCAGCTGACTGGTGGGAAACCGATTTCCCTCCCGCAGCCGCATCGCGAACTCTTCAGCATCCCGATCACAAAACCGCAGCTGATTGTCCGCAGAAAGCTTCGGAAAGTTCTGAGCAGAAATGGTGACAACCCATGTCTTCGGTGGCTCGTCGGCGATGATCGTGGACGGAAGCAGACACAGGGCAACCAGAATCGGGAGAAAACGACGCATGGCAGAATCCTCAGGCAGGGCGATCACAGCAGGAATTGCGTCTGGCGAACTCACCAGCGCGTACAGGTACGTCTGCCCTGAAATCCGCCATGGATTCCCAAAAGAATTCAGATTTTTTTAACGCGCACCGTGAGACCGTGCCCGACCGTACGACGGACTTCCAGGCCGTCAATCGCCACATTCAGGAGCCGCAGGACGGCAGTCCGCGGGCCACCGCCCCTGCCACCGCACCTGCCACCGCCCCGCAAACACCCTCCCCAGCGCGCCCACCTTCGGTGCAAAACACCGCCGGGGGCTTCCGCCCAACCGCTGGTTCCAACCGCTCAGGGCGGCGTGTCGTCAAGGATATGCTGTTGCCAGTCCTTCCGAATAATGTCAATTTTTCGGTAGACGCTGGACTGCGAGCAGCCGGTTTTCTGGATGATCTCCTGGGGAGTCATCAAGTCGAGCAAGTACCCGGCGATTGCCAGCATTTCAGCCTGCTTTTCCGGGTGCTTCTGCGCTATCTCTCGCAGCATAATCTCCCGTTCCTCACGGTACTCGCTGTCCTCGTCGTAGTCTTCCGGATCATTTCGATGATCCGGAAACTGACCAATGCCTGCGGGATTAAAGGGCTCTCCGGCTAACCCCATCGCTGACTCGCCGGCAACATCGCCGCCTCCCCGCTTGATCGCGTTTTCGTCGCGGATTTTGTTCAGCGCGTGATTACGGACGCGGCGTCTCAGCTGTAACCAGATATGATCGCGATTCGTGAAACGAACCTTCGCAGGATCCTGTTCGAGGTCCTTCAGGAACTCCATTACCACCTCGGACGCCACATCCTCCGGGGCCACGCGACGCTGTATTCCTTGCGAAATGAACCGGTTGGCTACTCGCGTCAGTGCCACGATCCACACTGGGTAGACCCTCTGCAGATCCCTGGAATGGATGGTCGCCTGACCCTGCTGAACATGGTGCAGCAGCCTTGTCAGACTTATGGACGAGCTGAGCGATGGATGCGGAGCCACTGGACGCCCCTTTTTCAACAGCGTTTTGCGACCTGAACAACTGTGATTGCAAACAGCACCGGCCAGTTTCACCCGGAAGGGAATTGCTCCGCAAGTAATTCAGCAAAAAAATTCGGCAAATTCGAGGGAAATTTGGGAAGAAGTCTCGGTCTGCCGGGCTGACTCCATCAGGGATGCAGCGGAAGGCTGAACATCAGTCGGCAACCGCCGTGGCCCCACGTCACATCTGCACAAACCGCATTTCAGGGGAGAGTCCGATTATGTTGAAACAACTTCTGGCAGCCATTCGTGGAACAACTGCTCCGCCAGCTGGGAAAAAGATCACGGTGGGCTGCGGTGCCGTCCATCACTTCATCCGGCAGGTACATCGCAATGGCGTCGATCGCGGTGCGGTGGCATCGTTCGGCAACACGTACGAAGTTGATCAGACACTGACCGATCAGGCCGGCGAAGTTGCCGGTGCGCTGATGGGCATTGAGCGGCGTGTGCTGCAGGGCAAACGGGAAGGAACCGCGCTGTACGACAGCCTCGTGTCGCTCGGTGAATCCTTCGCCCGCGCGTCATATACCCGCGCTGCCTTCGGGCTCGTCGTGGCCGTCACCGATGGCAAAGACATCAGCTCCACACGCTTCAAAGCCAAACCATCCCAGGCAGGTGAAGCCTATCGACGACTGATTGAAGCCAGTCGCAATCCAGTGCTGAGCATTCTGATCGGCGTTGGCTCCAGCCATGAAATCGACGAGGCCGCACTGCAAACGCTCGCCCATACCGGCGGCATGCAGTTGGTGACCGTTGACAACATGGCAAAGCTCGGGGGCATCCTTGCAGGACTTGGGACCCAGTTGCAGCACGGAACCGTTGATCGGCTGATTACGGACGGTCGCACGGCCGTGATTGCGCGGGATCGCTTCGCCCGACTGACCGTGATCCCGTACGACTATGCGATTTTGATGGACCGCAGCGGGAGCATGGCGGACGAGGGCTGAGCGGGCGTTTGGGCGGGGAGTCTTTGACTTTATGTTTGGAAGGGGAAGGGTGATGAATGAGAATATGTTGTTGATTTTTGGAGCGATTGTGGCCCTTGTGGCTGGGTTTGGGGCGCTGCTGATTCTGCTGGCGATTCTGCGCGTCGCTTTGCGGGCGACGTCATGCGCGATCGGGCAGACGTTTCGGGCGCTGTGGAAGCTGTTGTCGTCCATGGCGACTGACATTCGCTTCCTGAATATGCTGGCGGTGATCTTCTGCATGATTGCTGAACGTCGTCAGGGTTCGCACTGGCCGATGATTGCCCTGATTCTGTCGCTGTCGGCGTTTGTGACGGCGAATCTGCATATCGCCATCTTTTTGCTGTCCAGTGGGATTCTGAACTGGCTGCGAGGCCAGCAGGTGCGATTCAGTGATGCGGCGGAACGCTTCATTCACGAGATTCGTCTGAACATCGGGTTCCTCGGCCTGATCTATCTGTCGCTGGGCTTCTGCTCCCTGTGCTACTCGTATCACATGGCTACTGAACGGACGAATCTGTTTCACCAGCAATTCGATCTGGCTGGCGGTCGGGGCGATTACGAAACGTTCTTTTCGTACACCGCGCAGTCCATGGTTGACAGCATCCCGGTTCCGCCGTTTCAGCAGATGGCCGGCCGGTT
>JBJTOM010000534.1:0-9503 GCA_046074585.1 Planctomycetota bacterium | reverse complement strand
CCATGGATCTCACCGGCCTGCCTCCGTCCCCGGAACAGCGCGCACTGCCCCGCGAGCAGTTTCCTGAACTCATTCGCAGTCTGCTGGCCTCACCCCGTTACGCGGAACGCTGGGCCAGGCACTGGCTGGACGTGGCCCGCTATTCCGACGCGCGGGATGGAGTGCTCATGTATGGCGATGCACGGATTCGGCCGTTTGCCTGGACCTATCGCGACTACGTGATTCGTGCCTTTGAACAGGACAAACCCTTCGACCGCTTTATTCTGGAACAGCTGGCCGCTGATCAGCTGGACCTGCCCGCTGACTCCCCCGATCTTGCCGCCATGGGGCTGCTCACCCTCGGCCGCATGTTCGACCGCAACCGACACGATGTGATCGACGATCAGATTGACGTCGTCGGCCGCGGCTTTCTGGGACTTACTCTGGCCTGTGCCCGGTGCCACGACCACAAGTTCGATCCCATCCCCACCGCTGACTACTATTCCCTGTACGGGATCTTCGCAAGTTCCGGCGAACCACTGAATCGCCCTCGCATAGCGGCTGTCGGGGACGCTGGCCAGGCCTTCGAAACCGAGTTTTCCGCAAAACTCAAGGACGTCCTCGATCAACGTGCCCAGCACTACGAAGCCATCCTCAACACCGCCCGCGAACGCACCGCGGACTACCTCACCCACATCGTCACCACTCCCCCGGATGTTGCCGAAACCGCGATCTTTTTTCTGTCCCCGGTCCCTGGACAGCTGCGGCCGCAGATCACGCATCGCTGGCGGCAGGCGATTGCCGCGCGCGCCTTTCCGGATGATCCGCTCTTCGGCCCCTGGGCTGATCTCATGCGGGAACCAAAACTCCTGCCCGACGAATGGACGTCCCGCGGTATCGACCCGCGTATCATCGCGGCTCTGGTGGCTGCCCACCCCGGCACTCCTGCCGATGTCGCCCGCGTCTACGGCAGCGTCCTGCGGGACATCTGGAAGTCGGGCGCCGGAGAAAATGATCCCGCCGCAGCACTGCTCACCAGCCGATCCGGCCCCGTGTGGTTCCCCATTGAAGACACCGCAAACTACCTCGATCGCACCCCGGGCGATGCATTTCGCGGTCTTGTCGGACAGCTGGATGCCATCGCTGTCCGGCACCCTGAAGCCGCCGCTCGAGCCCTCGTGCTGGTGGATTCCGATGTGCTGGTGGACCCGGTGATCTTTCAGCGAGGTGATCCCACCCTTCGCGGCACTCCGGTCCCCCGCCGGTTTCTTGCCCAGCTTTCGCCGGCTGAACGCCAGCCGTTCACGCATGGGAGCGGGCGTCTGGAACTGGCCCGCTCGATCGCTTCCCCCACAAACCCGCTCACCGCCCGTGTCTGGGTGAATCGAGTCTGGATGCATCATTTCGGGGAGCCACTGGTGGACGCCCCGGGTGATTTCGGTCTGCAGACCAGACAGCCGCTCCAGGCTGATCTGCTCGATTACCTCGCTGACTTTCTCATTCAGAACGGCTGGCGAACCAAACCGCTGCACGAACTCATTCTGACATCCCGAACCTGGCAGCTGTCGTCTCAGGTTTCCGACACGCCACAACTGCGCGCACAGGCGGCCACCGATCCCGCCAATGCATATCTGTGGCGCGGCAATCGCCGACGGCTGGATCTGGAGCAGATGCGCGATACCCTGCTCAGCATCTCCGGCGAACTGGATCTCACCATGTATGGTCGACCGAAAGTGATCACCGACGAAACCAACCTGCGACGCACCCTCTATGCGTTCGTGGAACGCCAGAATATTCCGCCGCTGGTGCAAACCTTCGATTTTGCCAACGCAGATACGTCCACGCCACGGCGCAGTCAGACCACCGTCCCGCAGCAGGCTCTGTTTGCACTGAACTCCAGCTTTATGCTGCAGCGTTCCAAAGCACTCGCAGCGGCAGTCCAGGCCACAACAACGGACCCGGAGTCCCTTGTCCAGGCACTCTGCCTGCGCACTCTGGGACGCAGTCCTGATGCTGAGGAGGCCGCAGCCTGCATGGAGTACCTGAAGGACAACTCGCCTGAGCTGCTGGCACAGGTGCTGCTGATGAGCAATGAGCTGATGTTCGTGGACTGATCAGTCCGGGCGATCAGTCCGATCAGTACGTTGCCAGCTGGTCGGTGCTGACCATCTGCTGGGGCATTACGGGCAGATTGGCGGCAACAGGCTGCAGCGGGGGGGCGGCGGCTGTGGGGATAGCCGGCGAGTACATCCCGGCGGAAGAGTAGCCTGGAGTCAGTCCGGCGGAGGGCTGGCAGGGGGCACAGTTGGAACCGCCGTAACCGCCATAAGGGGAGTAGCCGCCACCGCAGCCCATGAGGCAGCAGCCGCTGAGTGCGGAGCAGAGGAACAGAGCGGCCGCAAGACTGGCAAAACGACGCATGATTGAGATCCTTCTTGAGCCGCAGACGGGGCGGCGGGGCGGGAGAGTCGCGGGTTCCGGAAGAGTCCTGAACGGAGACCGGCGGGGGGAAGGGAGCGAGAGAGGAGGTGAGAGAGGAGAGCGGGGCAGGCAGGACTCCTGACACCCGCTGAGAAGGTTAGCCCACTTCGGCAAAACAGGTCAAGAGGGATTCGAGGCCGGAAAAAATGGCCTGTGGAACAGCGATGTCGTGCGAGGCAGGGAAAATCCGGAAAGATTGTCGGAAAAGAACTTCAGTTTGCCGCCCGTCATGGGGTGACACGGATGAGCCGTTCGCCCTGCAGAACCTGACCGTTGGGATTGACCGCCCGGACTTCCAGGCGGTGTGTGCCGGGGATGGTGAGCGATTTCAGGCTGGCTTTCCAGAGGTGGGGGCAGACCAGCGGGGAGGCCAGTTTTCGCCAGGCGAGCTGATCCTTCATGGGCTGCTCTTCATTGAAGAGTGCCTGGAAGAGCGGATCGGTTTCGCCTTCGGTCTTCACCATCGGCTGCCAGTCGCCGTCATTCACCCGCCATTCCACCACGGCCCCGGGAATGGCGTTAAAGACATTCGCGCGGAATTCCGGATCGCTTTCCGGAGCCATCTGTTCGGGGGCTGTGATGCGGATTTGTTCAGCGGCATTGCGACGGGCCGCCTTGTAGTCCAGCAGATACTTTGTGCCGTCGAAATGCATGACGGTGTAACCATTGGGAGTCCCGTCGGCGCACATGGTGTGGGGGATGCCATGTTCATCCGGCTTGCCCGACCACCATGCACCACAGACCGTCACGTTGATGATATGATGATGGGGCCGTTGTCCCTTCCAGCCCTCGCCGGCACCCATCAGGACGTGTTCGTGATGGTGCGTGTGACCGGCAAGTGAAATACAGTGTTCGCGGGTTTCAAGTAGGCGCAGCAGCCGTTCACGACGCGGTTCAATCCATGGCGTGGACTTCACCAGCGGGATGTGCATCATCGCCACAACCAGCCGGTCCTGGGGAACGTGCTTCAGATCGTTTTCGATGAAGGCCAGCTGATCTTCGCTGAGCCCGGAGCGGTACAGTTTGCGGTTGCCGTCGCGCATCCAGTGCACGTCGTCCACGGCGATGAAGTGCACCGGGCCGTAGTCGAAGGAATAGTATGGAGGGCCATAGACGCGTTCCCACGTTTCGTCGCTGAGCTCGTCGTCTTCCGAGGCGTAGTTGATGTCGTGATTGCCGAGCACGTTGTACCAGGGCACTCCGATGTGGCTGATCGTGCGATTGAAACTGTCAAACAGGCTCAGATCATCAAAGAGCACATCGCCCAGCGTGACACCGAAGGCGGCTTTGACCCCGACCAGTTCCTCGACGACGTCGTGAGCGATGTAGTCGATTTCCTTCTGATCGCGGGGCTGAGTATCACCGAAGAAAATGACATCGAACGCGGATGGTTCTTCACGAGCCGTCAGCGGGAAGTCGATGGAGGCCGGGAGCGGTCCGGTGGGGGGAACGCCGGGGAAGTCCTGGGGTGGTGAGCCTTTGGGTTTGTGGATGTAGTAAAAGCGTGAGAGATTCAGTTCGTCGATGACGGGGACATAGCCCGTGGGCTTGATGACAAAGATGATCGTATCGTCGTCCACCGGCAGGACGTATCGGCCCTGGTCGTCCGTGACGGTGACTTCACGGCCATTGGACACTCGCACGTTGGCCAGTCCCTGTTCACCGGCGTCGCGCTGGCGGTTGTTGTTGGAATCGACGTAGACAACACCTTTGGCGTCTTCGGCCTGGGCGAAGGCGGAGCCGGCCGGGAGAGTCAGGGCGAGCATCAGGGCGAGGGTCAGCGGGGATTTTCGGGGGCAGGTGCGGGGCGTGGGCATGTTTTTGGGGGGCCTTACGGGTAGAGTGGCGAGTTTAGTAGTGTGGCGGGCGTTCGGTGGCGGGATCGCGACGTTCCGGGCCTTCCGTCATTGACTGAAATTCCAGTTCAAGTCTGGTGAATCGCAATTCGAATTCCTGGATTCGGCGAAGAAAGGCGAGCAGGGAGTGATTGACGGCATCGAGGTCGTGCTGGAGGTGAGCGATGGCGGATTCCATGCGTTCCAGTCGCTGTTCGTGTGCGTCAAAGCTCTGCGGTGTTGACATTCCCCTGTTCCTTCTGTTTTCCCGTTGTTCGGGGACTTGCTTCCGTTCTTCCGGCCCCCTAAAAACCGGGCGCAGGTTTTACGCTCCACCGAAAAACAGGAGCGATTTTTCTCATGAATCAGGATTCAACGCAACCATGCAGCCCGATGAAAAAGCTCGCGAACTGGGCGTCTGTTTTGAACCGCTCACCCCTGGCTACCTGAATCTCTGCGTCCGTTCCGGAAACCAGCTCATCACATCGGGGCATGTGAGTGATCTGAAGGGTGTTCTGGGCAAGGGACTCACCGTCGAACAGGGCTACGCGGCCGCTCAGGACTGTGCCCGCAAAATTCTGCGGTCTGTCTTTCACACCCACGGCACTCTGAATGGGCTCAAAGTCGTCAAAGTGCTGGGCTGCGTCTATTCCGCTCCTGACTTCACGGATCAGCACCTGGTGATCAACGGCTGCAGCGATCTGCTGCACGAGATTTTTGGCAAAACCGGCGATGGCTGGCACGCTCGGAGTGCCCTGGGCTTTGCCGCTCTGCCAACCGGCGCTGCGGTGGAGGTGGAAGCGATTTTTGAAGTGAAGGCGGGTTGAGTGACGCAGGGGAAGAAAACGCGACGACGTGGCCACCAGCAGCCCACGGGGGGTGTTCGAGCGTCAATTCCGCGGGGAGCGGCTGGGGCAGCGGGCGGTTCCGTCGACGCCGCTGCAGATCAGAGCACAGATCTGGCGGCCTTCATCGCTTTGCTGCGTCAGAATCCCGCTGGTCTGTGGGGCCTGGGACTCTCGCTGCTGCAGCTGGCAGGGCACGTGACGTGGCTGATGCTGGTGGCAAATCTGGCGGGCACAGCGGAGGCCGAACAGTTGAATGCGTCGTCGCCGCTGGCGTGGGTGATCGTCGGTCTGCTGGGCGGCAGCCTGCTGCTGACCGGAATTTCACTGTTTGTGTGTCTGTTCTTTGGTCTGCGGAAAACACCAAGGGCCCCGGCGCTTGCCGGGGCCGCGATGGCGTTTTTCGTGGGCGTGCTGGTATCTGCGGCCGTGTTTCTGCAGGGGCTGAGATCGTTATCAGCCCCTTGAGGACTGGGGGGGGGGACTTATTTCTGGGCGGCGCGGGCTTCTTTTTCCTTGCGGCGTCGTTCGAGGATTTCCGGCTGCAGACCGCGTGGTACCTGGCGATAGGCGAGGAATTCCATGGTGAAGGTGCCTTTGCCCTGTGTCATCGAGCGGAGTTCGTTGGCATAGTCGAACATGCTGGAGAGCGGTGCTTCGGCGATAATCACACAGATTCCGCCATTGACTTCTGAGGCGGTAACAAGTCCGCGTTTGCTGGAGAGGTGACCGGTGATCTGTCCCTGGAACTCTTCGGGAACTTCGATTTCAAGTTTCATGAAGGGTTCCTGGAGAGCGACTTCGGCTTTGCGGAGTGTTTCGCGCATGCAGCCCAGGGCACAGATCTTGAAGGCCATTTCGGACGAGTCGACGTCGTGGTAGCTGCCGTCCTGCAGACGCATTTTGACGTTGACGACTTCGTATTCGCCGAGCGGTCCTTTTTTGAGTCCTTCTTCGAAGCCGTGGTCGCAGGCGGGAATATATTCGCGGGGAATACGGCCACCGGTGACTTCGTCAGAGAATTCGTAGTGGACTTCGGAGGTTTCGGGGAGTGGTTCGAGGATGCCTTTGACGTGGGCGTACTGTCCGGAGCCGCCGGACTGTTTTTTGTGCTTGTAGTCGAATTCGACGGCTTTGGTGGGCGTTTCGCGGTAGGCCACGCGAGGTTCGCCCACGACGCATTCGCATTTGTATTCGCGTTTGATGCGTTCGACGTAGATTTCCAGATGCAGCTGGCCCATGCCGGCGATGAGTGTCTGACCGGTTTCTTCGTCAGTCATGACGCGGAACGTGGGATCCTCGCGGCGGAAGCGTTCGAGCGCTTTGCTGAGCTTATCGGCGTCGTCGCGTTTCCTGGGTTCGATGGACAGTCGAATCACGGCGTCGGCCACGAAGATGTTTTCGAGGGAGACGTTGATTCCTTCGGCGGTGAAGGTATCGCCGGAGGCGCAGTCGACGCCGACGAGTGCGATGATGTCGCCAGCTTCGGCACCGTCGATGTCCTCGCGTTCGTTGGCGTGCATTCGCACGAGTCGGCCGAAGCGAACGGACTTGCCGGTGCGGGCATTGGTGTAGGACTGACCCTTAATGATCTTACCCTGATAAACGCGGGTGTAGGTCAGCTGGCCGAAGCTTTCCACGACAGTTTTGAACGCCATGCAGACGAGCGGTGCGTCGTTGGAGTCGCTGAGCAGGAATTTGGGGTGCTGGCCGTCTTCGCCGACTGGTTTGCTGTTGTCGATGGCAAACTTCTGGCGGTCGGGCGGGGAGGGGAGGTAGCGGACAACGGCATCGAGCGCTTCCTGAACGCCTTTGTCCTTATAGGCGGTGCCCATGAGAACCGGAGTGATCTGCTGGGCGATGGTGGCCTTGCGGATCACGGACCGCACCTGATCGATGGAGACTTCGGCTTCTTCCAGGAGGGCGGCCATGAGGTCGTCGTCGTGGAGGGAGAGTTCTTCCAGCATGTGACGACGCGCGTCTTCGGCAGCGTCCTTGTATTCTTCCGGGATCGGCTTGCGGACGATGTCTTCGCCCTTGTCACCCTCGAAGAACACGGCTTCCATGCGGACCAGGTCAATCACGCCCTGGAAGCTGGATTCGCGGCCCATGGGAACCTGCAGGGGCACGGCGTTGCATTTGAGCTTTTCCTTCATCATGGCCACGACCTTTTCGGGATTAGCCCCGATGCGGTCCATTTTGTTGATAAAGGCAATGCGAGGAACGCCGTAGCGTCGCATCTGGCGGTCGACCGTGAGTGACTGGCTTTGCACGCCACCGACCGCGCAGAGTACCAGAATAGCGCCGTCCAGAACGCGGAGACTGCGTTCGACTTCGACGGTGAAGTCCACGTGTCCCGGAGTGTCGATGATGTTGATCGGGTGGCGACTGCCCAGTTCGACGTCGTCCCATTCGACGCGAGTGGACGCGGAGGTGATGGTGATGCCGCGCTCGCGTTCGAGGTCCATGTGGTCCATGGTCGCGCCGCCGTCGCCGCCCTTCACTTCGCGGATTTTGTGAATGCGCCCGCAGTAAAACAGAATGCGTTCGGTGAGCGTTGTTTTGCCCGAGTCGATGTGCGCGGAAATGCCAATGTTACGAAGCTGTTTGATGTCCATGATTGAACGACGAACCTCACAGGAGAAAACGAAAACGCCAGGCCGAAGAAACACCGTGGGCGCAAACCGGGGCCGAAACCGAACGCGGGATGCTACCGGCGAATTCTCAGTTCCGAAAGGGAAACTCGGTGGAATTCAAGGAAACCCGGGGCGTTTCCTGACACGGGAAAGGCACAATTCGCCCACGTGACTCCCCAAAATCCAGCTCCCCCGCCACGCCCAGAACATCCTCCAGCGCAGAATCGCCGTGCTTCGACGAAAGGCACGCAAAAACCTGAGTCACCCCGGAAAAAAGACTGGACATGCAGCAAACTGCGGGTTCCTGACCATCCTGAACATCGCAGATTCCGCAGCTTCACAGCCCCAACCCTCCCTCGGCCATGCCGCATTCCTGGAAGTCCTGTCGACTGCACGCCCCGGAACGCCTAAACTTCCAACGTCATGCGTTTCTGTTCAGTCCGCTCGCATCAGGGTCCCAGGGGCAGTATCCGGATGGGTTTGGAAAATCGCGAATATCTGCGGGAAGATTTCCAGCAGCCCTCAGACTGGAGACCCTCACGCGGGGCGCTCCCGGCCACCACTCAGCTCATCCTCGTGATGATTGCCGTGTACATTCTGCAGCTGGCCACCATCCGGCTGGACCTCAGAACGTCCCTCGTCGAATACTGGCTGCAGCTCGACCCCGAGGCCATTCTTCGCAAGGGACAGATCTGGCGACTGCTCACCTATGCCTTCTGCCACAGCCGTAGTGACCTGCTGCATCTGGTCATTAACTCCCTGACGCTGCATTTCTGCGGCCAACTCCTCCTCGGTGTTCTCCCCCGACGCGAATTTCTCTGGTTCTTCCTCGCAGGAGCCACCTTCTCCGGAATTGCGTCCCTGCTGTTCTGCTGGCTGCTCGCCCCCGACATGGTTGTCATCGGAGCCTCCGGGGCCGTGCTCGCTGCACTCACACTTGCTGCCCTGTACTTTCCACGCCAGCAGGTGCTCCTGATGGGCTTCATCCCCCTGCAGATGCGCTGGCTCCTCGCCGCGTACGTCGCCTGGGACCTGCTCCCCATCCTCACCGGTGGCTGGAAATCCAGCCAAACCGCTCATATCGCACACCTGGGCGGCGTGATGTTCGGTGGACTCTATTTCCAACAGCACTTGAACTTTTCACGCTGGTGGAATGGAATTCAGGGTCGCGTCCGCCGCCGCAAAACTGGAAAACTGAAAATCTACGCCCCGTCCGCCGCCCCCGAATCCCGACTGAATGATCAGGTCGACGCCATCCTGCAGAAGATCACAGACCAGGGCGAAGCCAGTCTGACTCCCCGTGAACGCAACATTCTCACACAAGCCAGTCGCCAACTCAGAAAGCAACGTGGCGGTACGGAAGAAGCCGGCAGCGAACTCCGCTGAACCGCCCGACGACAGTCCAACGCCTCGAAGTCCTCGAGAATCCTCTGAAAACACAACCCACTGCCCGAGACGGCAAAGCTGGGATGATGAAACGGTGTCAAGAACACCGGAAGTCGTCCTTCGGACTCCACCCCACGTGACGGTTGCGACGCGATAGGGCATGGCCAACTGCTGCCCGCGGAGGGACCGAAGGGAGGAGAGAGGAGAACGAAGAAAGTCGAGAGCCTCCTCTCTCCAATCTCCTGCTCTATTTTTTGACGGCAGATGCCGTCAAAAAATGGATCTCAATCCCCCGGAAACGCGCCGTTGCCCGCGGACTGCCGTCCGGCGGCTCAGCAGCG
>JBJTOM010000533.1:0-6067 GCA_046074585.1 Planctomycetota bacterium | reverse complement strand
CTGTATTGAGCCGTGTTTTCGATGGTGGACAGCCAGGGCACAAGCCGGGCCACTTTTTCTTTGGGGTCGAGCCCCGGCTGTTCGATCTGGCTGCGGGGCATTCCGGCGGAATGTGCGAGTTCTGTGTAGTAGTGGTAGCCGAGAATATCGGCCAGAGTGCGGGATGCCGGCTGCAGGGGATTGATGTGCGTGTGCGGGTCGATCAGCCGGAGAGCTTCAAGCTGCTGCAGGATTTCATGGTAGGCAGAGAGGGCCATGTCGATGTCTTTGGGGCGTTTGGGCGAGGAGACAGGCGATTCGGGGGAACAGTTTCCGGGGCCAGCACGGATGTTGTGGTGTGGAGCATACCGATTTCTGCTGTCAGTGTCAGCAGATTCCTGACATTCTGCAGGCTGGATTCCACGGTTTTTACTCCCTGGCTTGCTTTCACCCGATTTTCTGCGACACTCTCACCCACCGGCGGGGGTCGTCAGGCCACCCCGATCATCCGGGATTTTTTCCGTCTGTCCAGTGATCTGACCATGGACCGCCGCGTCGCGGGCTTCCGCTGGGATCTGCCTTCGGGCACCCGGCTGCATCTTTGGCAAAAGCTCAGCCCCCCTCAACTGTTCATCGCGTCCTTTGCGTCGCTCATTCTCGCAGGCGCGCTTGGACTTTGGCTGCTCCCAGGGCTCTGTGTTTCCACCCCCTTTACATGGGTGGATGCGTTGTTTATGTCCACCAGCGCCGTTTGTGTCACGGGTCTGGCGGTCGTCGACCCCGGCTCCCATCTGACATTTGCCGGCGAAGCGTTTCTGCTGCTCCTGGTCCAGTTCGGTGGCCTCGGAGTGCTCACGTTCACCAGCCTGATCATCTCCGCGCTGGGCCGCCGCCTGTCGCTGCGCGAAGAATCGCTCTGCATTTTCACATCAGAGGCCGCCCCGCACCTTTCGCCCCGCCAGATCACATGGAACATCGTCCGCTACACGCTCCTGTTCGAACTTGCCGGCTCACTCCTGCTATGGTGTTCCTGGGGGTCGACTCTGGGCTGGCGGAACGCGCTTTGGCCGGCTGTCTTTCATTCTGTCAGCGCCTTCTGCAATGCTGGTTTTTCCACCTTCCCGGACAACCTGATCGGCTTTCAGAATTCTCCTGCCGTACTGCTCACCATCAGCGGACTGATCGTTCTCGGGGGTCTGGGGTTTCTGACACACGAAGAGGTCTTTGGCTTCCTGCGTCGTTCGCGTCAGCAGCGGATTCGACGATTTTCGCTGCAGTCCCGTATTGTGCTTGTGACCACTGCCGTGCTCATCGCGGGCGCCTGGGTGCCGCTCACAATTCTGGAATGGGACAACACTCTCAGCCACCTGTCGGCACCCGATCGCCTCGTCAACGGACTGCTCCTGAGCATCACTCCAAGAACTGCCGGCTTTAATTCCATCGACTATGGCCAGGCAGCGGATGCCACCAATCTGCTCACCATGATTCTGATGATGATTGGGGGTTCGCCAGGTTCCACAGCGGGCGGTCTGAAGACCACTACGGTCGCTCTGCTGCTCATTCTGGCGTGGTCCCGTCTTCGCGGTCAGGAATTCACGACAGTTTCGTGTCGCACGATTCCCGAGGAGACGACCTATCGGGCGGTGGGCTTGTTCACGATCGCCAGTGCAGTGGCCATGGGGGGCATGCTGCTGCTGACGATTTCTGAAAGCGGGATCAGGACTGAGGGTCGGGTGATGCCGGAGTGTCTGTTTGAGGCCATCAGTGCCTTCAACACAGTGGGCCTCAGCATGGGCATCACTGCAAAGCTCTCTGTCGTCGGCAAACTCAACCTCATCGTACTCATGTTCTTCGGCCGCGTGGGACTGCTCACGCTGGCCGCCGCGCTGACCGTGCCGCGCCGCGGCGCTCGCGATTTTCGATATGCCAGTGAAGATGTAGTGGTGGGCTGAATCATGAAACGTTTTGTCGTTGTGGGACTTGGAAATTTCGGATCCAGCGTCGCTGAATCGCTGGCGTCACAGCGTCATGAAGTGATTGCCATCGACATGCACGAAGACGTCGTCGAACGGATCGCCCCGTTTGTGGCTCGAGCGGCCGTTGGGGACGCCAAAAGCCTGGCAACGCTGGAACGTCTGGGAGCGCGCGGCGCCGATGCCGCTGTGGTCAGCACCGGCGACGACATCACCGCAAGTATTCTCACCACAATGGCCCTGCATGACCTCGGTATCCGCGATGTCTACGTCAAAGTGATCTCGCGGGACCATGCCCGCGTGATGGAACGCCTGGGGGTGTCAGAGACGATCTTTCCCGAGCGGGAATCCGCCATTTCACTTGGAAAACGCATGTCCGGCTCCGGACTGCTCAACTATGTCACCATCGGCACCGGCTTCAGCATCCAGGAAATGGGCGTGCCCGCCAGCTGGAACGGGAAAACCCTGCGATCACTCGCACTGCGACAAAACTTCGGACTCACCGTCGTCGCTATCCACGATGTGCTTTCGGATCGCATGTCCTTTGTTTCAGACCCGGATCTGGTCCTGAAGGAATCGGACGCGCTGATCGTTGCTGGCCGTGACGAAGACCTGGCGAGGGCTGCTGAAATTCGCTGAGCGGTTCAGCGGGATCCGAAGTAGAACAGCATCATGGCCAGAGCGATGCGATCGAATTCGGGAGGAATTGGTCCGCGGTCCGGAAGCAGTTCGGCAGCCGCGGCAAGGGCGACCACAGAGAGCACGGCAAGGGCCTTCAGATCGCCCCAGCGGGACGACGGACGCGACCGCCGGCGCCGACGAAACCAGCCTGTAATGCTTTGCAGAATCGCCCCCAGGACAAAGGCCGCCACAAGGATCAGCAAGGAGAATTCGCGGGTGGTGAACAACCTGCCCTGCTGATACAGCCAGAAGCCCAACGCCGTGAACGACCCCGCCAGAATCAGGCGAATGCTGTGTCGCGGCAGAAACAGCGGCGACGACTCACGCTCAATCACCCCTTCCCTCTGCAGCCGCTCAATTACGTCCGGCGGGAGCGCAATAAAGCGACGGGAAGTGAAGTACCAGGCGAGTGCAATCAGGAGCGTTTCAGTCCAGATAATGTCCAGGCTGCGTTCCCGGACGATCGCCTGGATGACGATCCCGACGACGGTCAGTGTGAGCAGTGCGCGGACACTGCCGGTCGGCAGCCCCAGGGGTGGCCAGGATTCCGGAGAGCCTTCTGGTTCAAGCGACATGCGGGACCTTTCCTCAGAAACGTCAGAAGTGGTTTGATGCTGCTTTGAAAAACGCAGAAGACATGGAGTGGATCAGCGGATTCAGGTTGGTTTTCAGAATGCATTGCCGCCAGCCGTCATTTCTGCTCAGCAGCGGCCGGGAGCCCCTGCAGCCAGTGACCTGCCAGCTCCGGCCATGAACTGATGCGTGAACCTGGGATCTGGCGAAGCCCATAGCCGTGGCCACCACTGGCGAAAACATGCAGCTCGGCCGGAACCCTGTGCTTTCGCAATGCCGCGTAGAACATGGCGGAGCTGAGCGAAGACGCGGAATCATCATGTGTATGCACAAGAAACACAGGGGGAAGTCCGGGTAAAATCTGCAGCTCCGGGAGCAGTTGTTCGGTATCGGGATTCCAGAGATTCCATGGGTAGATCAGCATCGCGAAGTCGGGCCGATGGGACAGCCGGTCAATGGGATCGCCGCCCGCAAGCCGATAGGCCGACTGTCCGCCATCCCCCAGAAGTCTGGCAGCGGCCTGACCACCAGCAGAGAATCCGGCCACTCCCAGCTGATCCGGGTCGATCTGCCATTCCGCCGCTCGGGAACGAATCAACGCCATCGCACGCTGGGCATCCTGGAGTGGTTTGAGCCACGGCGTTTTGGTGGAGTCATCGGCGGTGCGGTAACGCAGAACGAAGGCAGAAATGCCCAGATCATTCAGCCATGCAGCAATTTCGGTGCCTTCCTTGTCGACCACCACGCGACGAAATCCACCACCTGGGAGTATCAGCACGGCGCGGCGGGGGGCAGTGGAAGGTTTTGCCAGGCAGACAGCCAGTTGCGGCTGAGTGATGCCGGTGATGCGAGTAACTGGTGGTTGTTCTTCCGGACGCTGCGGCAGCGCAGTTCCCGGCTGGCGTGTGGTTTCGTCCGGCGCCGGTCCCTCCCAGAGGTCCACAAGTTCAGTGGCAGCGGGAGGCTGCTGCGGCGCAGCGGCGGCGGTCGAACTGCCCGGGGCTGCCCACAGGCAGATGGCGAGGGCAGTGCAGGCGACGAGTGAGCGGTGATCAACGGGCAGGCTGGTGAGCTGCTGACAGTTTGATTTCATGGGCTGAATTCCGGTTCGGGCCGAGGGGCTTCAGGGTTTCAGGAGCAGCGGGGCCCAGAGACCTTCCCGGATTTCGGGGATCTGGCCGGACGCCGGAAGAGTGGACTGGATGGCCTGTTTGAGCAGGGCCGTGAGTTCTGAGACGGTCGTGGCGTGGCCGGGGTGCTCGGCGAGATTTGTCAGTTCACGGGGGTCGGCCTCGTGGTCATAGAGTTCACGTCCTGCGCGTCCTGCGTCCCATTCGGTGTAGCGGTAACGCTGCGTGCGGATGCTGTAGCCGAAAAGCCTTGAGGAACCTGAGTCTGATGCGGCTTGTTTCTTTTTGGCGGCATTACCGGCGTTGTTCCCCCGCACGACCTGCGTGAGCGCCCAGCCGCGACTGGTCGCCCCGCTGTCCCGCAGCAGCGGCAGAAGGCTTTGTCCCTGCAGACCTGCAGGGGGCTGGATGCCACAGAGCTCTGCGAGTGTGGGAAAGAGGTCCACGTGAGACACCGGCGCTCTGCAGATCTGACCTGCTGCTGTCCCGGGGGCTGCGATGAGCAGCGGTACGCGGCTGCTTTCCTCAAACAGACTTTGCTTCTGCCAGAGTCCATGTTCGCCAAGGTGATACCCATGGTCACTGGTGAAGACGATGATGGTGCGATCGGTGAGCTGCAGGCGGTCGAGTGCATCCAGAATGCGACCGACCTGAGCATCCATAAAGCTGATGCTGGCGTAGTAAGCCTGTCGTGCCTGCTGACGCTGTTCGTCGGACATTCTGAGCTGTTCGTTTTTGCGGCTGGCAAGTGCGAGTGGCGGGATGTCGGCGAGGTCAGCTTCGACGTTGCTGACGAGCGGCATTGCCTGCACATCGTACATGTCAAACCATGGAGTCTTCGGGGCCACATACGGTGTGTGTGGCCGAAAGAAGCCAACAGACAGAAAGAACGGCCGATGAGACTCGCGGGCGCAGCGTTCGAGCACCCATTCGGCATCGGCTGCCTGGAGCGCATCCGTGTGATGCGGGTCGCTGTGCGGGGATGCGTACCAGCTGAGTGTCCCGCCGAATTGTCCAGGCACCAGGGAAAAAATTCGCTCATGTTCGAGTGTGCGGTCGACCCCGGCGGGGTTGAGCTGCAGTTCCCAGGAGGCCGGGTCATCGTGCCCGACAGTGCCGATGGAATTCGGGACATTGTAGTGGTACAGCTTGCCGATGCGGCCGGCGAAGTATCCCTGCTGCCGGAAACACTGGGGCAGGCTGATGGTGTCCGGAATCGTCTGCCGAAAAATCTGACTGTTGGCGAGGATTCCGGTGGAATTGGGATAGAGACCTGTGAGCAGAGAATTGCGACTGGGGCCACACAGCGGGAACGTGCAGTTCGCGGTGTCAAATCGAGTGCCGCGGGCGGCGAGTCGATCGAGGTTGGGGGTGCGGACGAGCGGATCACCGTAACAGCTCATGCTGTTGTTCAGGTCATCGGCGATGATGAAGAGCACGTTCAGGGGCTTGTCCGAGGCGGTCGCCACAGCAATCACAGGGGCCTGACAGAACAGGCTGCAGAGCCCGGTGAACGTCAGCAGCAGCAGTCGCCGGAACATTTGGCATTCCCTCAAAAAATAGTGGTGCCTGCCGCAGACGCAATCGCCTTGCGGGACAGCGGAAACGACAGCGTGGCCGGCATCCCGGGGACGCCGGCCACGCACAGAGTGTACGTCGAGCAGCACTCAGAGGGAAAGTCAGCAGTTGCTGCTGACCATTAAAATTCACGGGGGACTTCGCCGCCCGAGA
>JBJTOM010000532.1:0-6409 GCA_046074585.1 Planctomycetota bacterium | reverse complement strand
CCTGTGCCATGGCGGTGCGAATTGCCCGGGGCGCTACAGGGCGTGATCGAGTGCTCTTCTGTGGCTATCACGGCTGGCACGACTGGTATCTGGCGGCGAATCTGGCGGACGATGCGGTGTTGAATGCGCATTTATTCCCGGGGATTGAGCCGATTGGTGTGCCACGGTCACTGGCAGAAACAGTGCACCCATTCCCATGGGGGGACTTGCAGGGACTGGCGGAGTTGCTGGAGCGTGGTCCGGGGCGGGTTGCGGCGGTGATTATGGAACCGCTGCGATCGGATTTGCCGCCGACCGGGTATCTGGAGGGAGTGAAACAACTGGCGCACGCGCACGGTGCGGTGCTGATTTTTGACGAAGTCTCTGCGGGTCTGCGATACGGTCTCGGGGGTGCTCAGCAGTATCTGGGAGTGACACCGGACATGGCGGTGTTTGCCAAATCCATTTCCAATGGCTATCCGATGGCGGTGGTGGCTGGCAGTCGGGCGGTGATGGAGCCGGCGGCGCGGATGTTTATTTCCAGCACGTACTGGAGCGACGTGATTGGTTTGCGAGCGGCGTTGACGACGCTGGAGGAAGTGGAGCGTCGCGGGGTGCCTGAGCAGCTTTGGCGGTTTGGTGCGGAACTGAAGCGACAGCTGAATCTGGTGGCGACGGAAACGGGTGCGCCTGTGAGCTGCGGTGGGGTTGACGTGCACCCGCATCTGCACTTTCGCACTGAAGATTCAGCGCTCCGCGGACAGCTCACCACACTCTGCATTCAGGAGATGGCGAAACGTGGCTGTCACGGCTATGCGTCGTTCTATCTCAATGCAGCGCAGGGTGCGGCGGAGCTGGAGCAGACGGTGGAGGCTGCTCGGGATGTGTTCGGGTTGATTCGAGAGGCCGCGGAATCGGGGCAGGCGGGCGATTATCTGGAATGCGCCATTCAGCAGGACGCATTCCGCAGGATGGTGCGGTGATGTTTGAGATTGAGGAGCGGGGGGTGGTGTTTGATGCTGCGATTCAATCCGCGGCAGCACGGACGGCCTGTTTCACATCGCTCTGTCGGCTGCGTGCAGGGGACCTGCTGTGCAGCTTCCAGCTGGGGTCGGGCAAGCACGCCGTGGACAGTCGGATTGGCATGTGCCGTTCGCGGGATGGCGGGCGAACCTGGGTCCGGGAAGAACATGCGTGGCAGACGACGCGCGATGGAATCCCCGGATCACTCGCTGCCGGAGAATTGATCGAAGCAGCCCCGGATCGACTGTTGCTGTTTGCCACATGGTTTGACCGCAGCGATCCGGAACGTCCGTTGTTTGATGCGCAGACACAGGGGATTCTGCATTCCCGGCAGTTGCTGGCGGAATCGGCGGACGGCGGGCGGACTTGGAGCGACTGGCGGGAGCTGTTGACGCCGGGCCTGCGGGGTTGTGCAATGACCGGCCCGCCGGTGCTTCTGGGGGACGGCCGAATTGCCTTCGCGTTTGAAAGCTTTCGGGAGTTCGACGATCCGCAGCCGGCACATCATGCAGCGTGGGTGCTGATGTCGAATGATGGAGGCCGCAGCTTTGGAACCCCGATGTGTGTGGCGAAGCATCCTCAGAATACCGTCTATTACTGGGATCAGCGATTGTGTGCCGGCAGGCAGCCGAACGAATTCACGGCGCTGTTCTGGACGCATGACCTGGCGCAGCAGTGCGACCTGTCGGTGCACCAGCTGCAGGGACGAGTTGTTGATGGGGCGGCACGGGGTGAAGCCGTGGGCCGTGTGGAGTCAGCAGCCGGGATCACGGACACCGGCATTCCGGGGCAGATTGCAGCCCCGTTAAGACTGGCGGACGGCAGGCTGGTGGCCTTTGTCGTGGACCGTTCGGGGCCGTGTACGATGTCGCTCTGGTCCAGCAGAAATGACGGTCTGGACTGGCCGATGGCCGGGCGATTTGTGGTGTACCGGCACGAAGAGCAGGCGCGGCTGAGCCAGGGGCAGTCGGGCATCGACTTCAGCGGGTACTGGGACGACATGATTCGCTGGAGCTTCGGGCACCCGGCGATTTGTGAGCTGGATCCGGAGCGGTTGCTGGTGGCGTGGTACGCGGGAGTCCCGGGCTGTTTAAGTCTTCACTGGGCGCGGGTACGGGTTGCAGCAGGAGAACCATGAGATGGCGGCGGGGAACGACTGGGAAGTGACGGACCGGGACAGAGAACTGTTTCAGCGGGAGCTGGAGAGTTTCGTACCTCAACGGATCTTTGACGCGCATGCACACGTGTATCGTGTGCAGGACTTTGCGGCGGGGCAGGCACCGGCCTTTGTGGCAGCGGGACCAGCAGTAGCGGGCGTGGCTGAGGTTGAGCGGTGTCTGCAGGAGCTCATTCCCGGGCGTTCGATGGAAGGTCTGTACTTTCCTTATCCGCATCGATCGATGAATACTGGGGCGGCGAATGAGTTTCTGGGACAGGAGCTGCAGCAGCGCCGCGGTTCGCGTGGTCAGCTGCTGATCACTCCCGACATGTTGCCGGACGACATTCATCATGCGGTGCAGCGCTGGGGTTTCGTCGGGCTGAAGTGTTATCACGTGTACGCGGCGCGGGAACGGACGTTTGTGGCGGCCATCGAAGAGTATCTGCCGGAGTCACAGGTTCGCGTGGCAGACGAGCTGGGTCTGAGCATTACGCTGCACATGGTGCGGGCGACGGCGCTGGCGGATGTGGCGAATCAGCAGACAATTCAAAGGTACTGCCGCAGCTATCCGCGGATGCGTCTGATCCTGGCGCACGCAGCTCGCGGCTTCAATCCGCACCACACAGTGATGGGGATTGATTCGCTGGTGGGCCTGGAGAACGTCTGGTTCGACACCTCGGCAGTGACGGACTGCGGCGCGGTGGAGGTGATCATCCGCAGACTGGGACATCAGCGAGTGCTTTACGGGGCCGACTTTCCAGTGTCGCATCTGCGTGGTCGCTGTGTGGGGCTGGGTGACAGTTTCTTCTGGATCTCGTCTCAGAATACGCAGCTGCAGGTCCCCTACGCCGACCTGCAGCTGGCTCTGGTCGGCCACGAATCCCTGCGAATGCTCAAGGTGGCAGCAATGGCCACCGGACTGACGGACAGTCAGGTGGAGGACGTGTTTTTTGGCAATGCGGAGCGATTGTTCGGGCTGCAGCGAGGATAGATGCATTTCTCGCAGAGCCCTGTACTGACCAGACGGACGAAGATTTCAGGGGAGTTCCTTAAAGGGATGCTGTGAGGCCAGCCCCCTGACCCGCGGGAGGCCATCAGCAGGTTTTGCTGCGCTTGCGTGGGCTGTTGGCTGGCGTGGAGCGAACGGAAGAAAAGGTGGCTGCCGAGGGCGCCCACTGCCACTGCCACTGCCCCGGCCGCAGGCCGCAGGCCGCAGGCCGCAGCGTCCTGTCAGGTTGCTTGAATCACGACTTTTTGAACTTCTGTATAACAAATGGCAAAAACCAGATCATCGCGAGTCCACCGCCGACAAGCTGACCGCACGCATAAGCCAACATGTCGTCCTTCGCTTCAATCATGGAAGGGCTTAACGAAGTGGAGACGATTTTCTGGTGCATGACGACACCAAAAATCGTCACCAAAGCCAACAACACTCCTGACAGCATGAATTGCAGATTCTTTCGGCTCATAGCTCTGTGCTCTGCTGAGTTGACCGAGGTTGTAACCGGGTTAAAGCGTGCGAGTGGTGCGGCTCAGAAGGAACTTACAATCGTCATTTCACAAGCTCCATCAGCTCCCCGGAGGTCGTCACGACGTCATACCTGACCTGCTCTGACGCGATGGCCAGGGGTGGCCTTCACTGTTCAACGTTTTGCGGGCCGCAGTCGTCGGAAGGCCAGTCCTGCAAGGAGGCCTGTCACGAGCATCCCGGCGGGGCGCGTGGGGCCGGACTCGAAGATGACCGCGCCGTTGAAGGCGATGAAGAACAGCCACGCATGCAGAGCCACGGTGATCGCTGGTGTTCGGTTTTGCCAGGAATCCGCATGGATCCAGGACCATGCGACGTCGACTGTCCACAAAAGCACGAACAGGTAGCTGAACCAGAGTCCTTCGCCGAAGGCGACGCCGATGAGCTGTTCTGTCTGAACGGCTGTGCTTTGAATGGCCGCTGCGTGGCTCCAGTGATGCTCAAAGTGAAATGCGGCTGCCACATGGGCAAGAAACAGCAGAGCACCGGCCGTCCAGAGTGGCCGGACGATCCGCGTCCGCGTCCGCTGACCTGAGACAGGCTGCAGCAGGCTGATCACGGTTGCAGCCGTGTAGCAGAGCAGCGCGAGGCGAACGGTCCATGAGACGACAGACATGGCAGCGAGCGAAGGACAAAAAATGGAGGGCGGTCAACGGGTGGGATGGAGTGAAAACATGAGGACGGCAATGTCGGCAGGCGTGATACCGCTCACACGACTGGCCTGACCGACTGTAGCCGGGCGATGTCGGCCCAGCTTTTCGCGGGCTTCCATACGGAGCTGGGTGACGGATCGATAATCGAAGGTTTCCGGAATGCGGATGGAATCCACCTTCTGCAGTCGCGAGATTTCAGCTTCCTGACGACGCACGTACCCGGCATACTGAGCTTCAATCTGCATTTGTCGCTGTGCCGTGACGGACAGCTGAAGTTCACCGAGTGCCGGGAAGACAGACAGCAGTTCGTCCCACGGTGGCATCCTCCGCATCCATTCTTCGAGACTGGCACCCTGCGCACGCAGTGTCTTCATGGCGTGGAAACCGCGATCAAGTTCCTGCTGATACGCGGTGAAGCGCGCGGCGCGTTCGGGTGAGACGGTGCCCAGTTCAATGCCCAGTGGAGTCAGTCGGCGGTCGGCGTTGTCGTGTCGGAGCAGCAGGCGATATTCCGCGCGGGACGTGAACATGCGATAGGGCTCATCCACGCCTTTGGTCACAAGGTCATCAATCAGCACGCCCAGGTATGCCTGACTGCGATCGAGCACAAAAGCCGGGCGGCCCTGGAGCCTGCGCGCCGCGTTAATGCCGGCAATGAGGCCCTGCCCGGCAGCCTCCTCATAGCCAGTGGTCCCGTTGATCTGGCCGGCAAAATACAGGCCTTCAACCAACCGCGTTTCAAGCGTGGGATGCAGTTGCGTGGGAGGAGCAAAGTCGTACTCGACTGCGTAGCCGTAACGCATGATATGCGCATTCTCACAGCCCGGTATGCGGTGGATGATCTGATCCTGGACGTCCCGCGGAAGGCTGGTGGAAATGCCGTTGCAATAAACTTCCTGAGTGTTGCGGCCTTCGGGCTCCAGAAAAATCTGGTGCGTCTGCTTTTCGGCGAAACGCACAACCTTGTCCTCGATCGATGGGCAGTACCGCGGGCCGGTGGATTGAATCTGCCCGGAATACATCGGCGCACGATGCAGATTGGCACGGATAATCTCATGGATCTCAGGCGTGGTGGACGTGAGATAGCAGTGAATCTGAGGTTGGCTGATCCGATCAGTCAGGAACGAAAATGGTTCCGGGTCGGGATCACCAGGCTGAGGTTCGCAGCGGGAAAAGTCGATGGTGCGGCCGTTCAGCCGGGCAGGAGTGCCTGTCTTGAAACGACGCAGTTCGAAGCCCAGATTGCGGAGCGATCCGGACATGCCGTGAGCAGCCTTGTCCCCCGCTCGACCACCCTCAGCCTGCTGCTCGCCGGTATGCATCACGGCCTTCAGAAAGGTGCCTGTGGTGAGGATCACTGCACGAGTTCGATAGAGCGCATTTCCGGCCACGCGAATGCCTGTCACACGCCCGGATTCGGTTTCCAGCGATTCCACGGTTTCCTGGCAGAGCGTAAGTTCGGGCTGCTGTTCAACCCGATGCTTCATCTCGAACTGGTAAGCTTTTTTGTCGGCCTGAGCGCGCGGGCTGTGCATGGCAGCGCCCTTGCTGGCGTTGAGCATGCGAAAGTGAATGCCGGCAGCATCAATCACACGCCCCATCTCCCCGCCAAGTGCATCAATCTCACGCACAATCTGGCCCTTCGCAACTCCACCAATCGCCGGATTGCAGCTCATCTGAGCCACCGTGTCGCAGTTCATGGTGAGCAGTGCGGTTCGAGCACCCATGCGGGCGGCAGCAAGGGCGGCTTCTGCGCCAGCATGACCAGCGCCAACCACAACAACGTCGAAATCATAGGTGCAGGAAGGTGACATGAGTGATGCAGGATGCCTGAAGAAATCGCCTGAAAATGAGGAAAAGGAACCCCTTTCATGCCCGAATTGATGCCAAAAATCAACACCACAGGCAGGAAATTTGCGGGGTACAGACGGAAACACGCGGACTTTCGCCCGGTCCATTGCCCCCGCCCACACCCATTCTGCACGCATTTTTTCAGGGATCAAGCCGATCACCGGCTTTTCAATCCGCAGTCCCGACGGTGGTGGACTGGTCCGACAAAACTCAGTA
>JBJTOM010000531.1:0-12035 GCA_046074585.1 Planctomycetota bacterium | reverse complement strand
GCCAGTGCCGGGGCCTGAAGGGTGGTCTGCAGAATCTGGAGGCGTCAAAGTGCCCGAAAAGCTTTGGGGCTGGATTCGACCAGAATCAATTCGCCCTGCATGTTGGTCATCCACAGTCGACCATCGGCCAGAATCAGGTTGCTCTTGCCAAACCTTGGCTTTTGCCAGACGGTGGTGCGATCGGTCAGCCGAATGCAGACGAGGTTGGTGATGGGGCCGGCGCTGCCGCTGTTGTCGAGTGCATAAAGGTGTCCGTCATGGATGACGTGGGTCTGCCATTCAGCCCGCAGCTTGCTGTCTTTACCGAGTGATTCCCAGATGGCTTGGGCGGTGAACCCGGAACCGGCGGCTGTCAGCTGCAGGATTACGGCGCCGTGGTTTTCACCGGCGGAAATCAGCACCTCACGGTCACTCAGCACGACTGGAGTGGCGGTATTGCAGTCATATTCGGTGGGAAACGGAAAATTCCAGAGTTCCCGGCCGGTTTTCGGGTCCAGCCCGGCGGCACCAGCGGCATTGAAGACCAGCAGCTGCTCTTTTTTCACGAGAGTTGCGAGGGTTGGTGACGAATATCCCGCATTGCTGCTCCCGGATTTCCATGCGAGTTTGCCGGAGTCGGCGTACCATGCGGCGGTTGCGGCGCTGACGGTACCGGATTGCACAATCACAAGATCCCCCACAACGATGGGGCTGCAGGAGCAGCCGTATTCGTTGGGCTGCCCGGCCAGCGATTTGGGGACGTTGACGGACCAGAGTGTTTTGCCGTCGGTGGCCTGAAGAGCCGCAAGGATGCCTTCGCCTGTGTAGACAAAGACGCGATCACCGGCAACCGTGGGAGTTGCACGGGGACCGTTTCCCATGGAGTTTTCGTAGGCAGGGGCGAGCGGCGTTTTCCAGATCTGTTTGCCGGAGGCGGCATCGAGCGCGATGGCGAACTGTTCGGTGTCTGTCTGGAAGAGGGTGTAAGCGTGCTTGTCACGCACAGCGATCCCCGACATTCCAGTTCCAAGCGGGACCTGCCAGAGCGTTTTTGTTGTGCCGGCGGACAGGGATCCGGCGAGTCCGGTTTCGGCAGACACACCGTTTCGCTGCGGGCCAAGAAACTGCGGCCAGTCGTCGCCCCGGACAGAACCGCAGCAGAGTGCGGCCAGGCAGCAGCAAAGAAATCGAGCAGAGGAACGGGAAAACGACATCGGAGGACTCCGGTGAAAGGAACGGACAACGCTGGCGATTCAGCAGCATACCAGGTACCTCCCCGTGTCTTCCATCCCAGTTTGCGCTGTCTTCGCAGCCGGGCCATGCGTAGAATGGGGGGGCGAGTGCCCAATGGCAGTCACTTTCGCCGTCCGGGGCCGCGATAGTCGTCTTTCGCTCCGCGAAAGAACGGCATCAACGTCCTTTCGCAGAGCGAAAGGCGACAAAGTGACTGCCATTGGGCCAGCGCCGGGTGGCTGTGTGGACACGTCAGGGCTGACCGCGACCTGTCGTGTGCCGTTTCAGGCCCTTTCACTTCAGATTTCGCATGCATTTCCGGCATTTCCTCCAGTGGAACAAATCATGACCCCTCCTGAAAACAGCCCCGAAAATGCTCCGGATTCCCAGACCTTTGAAACGTCGCTCGCGGAGGCCATCCGGGATGGTCAGCCGCTGCGGGGGCGAGTCGAGCAGCTGGTGCGTGAGCTGTTCCAGAGTGGCGAGGGATCTGTGCTGGCGGCGGGGGCCGTGCTGCAGCGGGGACTTCAGTCTGCTGCCGATCTGGCCCGGGAATCGCTCCCGGAAAAGCGAGACTCCGTGCTCCGGGAATTATTTGAAGGAACTGCTGCCGGACTCGAATCAGTCGCTCAGTCGGCACGTTATGCGATGGAGGAGGCCACGACTCGGGGACGCAGATTTGCTGCCGAAGACGTGCTGCGACTCCGCAGTGACGTCGAGGGCATTGGCGGCATTCTCAGAGACAGCCTGAGCTGGTTCTCGGAGCGGATCACGGCTGATCTGGGAAATGCGGCCTCCGAGCTGCGGACGCATGCGGAACGAGCCACCGCAGCCTCACTGCCACGAATACAGTCTGCCGCCGAGAATCTCCTGAAGCATCCGCTGCAGACGGCAGCCGAAGCTGCCGAGACCGCCGTCCGCGGAAGTCGGCTGACACTGAGTGCGGTCTTCAGAACCGCCGGTCGTCTGCTCAACGGCACTGCAGACCGCTTGCAGCCAGCCAGAGAACACGGGCCCGTCGGGGAACACGGGCCCGTCGGGGAACACGGGCCGTGAAGGATCCGATTGGCATTCGCCGGGGCATTCGCAATACGCGTCGGGCCGCGGAGGTGATCACGGTGCTGGCGAAGCACGGTTTTCGTCAGCTGCTGGCGGATACCGGGATTGAGCGGATTATTGGTCTGGGCCAGGAACTGCTCCTGCGGACGCGGCACGACGTGTCGCTGTCGCGGCCGCTGGAAGTGCGTTTCCGCGAGGCCCTGGAAGAGCTGGGTGGAACGTTTATCAAGCTGGGGCAGGTGCTGAGCACTCGACCGGATCTTGTGCCACAGGAGTTTTCTGACGAGCTGCGGCGGTTGCGTGCGGATTGTCCGCGTGTGCCGTGGCCGGCGATTCAGGAGAGTCTGGAGCGTGAGTTTGGTGGTCGGCAGGCCACCGTGTTTGAGTGGATCGACGAAGAACCGCTCGCAGCCGCCTCGATTGCTCAGGTGCACGCCGCGAGGCTGGCAGACGGCACTCCGGTCGTACTCAAGATTCTCCGTCCGGAGATTGAGGAACTGATCGCGGCCGACATGGATATCCTCAGCGAGATCGCTGGATTGCTGGAGTCGCGGTTTCAGGAGCTGGGCTACAGTCCGGTGGAAACGGTCCGAGAATTTCAGCGGGAACTGCAGCGAGAAGTGGACATGCAGCACGAGGGGCGTTCCACGGACCAGCTGCGACGCTTGTTCCAGGACCAGAACGAGATCCGATTCCCACGGGTGTACTGGCAGGCATCCACCCGACGAGTGCTTGCGCTGGAACACATTCAGGGGACTCTGTTGTCACGTCTGGACACGGCGTCGCTGACACCCGAACGTCGGCGTCGGATTGTGTCTTCAGGAGCGCGTGCGGTTTTCCGGCAGTGTCTGGAATTTGGTTTGTTTCACGCGGATCCGCATCCGGGGAACATCTTCGTCTGTCCCGATGACACGCTGTGCTTCATTGACTGTGGCATGACCGGCCGGATCGACCGCCAGACGATGCAGGACCTTGCAATGCTGGTGCTGGCCGTCATCAATGGCGATCTGGAAGGAGTTCTGGATGCGGTGTCGGCTCTGTGCAGCCCTGATCCGCTGATTCGCATGGATCGGGCCTTCAGGCGCGACGCTGCCGATTTTGTGGCCCGATTTGAACGCGGCACCATCCAGTCACTGGATATGGCCGAACTGCTGAATGAGTTCTTTTCGCTGCTCAGGCGGTACCGCCTGCGCTGTCCGGCCGATCTTGTCTTCCTGATCAAGGCGCTCTCGACGATTCAGGGCGTTGCAAGGGAAATCGACCCCGAATTCGACCTGATTGCCCATGGACGCCCACAGCTCGAAAAACTCATCCGCGATCGCTGCAGTACCAGTGCCGTAGCCGCACGACTGCGTTCCGCTGTCTGGCGCTATGTGTCCCTCGCAGAAGATCTGCCTGACGAAGTCCGCGATGTCCTCGATCAACTCAGACGTCGCGAATTCAGCGTCAATCTGCGGCACCACGGAATTGATCGGCTGAACGACAATACACTTGAACACGCCAGCGGCACAATCGCCGTCGGGCTGGTGATCACTGGACTCCTGATTGCATCCTCCGTACTGATTCTGGCTGAATCCCGAGTTGCCGAACCCGGCCTGCTGCGCACCGCCGGCATCGTCGGGCTGACCACCGCCGTGACTCTGGCCGTACTGCTGCCCATTCGCTGGATTCGCCGACGCAAGTGATCCCGGGCCCCTCACTGCTGGCAGCCCAGAGGCGGGATTCAGCCGATATCGGCCTGGCTCCAGACACCATTGATGCGTCTCCAGACATTGCCCGGATTGCGATCCTGAAGGACTGGTGGCAGGCGCTGGGCGCGCACGGCATCGAAGGACTGGAGCATTCCGAAGCGAGTGACGGAGGCGGGAACACCGACGGCGGTGAAGCCGGGATGTCCGGTAGCGGGGAACGGGCCGCCGTGATTCATGGATGCAACCACGGCAACTCCGGTCGGCATTTTGTCATTCAGCAGACGGCCGACTTTTGTGCGGAGGGCATTGGCGAGCGGCAGATAGTCGCCATCGTCACTGCCCTGGGTATCGGAATAGATGGAGCCGGTGAGGTTACCTTCGAGGAGTTCAGCGAGTTCGGCCATTTGAGCAGGGGAGTCGGCGTGGACGATCAGCGAACCGTTGCCAAAGGCTTCCGTCTGGAAGGTATGAGGGTTGGCCATGAACTGTGCGGCGGAGACCTGAAGGAGCGTGTTGCGGCAGCAGACGCCTGTCCCGCCACCCGCCTCACCACCGGTCAGCAGGGATGCTCCGGCAGACTGCAGGAGCTGGACGGCGGCGAGGAAGGCGGAACGCACACCAGTGGAGAGCATGGTGCCGGGAGTAGCGGCGGCAAACCGCTGGGTGACAGTGGCGGTGAAGGCATCGCCCAGTTCACCGGCTGGAACGATGAGCAGTCCGGGGTTGGTGCAGAACTGACCTGCTCCCATGAGGCAGCTGGCGGTGAATTCATCGGCGATTTTCTGGAGGCGTTCGCGGAGAGCTCCGGGAAGCATGAACACGGGGTTGATGCTGGAGAGTTCGAGGTAGATGGGTTTGCCGGCGGCGTCAGCAGCGGCTTTGAGTCGGAGTCCGGTCTGGCGGGCTCCGGTGTAGCCGACGGCACCGATGCGTGGATCGGAAACCAGTCTCAGTCCGTCTTCGTGGCTGGTGCGATAGATGAGTTGCACAAGTCCGGGGGGCATGCCGCTGGCGTGCATCGCGGCCACAGCCGCTTCGCCGAAGATGCGGGTGGTTTCGGGGTGGCAGGGATGTCCCTTGGCGATCACGGGGTTTCCGGCTGCGATGGCTCCTGCAAAATCACCGCCGGCGATGCCGTTGTAGGCATAGGGGAAGTTATTGGGGCCAAAGACGACGACGGGACCCAGGGCACCGAACATGGAGCGGATGTTGGTGGCGGTATCGATGATGGGCACGCGCCACGATTCGTCTCTGGCGGAGGTGGCGGCCTGACGGAGCTGGTTGGTGGTGCGAGGAAGTTCGCCGTCTTTGAGACGTGGGGTGCGGGGCAGACCGGTTTCAGCGTGTGCTGTTTCGACAAGCAGGTCGGTGCGGGCTTCGATTTCCTGGGCGTAGCGTTCGAGGAATTCGGCAAAGCGGATGCCGGGCCAGCCGCGGATTTCACGGGAGACGGCAGCGGACGCTGCGATGGCGGAGTCGATTTCGGGCCATGGGCTGACAGGGAAGACCTGCGGCATGGCTTCCTGGCTGGTGGGGTTGACAGCCTGAAAGGAGGCTGTGCCGGAGCTTTGAATCCAGTGGCCATTGATCAGCACGGGCTGCATTGGGGTGCTCACGTTGGGGTCCTGTCAGTGTTTTGGTGGTCGCGTGAAGACGGGGTTTGAGAGGGCGATGACAGATGATTCGGGGTGTGAGTATCGAGGATTCCGGGGGCAAATCAAATCATTCGGTGTGTTCGGGTGTGAGCTGTGTCCGGGCGATGTGAATGGCTTTGAGGAGAGCACGCGCTTTATTGAGCGTTTCTCGATATTCCATGGCGGGAACGCTGTCGGCCACAATGCCTGCTCCGGCCTGAATATCAATGCGACCGTTGCGGATCACGAGTGTGCGGAGGGCGATGCAGGTATCCATATTTCCGCAGAAATCGAAATATCCGACCGCTCCGCCATACGGGCCGCGTTTATGCGGCTCGATTTCGTCGATGATTTCCATCGCGCGAACTTTGGGAGCGCCCGAGACGGTGCCTGCAGGGAGTCCGGCGCGGAGAGCTTCGACTGCAGAGAGTTCGGGGCGGAGCATTCCGGAGACGTTGGAGGTGATGTGCATGACGTGGCTGTAGCGTTCGACGACCATCACGTCGCTGAGTCGAACGGAGCCGTAGTCGGCCACGCGACCGATATCGTTGCGGGCGAGGTCAATGAGCATGACGTGTTCGGCGCGTTCCTTGGGATCGGCGAGCAGTTCGGTTTCGAGTGCCTGATCTTCGGCCGGAGTTTTGCCGCGTGGGCGGGTGCCTGCGAGAGGCCGGATTGTGGTTTCCCGGTGATCGACGCGGACCATGATTTCCGGGGAACTGCCGGCGAGATGGGTGTCGGGAGTCTGCAGGAGAAACATGAAGGGACTGGGATTGACCATTCGCAGAGCGCGGTAGATATCGAGCGGTTTGGCGGAAGACTGGCAGGAGAGTCGCTGGCTGATGACCACCTGGAAGACATCCCCGGCACGAATGTAATCGCGACAGCGGTCGACCGCCTGACAAAAGCTGTCTTCGGTGAAATTGGACTGGACGACCGGAGTGGGTTCGACGGTGAGGTCGACATCGGCAAGGCTGACATCGCCACCGGTGAAGGAGAGTTGTCGGCAGAGGACATCGAGGCGTTCCTCGGCGCGGGCTCGTGCGTCTTCGGTATCTCCCTGACGAAGGTCGGCAAGAGCGGCGACGAGGAGGACTTTGCGAATGTGATCGAAGACAACGATGGAGTCATAAAAGGCGAAGGCGAGGTCCGGGAGCTGGCGGTCATCAGCCGGGACGTGGGGAAGGTTTTCCGTGTAACGAATCACGTCGTAGCCGGCAAAACCAACAGCACCGCCAAGAAAGCCCGGGAGTCCCGGGAGGGCGACAGAGGGGCAGTCATCCAGGAGTGTCTGGAGTTCGCGGAGTGGATCGGTGTCAGCGACCTGGCGACTTGCACCGCCACGGGTTTCGATGGTAACTGTGCGGCCGCGGGCGGTGAGTGTGAGAAACGGGTTGCTGCCAACGAAGCTGTAGCGTCCCACGCGTTCGCCGCCCACGACACTCTCGAAGAGAAATGACCACGGTCCTGTGGCGATTCGCTGCCAGGCTGTGACGGGTGTGAGCGTGTCCGCTGTGAGCTGTCTGTAGACAGGGACGAAGCGCGCTTCACGGGCCAGTTTTTCAAATTCGGCGGAAGTCGGGAGTGAGGTCCACGTTTTCATGGGAGAGCAGTCCTGGGGCGGTCCGCGGGATCAGTTGACGGTCGGATTCTGACAGACTGAAGGAGTCGGTCAAACAAGGGGCGGACCGCGGGAAGTTCGTGATCGGTGCACTGCCACCAGATGAGCAGTGTGTCGTGGCGGCTGCGGGCGGAATAGAAACCGGCAGCGTTGAGCAGTTCAAAGCAGGAGAAAGTGACTTCGCGGCTGCAGGTCGGCAGCTGGTCGATGGCAGTTTCGGGACGGATGAGTTCCACGTCATCGTATTCGGCGCGGAGGGCCTTGATGCACGACCGGACAACTTCAGGGGGCCTGGGGCGGGCGGGCATGAGTCTCAGGATGCAGAAACACGAATCATCAGCGGTGATGGAAATGACCGTGTCGGATTCGCTGAGTTCTTCGTGGAGGTCCCAGGCTGCCGGATAGACAAACCGGATCCGCTCGGAGTCGTATTCGTTGAGAATGTCATCGTCAGGAATTGACATGGGTGGCTTTCATAGAAACGCTGCCGTCAGTACTGGGTTTCACGTGGCCGCGGGGCGGAGTCAGGCCGCGGGGCTGCCCACAACTGCAGCATCTCAACGAAAAACGAAAAGGCCATGGCAAAGTAGATGTAGCCTTTGGGGATGTGATGCCCGAAGCCTTCCGCCATCA
This sequence comes from Planctomycetota bacterium, assembly GCA_046074585.1. Classification (GTDB taxonomy): domain Bacteria; phylum Planctomycetota; class Planctomycetia; order Planctomycetales; family Planctomycetaceae; genus SXXK01. The sequence goes on along the minus strand of JBJTOM010000531.1, from coordinate 4,185 downwards.
GCAGCACTCCGATGAGCAGCAGAAAGGAGAGGGCCAGAATCTTCACGGCCGGATGGCGTTCGATAAAGAGCACGATGGAGCGAGAAAAGACCAGCATGCCGGCGACGGAAAGCAGGATAGCACTGATCATGATGGGAATTGGCCGAGCCAGGCCTTCTGTCATCCCCACGGCCGTGATGACGGAATCCAGCGAGAAGACGACATCGATCATGAGAACCTGCGCGAGCACGGTGGTGAGGGTGGCACGCTGGATGGAAGGAGCGGCCGCAGTACCGGACTGCTGCAGCTTGTGATGAATTTCCTTCGTCGCCTTGAAGACCAGGAACAAACCGCCCAGCAGAAGGATCAGGTCCTTGCCGGTCGGTTGCAGAGAACCGAGCTGCAGGAGAGGGCGAGTGAGTCCCATGACCCAGCCAATACCCAGTACCAGAAGGATTCGGGAAATGACCGCAAGCAGCAGGCCCAGCTTTCGTGCCCGATCTCGGTCCGACTCCGGGAGCCTCCCGCATAAAATGGCGATGAAAATTACATTGTCGATGCCGAGTACCAGTTCCAGCGACGTGAGCGTGAACAGGGCCACAAGGGATTCCGGGGAGAACAGGTCTGCCATGGACAGTACCTTCAGCAAAAGCAGGGGATGTTCCTTGGAGGATCCGGGTGTTTGTCGGCTGGATTATAGCGACCGCAGGATTTGCAGCGCCCGTCCTCCAGATTGGAGAATTCCTGAAACAGGGAACAACCGCGGTGAAGAGGCCCGACACTGGGAGGCATGCATGCCAATTCGCGGGCGACGACTCTATCATCTGCACATGTTCGGTCACAAATTGTTATTCTTCTCAAGGAATGTTCGCATGAAAACCATTCGCCCGCTGGGGCTGGTCATTCTTCTTTCCCTGTTGGGTTTCACGGGTTGCGAGCAGGCACCCGAGACAGTCGCCACCACAGCAATTGAGTTGGCGAATACAAAGTGTCCGGTGATGGGCAATCCCGTGAAGCCTGACGCCACCCCTCCGGAGCTCATTCGGGAATGGAATGGCAGGAAGGTTGGCTTCTGTTGCCCGCCGTGCCTTGACGACTGGGCTGAAATGACGGACGCGGAACGAGCGGACAAACTGGCAAATCCCCCGGCCGGTGCTGCTCATTAGCGGGCCACCTGAAGGATGCAACCCTGAGCCCGCCGTGCACTACAGATCACCGCGGGCCGGGTTTCGCTGCTGTTCCTGAAAGTCAACCGCGAAGTCTTCGTCGCCGGTCAGACAGCGGTTGTTCATCGCCAGAATTTTGCGAATCCGGCCGACAGTGAGTTTGGCAGGCCCGGTCAGTCTGAGAACCAGGTCATCGGCGGTGAACGATTCGAGTTCGCGGATGGAATGGATACCAAGGAAGGAAAAGGCTTCGCGTGCCTGATTGTCGTTCTGGAAGACGACATCCAGGGGAGCATCCACCGGGATCCGGGAACGGCCAAGCCGGCGGGCAGTCGCCGGATCCTGCAGACCACTGGTGATGGTGGCCTTGCGAACGCCTTTCCGGCGGGCCGCCAGCGGATCGCTGTCCGTCAGCAGGTCGACGGATTCGACTGCCGGGATCACAGGGGCCGCGGGAACGGTTGGGGGGGCCGGGGGCGGTGACGGCTTCGGGGACACCGGGGCAGGAGCGCTGGAAACCTGAGACGCGGGTGTGGCCTGCGGGGCACTGGAGGACGTGCCAGCGGGAACTCCGGGAGCGGTGCGGGAGACCGTTTTTCTGCGACGTGGGGCCGGCTTTCCCTTCGGCTTCTTAGCTGTTTTGCTTGCCGGGGCTTTTTTCTGGACACCTGGCTGCGGCTTTTTTTTGGCCGCTTTTCGAACGGGCGTTTTGGGGGCCGGGCGGGCTGCCTTCGGATTCGCCTTTTTAGCCTTCTTTGCCTTCTTTGCCTTTGCCATGGGTGGAGTCCAGTTTTCCGTGGAGGCGTTGGTTTGCGAAGTCATCGGAGGTTTTGCCCGTGTCAGTATCGCGGAAACCAAACAAAAGCAGCCTCCCCCGAGGTCGCTCCACTATATCGTAAATGCCCCGCAATTCACTCCGTCAGCCCCGGATGTTCCTCAAAAAAGTCCCGAACGAGTTCCTGTTCAGCAGGTGTCAGGAGGCCACTCCCCCAGTCCGCCATGCACCCAGAAGCCCGCCACTTACCCAGAATCTCCATTATCTCGCCATGGAATGGGGCAGAATCCGGATTGAGGAATTGTTCGCCTGCGGATTCGCTGAGTGAAAGCTCTTCCTGTATGCCTTGTGAAAACCGGCTTTCGCGCGTGATTTGCAGGCAGCGGGCCCTGGCGGGCAGCCAGTGGTCGTTGAGATGCCCGATTCTGCGCGGGCCATCGAACAGAACGCGGAGCATCGGATGGCTGCTGTCGGCAGCGAGGTGGGCCAGCAGTTCAGTGGCTGCATAGAGAACACGGGCGTCGAGCGGGTTTGGGAAAGTGTCTCCCTCGGAGTTCCAGCGTCGCCAGGTCCGCAGCACGCACTCCATCTGGATCTGAGGCGCCATGCCGGCCAGTGGTGGATAGAAGCGAAAGAAGTCTGCATCTGCTTCATCTCGATCGGGAGGTGAAAGGCAGTTGTGCATCAGACTATCGAGCGCGCACAGAAAGGCAGCTCGAAGCGTAAGGTAGGTCAGTGGACAATCCACCTGATGTCCTGAAGAATCCATGGTGGCGGGGTATCCTGGCGGGAGCGCTCGCGCAGGAGCCGTGCTGCCTGCAGGCGGGCCAAGTGGCGAAGTGGAGTGGATGCGGCGTTGTCTGCGACGTCAGGCTGTGGACCGTGATCCTGGCATAGCCTTGAGTGAACACAAGACGTGTTCCGCGAAACCGCGTGGGGATCGCGTTGCCGGTTCTCACCAGCCTGCGTCAATCCTCATTCCTGCTCTGCACACCCGACAGCAAAAGGCGCACCCGCCCCCCAAGTCACACAGCCATAAGCGCATCATGTCGTTCGAGGCTGGCGAGGTGCGGGGTGGGGTGTTTGGGGGTCTTTGAACCCTGACCCCCGACCTGGGATGACGAAACGGTGTTAGGAACAGCGAAAGTCGTCTTTCGGACGCCGCTCGTGACAAGGCGTGCGGGGGATATCAATTCCCCGGAAACGCGTGCTGAGCCGCCGGACGGCAGTCCGCGGGCAAGAACGCTGCAAACGCCATCATCGAGCCGCACCCGTAAGGAGGCGTGGTCTCCAGCCAAACCCGATGACGCTTCGAAGTGAGAAGTGAGAAGTGGGAAGTGGGAAGTGGCCAGCGCGTGCGAGTAAGAGAGTAGAGAGTGGAGAGGAGACCTCAGGAGAATGAAGGAAGTCGAGAGTCTCCTCTCTCCTTTCTCCATTCTCTGCTCTATTTTTGACGGCAGGTGCCGTCAAAAAATGGATCTCAATCCCCCGATCACGGTGCGTGCCCGCGCGGCCAGTACCGCATCAGGAACGCACCAGGACCATACCGGCGGATTGACATCGGCCGCAGGCCACACAGCGTTTTTGTGGCTCGAGCCATGCAAAGAGTTTGCAGGCGTTTCCTGGAGACTCTTTTTTCTTCAATCTTTTGGTTTGTTTGGCCCCCTCACCCCGGGCCCCTCTCCCCTGGAGGGGAGAGGGGGGATGTTGGGGTCTGCGCGTTTCAGCAGGGTTCTGCGGAGGCTTTCGACCATGGCTTTGTGGTAGGCCGATTGTTGCTGGTCACCGAGGACGAGGTAGGCTTCGGCGAGTTTTGCGTGGGCGGCGGGGCGGAGTTCTTCGGCCTGCAGGGCGAGTTCGAAGTCGGAGATGGCTTTGAGGGGTTCGCCCATGCGGAGCAGAATTTTTCCGCGGGTGTCGTAGATGTGGGGCTGGTTGGGGAGCAGTTTCAAGGCTTGTTCCACGAGGCTGAGAGCCTGTGGCAGGTTGGGTTGTGCGGATTCGACGATGGCGTCTGCCATGTTATTCAGGAGTCCGGGCATACCGGGGTTGTGTGTATCGGCGATTTTCAGGTGCTGCAACCCGGCTTCGATATCGGGAGGATTGCGGGCGAGGCAGCGAGTGCCCTGAATGAAATGGATCACACCCGGAGAAACCCCGGCGTCGAGGGCTGAGCGGAGATGTTCATCAAGCGTTTCATCGGAGATTTCGGAGACGCCGGCAAGGGCAACGAGTTCCTCGGTGACGACGCGGGACATCGGAGCA
>JBJTOM010000530.1:0-15561 GCA_046074585.1 Planctomycetota bacterium | reverse complement strand
CCAACGCCTACACCGAACTCAACGACCCCCGACTCCAGGAAGACCTCTTCCGCACGCAGCTTGCAGGCCAGTCCGAAGAAGACTCCATGGCGAAGATGGACCACGACTTTGTCCGAGCGCTCAAGGTGGGCATGCCTCCGGCGGGAGGCCTGGGCATCGGTATCGATCGGCTGGTGATGCTCCTGACTGACAGTCGAGCGATTCGGGATGTGATTTTCTTTCCGCTCACGCGCCACGAACAGCCAGCGGGCCCGGGCTCGGGACCGGGAATCGCTGCAGATCACGTTTCACGTTCGGAAAAACCGGCTGAAGCGAAGGGCGACTGAGCCACTGAAAGCAGGTAATGGAGGCCTGAAGATGTACAAACTGCTGCTCTGTATGCGATACCTGAAAACACGATACATCGCGCTGGCGTGCATCGTGAGTGTGATGCTGGGGGTCGCCACGATGATCGTGGTGAACAGCGTCATGGCCGGTTTCAGCACCGAAATGCGCGATCGACTGCATAACTTCCTGTCGGACATTGTCATTGAATCGCGGGGAACAGAAGGGATCCCCGACGCCAATGCTCAAATGGAACGCGTACGACAGGCGGCCGGCCACTACATCGCAGCCATGACACCCACCATCGAGATTCCCGGAATGATGACATTCACGGATCCGTGGAGCGGCGAGACGTTCACGCAGCCGGTGCAGATTCAGGGCATCGATCCGGCCGGCAAAGCCTCTGTCGGCCCGCTCCATGATTACCTCGACAGCTTCAACCCTGTGATGGAAGACGGTCAGGTCGTCCGCGAACCGCTCCGGGTCGCCGGTGAATCCGTCGGCTGGGAACTCACCGCAGCAGCCACGGAGCATCGCCGAAAGAATCAGGAACGCCGACGCATGTACCTGCGCGAGATTCAGTCGCTCGGCAATTCCCTCGTGGCCCCCGTTCACCCCCCAGAACCTCAGGCGGCTCCCGACACACCGGCGCAAACCCGGACAACTGCACCGCCGAAGCCTCAATCCGCTGCCATACCGGAATTCGACTCCCAGCCGGATCCATCGCAAACGCCGGAATCCCTGCCCAGTGACCAGCCCCCCAATGACCAGCCGTCCTCTGACCAGCCTCCCGCAGAACCGGCCTCCATGGACGAGGCGCCGCGGGCAGCTGACGTTCCCGGTGACGGCACGGGAGGCAACGTGTTCCTCGCCGATCAGCCGTCTGACGAAGCGATTCGCGAAGAGCCGCTGCAGACACGCGTGTATGTCGGTGAAGGGCTGGTGAGCTTTCAGGTGCGTGACGAAGAAACCGGACGGGCGCGGAAAATGATGATGGTGCAGCCCGGGGACGACGTGATCTTCAGCACAGTTACTGCCGGGCGACCTCCTGAAGTCATCAAGTTTCAGGCGACTGTGGTGGATTCCTTCCGCAGCGGCATGGGCGAGTACGACGGTTCGATTGTGCTGATGAACCTTGAGTCCCTGCAGAAGAATCGCGGCATGCAGACCAACAACGCCATCACTTCGATACATATTAAACTGCACAACTACGCGGATGCTCCGCAGGTGTTGAAGGCGCTTGAGCAGGCGTTTGAGCCCGGCCTTGTTTCCATCCGCACCTGGGAAGAAAAACAGGGGCTGCTGCTGTCCGCAGTGGAAGTGGAAACAGCTATCCTGAATGTGTTGCTGTTCATGATCATCGCCGTCGCCGGTTTCGGCATTCTGGCCATCTTCTACATGATTGTTGTTGAGAAGACCCGGGACATCGGGATTCTCAAATCACTCGGCGCCAGCTCCTCGGGGGTGATGAGCATTTTTCTGTCGTATGGACTGGGGCTGGGCGTGGTTGGCAGTTCAGCGGGGGTGATCCTGGGACTGCTGTTTGTGAGGTACATCAACGAAATCGAAGATGTGCTCAGCTGGATCACAGGCCGGAAAGTGTTCGACGAAAAGATTTATTACTTTTTTGAGATCCCCACAAGCGTGAGTCCGTGGATGGTGTTCTGGGTGGCAGCGGGTGCGACGGGGATTGCTGTCCTGGCCAGCATTCTTCCGGCGCGTCGAGCCGCTCGACTGCATCCCGTGCGTGCGCTGCGGTTTGAGTAACAGCGGGTGGAAACAGGAGGTGCAGCGATGACAGAAACAGGAACGCTGAAAGTCGGGCAACCGCTGATTTCGGCGGATGCGATTTCCAAAGCCTACGACAAGGGACAACTCAAGGTGCCGGTACTCCGGGGCGCGGGTCTCAGCGCTCAGCGGGGTGAATTCATTTCGGTGATCGGCCAGAGCGGCTCCGGGAAAAGCACGCTGCTGCACGTCATGGGACTGCTCGATTCACCCGACGCCGGCGAAGTCCTGCTGGACGGCAACCGCATCGATAACCTGGCACCTGCCGCCCGCGATCAGCTCAGAAATCACGGTTTCGGGTTTATCTTCCAGTTCTATCATCTGCTTCCGGAACTGTCGCTGCTTGAAAACGTTATGGCGCCGCTGATGATCCGTCATTCCCTGCTGACCTTCTGGAAAAAACGGCGCGAGATTCGCGAATCGGCGCTGGAAATCATCAGCGAAGTTGGCCTGAGCCATCGACTGCGGCATCGGCCTTCGGAACTCTCCGGCGGCGAAATGCAGCGCGGCGCCATTGCCCGCGCCCTCGTCGCCCGCCCTGAAATTCTCCTTGCCGACGAACCCACGGGAAACCTCGATGCCGAAACCGGTGCTGGAATCATGGAACTCCTGCAACGACTCAATCGTGACCAGAAACTCACCATCATCATGGTCACTCACGACGAAGCCATCGCTGCCCAGGCCCATCGCACCGTCCGCCTGAAGGAAGGACGCATCCAGGGAGTCGCCTGGGAAGACGCCGCATGATGTGACTCAGGCAGATACGCCGGGCCAGCAAGGCCTGCCAGTCCTCTGCGAGGCAGCTTCTGCCAGTCAACGCGGATCTGTGGCCGTTTCTGCCGATCGGCTCCTGCCACACGGATCGAGCCTGCCCGTGCGCCACGTGAAGTTGTTCCGGTTCTGACGTCTTCACCACAGGGAAGGGTTTGGCAAAGGAAAATCGAGGAACAGCTGCGCCTGAAATTGCGGGTTAGTCCCGGCGTGCGTCGATTTCTTTTCGGCATCGATTTTCCATCTTTGAGGCTCTCCACCATGGTTCGGATTCTGCCGCTGACATTTGCTGCTGCCCTCACCGTGACCCTCACCGGGTGTTCGGCCGGAAAGGCTCTGGTCATGGGGTCGCCCGCCCGAAAACACTCGCCCGCCGAACAGCTTGCCCACGTGGCCGATGCGTACGCATCCCGGGGTGACTACAACACGGCGGCTGAAGTGTATAACCAGGCGCTGGCACTGAGTCCCGGAGATCGTCGTCTGCAGCGGCAGCTGGCCGACGTGCAGCGACTCGCCCGCGACCCGTCGGCTGAGACCGCCCCGTTTCGCGACGTGCGGTGGGATTCCGAAATCGCAGGCAACCGGCAGCAGCACCTGCAGTCCGCGGCCACTTCCGTGCGAACCGTCTCTGCCCCGGCACCCACTCGGCTGCAGCAGCTGACCCGCAAGGCGTCAGTGGCTCCTGTCCAGCAGCCTGCAGACTGGAACCAGCCGGATCCCGAGCTGAACGGCTTCACTGACGAAGAGCTGATGGGGCTGGAGTCACCGCTCCGCTGATGGTGACTGGTCTGATTCTCCGGCCCCTCTCTTGATTCAGGACTCGCAGGATGACTTCAGGTTTCGGAATCATCGGCACCGGCATGATCGCTCACTTCCATGCAAAGGCCATTCAGGCCATGCCTGGTGGCACTGTGGTCGCCTGCTTCAATCAGAACCCTGAGAAGGCACGAACGTTTGCGGAGGAATACGGCTGTCGGGCCTGTGATTCGCTGGAGGCCCTGCTGGCTGATTCCGGCGTGCAGATTGTCACCATCTGCACTCCCAGCGGTGCTCATCGCGACCCGGCTCTGGCCGCTGCTGCTGCCGGCAAACACGTCGTGGTGGAAAAGCCGCTGGAGATCACACTGGGGCGGTGCGACGACATCATTCGTGCCTGCGATCAGGCCGGAGTCAGACTCTGCACTATTTTTCCCTCGCGTTTCAGTGCTGCCAATCTGGCCCTGAAACAGGCGATTGACAGTGGCCGGTTTGGCCGTGTCACACTGGGTGACACCTATGTGAAATGGTGGCGGACGCAGGAGTATTATGACGGAGGTGGCTGGCGCGGGACCTGGGCACTGGATGGTGGCGGTGCCTTCATGAATCAGGCGATTCACAATGTGGATCTGCTGACATGGCTGATGGGGGATGTCGCAGAGGTCACCGGCTTCACGCAGACGCTCGCACACGAACGCATTGAAGTGGAAGACGTCGGCGTGGCCTGCCTGAAGTTTCGAAGTGGCGCGATTGGTGTGATGGAAGCCTCAACGGCAGCCTGGCCCGGTCTGCTCAAACGCACCGAAATTCACGGCAGTCGTGGCACTGTGATCGTGGAACAGGATTCCATTCTCAAATGGGAATTCGCTGATTCAAGGCCAGAGGATGACGAACTTCGCCAGCGTCTTGGGGGCAGCAGTGCCACAAGTGGCGGAGCGGCTGATCCCAAAGCCATTTCCTTCATCGGCCACCAGTTGCAACTGCAGGATTTCGTGGAAGCAATCGCCGAAAATCGCCCTCCGCGTGTGGATGGGGCGGAAGGTCGCAAAAGCGTCGAGATTATCCTTGCACTCTACGCCGCCGCCCGCTCCGGACTCACTCAAAAACTGCCACTCTGAACGGTCAGACGCCGTCCAGCCCCAGACCACCCTTCCAGAGTACATCGGCGCGGCCTTCGTCGCTGGCTGTCCGAGCCAGTACGAAGAGCAGGTCTGAGAGTCGATTCAGAGCTGTCAGCAGCGATGTGTTCAGCGCTTCCGTCTGCATCAGTCGCAGTACATCCCGCTCCGCTCGACGACACACGGCGCGCGCCAGATGCAGCGCTGCTGCTGACTGGCTGCCACCCGGAAGAATAAAACTGCGCAGCGGTGACAGGCGATCATTAAAGCGATCAATCAGCGCTTCCAGCTGCTGCACGTGCCGCTCACAAATTCGCGCCGGGAGCAGATCCTTTCCGCCTGGCTCCGGAAGCGGTACACACAAATCCGCACCCACGTCAAACAGAAACTGCTGCAGTGCCGCCAGCACAGGACGAAGGGCGTCCGGAGGCATTGCGGAGCCGGCCAGTCCCAGTGCACAGTTCAGTTCATCCACCGTCCCACCCGCTTCAATTCGCGGGTGCAGCTTGGAAACCCGCTGACCGTCCCCCAGACACGTCTGACCCTGATCACCACCACGCGTGTAAATTCGATCCAGATACACCATTGCTATGCTCCCACACTTCCCCGGAGACTCACGGAATAAAGCTGGTTTCCGGTTTCACGGCGAGGCAGAATGCTGCCAGCAGTCCTGCAGCCTGTTCAAGGTCTGAGCGAGCAATCATCTCCACCGGACTGTGCATGTAGCGATTCGGGATAGTCACCAGCCCTGTCGCCACTCCGCCCCGCGTCAGCTGCAGCGTGGCCGCATCGTTGCTGGCAGGGACTCCAAGAGCATTGATCTGCACTGGAATGCCGGCCACTGCCGCCTGCTCCAGCAACAGTTCGACGACCCGCGGACTCGCATTCGGCCCCCGCACCACCACCGGGCCGCGACCCAGTTCAATCCGCCCGAATTCGTTCTGATCGATGCCCGGGCAGTCCGTCGCGTGCGTCACGTCCACTGCGATCGCCACATCGGGAGCGGCCGAAAAGGCACCTGTGGTCGCCCCTCGCAGTCCGATCTCTTCCTGCACTGCCGACAGCACGCAGACACGCACCGCCGGACCAGCCTCGGCCACCCTGCGAAAAGCATTCAGCACAACCCACAACCCCGCCCGGTCATCCAGAGCCGGGCTGGAAAGTCGCCCCTTCATCAGTTCCCGCAGGCAGGGTTCCGGAGTGGCCCAGTCACCAATCCGCACCCGCGATCGACTCTCCGACTCCGATGCCGAACCAATGTCAATCCAGAGTTCCTTCAGCTTTGGAGCGGATTTGCGTTCGTCCGGATCCAGCAGATGAATGGGCTTCCTCGCAATCACGCCGGGGATCGCGCCGTTCGCCGTGTGCACCAGCATTCGCTGGCCGAGCAGAATCTGGGTATCCCAGCCGCCGATCGCATTCACGCGCAGAAAACCCTGGCCGTCAATATGACGCACGATCAGACCGATCTGATCGCAGTGGGCGTCCAGCAGAATGGTCTTTGTGCCCTGCGGATTGACCACCGCCAGCACATTGCCGTGAACATCGGTCGTTACACTGTGAGCGAACGGGGCGACAAAACGACGCACCACCTCCTGCACACGCTGCTCAACACCAGACGTCCCTGGAGTTTCCAGCAGTTCCCGCAACAGTGCGTCTGCCATTTTTGATGGTCCCTGGCTGGAATCGTGTTTTTTTCGGATTTTTGTTGCAACGCATGAATCGGTTGATCTCAGCGGTCGCCGGGCTTGAGCGTTTCCAGAAATCCAGCTGGAATTGCCGACTGGTCCGTGGCTTCTCCTGCAGCGGCGGCGCTGCGAACCGGGCCTGATGGTCTCCCGCTCGAATGCAGAGTTCGCGGGGGCTGCGAGGCTTGACCGGGTGAACGGCCAAGTTCCGGAAGGACGGCCCGGCCCGCTTCGGGGGCGATGGTACCTCGAGAACTGTCGGGCTGCAGGGGACGCATCTGCGTGGCAGGCGTATTTGCCGGCATTCGCGGGGTCATCCCGGGACTGGAGATCGGTCGGGCAGGTACCAGCGACTGCCGCGAATCTGATGTATCAGCGAGTGGTGGCCGCGGTGCCGGAGGCGGAAGGACAGGCAATGGCCGCTGTGCAGGAGCAGGTGTGGCAGCAGGTCGGGGGGGAGACACCTGCGGGCTGCGTTTTGGCGTTTGCGCGGACGGCACCAGGGGAGCGGTGGCAGTCGGCGTTTGCGGGGGCCGTTGCGCGGACCGCGTGGCCGGGAGTCGGGCTGTTGAAGGGGATTCCGAGGCGACGGGGGTCTGCCGGCTGGTTTTCGCAGGTTGTGGTGTGCCGCCAGGCCGTGTACCGGTTGCGGTCGTCCCGTTGGGGCTGCCATTGCTGTTCCCGCCGGTCTTCCCGCCACTGCCGTTTTCAGCGGGAGCGGACTGGGGAGCGGGAGCAGCCTCGGTGGCAGGGGCGGTCGGCGTGTTACCGTCGATCACTCCGGGAACGAACGGCCGGTTAGGATCACCGAGCGATTCCCAGGCGGAGGGCGCGGGGCCGCGAGTGAATTCTTCCGGGGTGGCTTCGACGTGGTTATTGTCGATTCCGTTGGTGATGGCTTCTCCGCGTTCTGCGGCCTGCTGATAGGCCAGTGGATTCCATTCCCCTTCTGCGAGATAGATGGAGTTGGACTGGAGCAGAGTGCCTTTGCGGAAATTGAGTTCGTTAATGGCTTTGTTGTACTCGACGATGCTTCGCAGGTAGCTTTGGTCGGCATCGCGGCTGGTAATTTTCGCTTCAAGTACTCGACCGATGGACGCAGGATCGCGAGAATTGTCGCTGGACACACGTTCTTCAGCGGTGGCCGCATAGTTCACAGCGACATCGGCGCGTTTGGAACCGCTTTCGGCAAGCAGATACCAGCGATCCATTTCAAGAATGGAGTTGTTGAGTTCGCGGGCGACTTCTTCTTCCTGTACTTCCAGCACGCGGCGGGCTTTGCGCAGTCGCAGTTCATAGTTGCGGACCTGAGCACGGGCCAGACGCAGTCCGAGGGGCATCGAGAACTGCAGCCCGGCGCCCCAGCCCGTCTGATTACCCTGCGTGAGCGATTCGAGGGCGTTCTTATAGCCCACATCGGTCAGTTCATCATCGTCTTCCTGAGTGGTGCCGACGGTGTCGCCGAATCCATTCACGCGATACTGTGAGACGAAGTCGAGGCGTGGACGATTGAGATTGCGGGCGGCTTTAAGCTGCAGTTCGAGGCTGCGGATTTCCCATTTCTGCCGGCGCAGTTCGGTGCGATGGGCGAGTGCTTCTGTGAGTGTGGAGTCCCAGGCGGGAATGAGTTTGGCTTCGGAAGGATGATCGGTGGGAGTAAGAAACTGCCCGTCATTCATGGGCAGTCCCATGAGTCGTCGCAGGCGGTTCTCGGCCTGCAGCACATCTGCCAGCGAGCCTTTGATGCGGGCATCCGCTTCGTAGAGTCGGTTCTGAGCCTGGTAGACGGTATCCTGAGCCTCCGCGCGGGTGGCGAGCAGGTCACCGTACTTGACGATGTCCCGGAAGGTCATCACTTCGGAATGATACAGGTGCAGGGACAGATAGAGATCCCAGTATTTGTTCTCCACATCGCGAATCATCTGGGTCACGGACTGTTCGAAGTCCAGCAGCGAGATGTCGGAATTGATACGGGAAATGAGTACGCCCTGTGACACACCGCTCACACCACGGATATTCTGAGCCGCGGGGCCGGCGATGCGGGTGAATTCAGTGCCTGCCGCCGCCAGCAGCGGCTGCCGATATTCGGCCTGCAGCACGCCGGTATACGCAGAATCAAACAGACGTGTCTGATTATTGCGGCTGTAGCTCCAGTTATTTTCAACGGCAAAGGTGCCTGAGTGAGCAAACGCTTTCTCCAGCCGTGTCTGCCACTGAGTGCTGTTTTCAGTGAGCACATCACCCTGAGCCAGACCGATGTTGGCGGTGTTCTGCACATCTTCACTGCGCCCCGCCTGCAGACTGCTGGTGAGGACCGGGTCGAAATCTGACAGCGAGGCTTCTGTTCCGCGGCTGCCGAACAAGAACCCGGTGTCCTGTATCGCGGAATCATAAATCGAGGCAACTCGCTGAGGATTGGCCAGCAGCGGATTGCCGGGAGACAGGAACCCCTGATCGTCGCGAATAATGGCGGCGTTGCTGAGTGCCATGCGGATGCACTCGTTCAGCGTTACCGGCCGCTGTTCCACGTCTTCAAGGGTAGTGATGGTGCGGGGCGAGCGCAACAGTTCCGGATTGGTCTCCACGCCCTCCGGTTCCGCCGGGTACTCGATGCTGGTCGCGTAGTCCCGGTAATAGGATGCTTTGGAGTCGTTCTGTATCAGATACTGCAGCGAACGGTCGGGCGCTGCGCAGCCCTGACCCAGCACTGCCAGGAGCAGTGCGGACACGGTTGTCCGCTTCCACGAATTCAGTCTCACTCGATCAGCCTCCTGCTGTCGGAATGCGGCGCCGGTCGTCTGGGCAGGAACCCTGCGCAGAGTGTCGCGCCACCCCGTCCGTCTGATCATGCCAGAATCCTGAACGCTCTGACAATCTGGATTCACTCCTGCGAAGGGGGAAAAACACAGGTTCGAGGACCGCGGACTGCGATTTCGGCAGGGGTTGCCATGCGGCCGGGAAAGCTGCCAATTCTGCCCGATGAAGGCCCGCCGGAGTTGAATGCCGGCGGTTCCTGACGACAATCCGCCCTCCGCCATCCTCTTTAAGGAAACGCCGATGTCCACCGCTCCCATGACCCGGGAAAACCTGCCTCCCGGCGAAGTGCTCTGCAGCTACTGCACCGCCCGCTGCTGCCGCTATTTCGCCATGCAGATCGATGCCCCCACCACCCGACAGCAGTTCGACCACATTCGCTGGTACATGCTCCACGGACCCTACTCAGTCTTCGTCGACGGCGAAACCTGGTTCCTTATGGTCCCCGGTGACTGCAAACATATCCAGCCCGACTACCGCTGCGGCATCTACGAAACTCGCCCCGATATCTGCCGCGGATACACCACCGATGAATGCGAATACGACAATAACGGCGTCTACGACCAGTACTTCGAGACCCCGGAACAGCTCTGGGAATACGCCCTCGCCATCCTCCCCCCCGAACCCCGACGATCCCCGGACTGTCCAGTCCGTCTGCCAATTCTTCAGGCGATCTAAGGAATCCGCGACGTGAACGACAAGAAAACGCAACGCATCAAGCCGCAGACACTCCGCGGCTTTCGGGACTTTCTCCCCGATCAGATGATGGCCCGCGAACAACTCATCGACACCGCCCGCAGTGTCTACCGCAGCTACGGTTTCGCACCCATCGACACCCCCGCACTCGAATACGCCGAAGTGCTCCTTGGAAAAGGCGGCGAAGAATCCGACAAACAGGTGTTCCGGTTCACCGATCAGGGCGAACGGGACGTCGCCATGCGTTTCGACCTCACCGTTCCCCTCGCTCGCTTCGTCGCTCAGTACGCCCAGGAACTGGGCATGCCCTTTCGACGGTATCACATCGGCCCCGTCTGGCGCGGTGAACGCCCCGCCCGTGGTCGCTTCCGCGAATTTCTGCAGTGCGACTTCGACACCATCGGCACCCTCAGCAACTCCGCCGATATCGAAACCCTGTTCGTCATCAATGATCTGCTCGAACGCATCGGCATCGAACGCTTCACCATCCGTGTCAATAACCGCAAAGTGCTCAACGGACTCCTTGAATCCTGCGAACTGCAGCACCAGGCTGTCGGAATCCTCCGCTGCCTCGATAAGCTCGACAAGATCGGGCGCGATGCCGTGCAGGCCGAAATGCAGGAAAAAGTCGGGGTCCCCGCCCAGGCCGCCGCCCGCGTTCTTGATATGGCCCAGCTCAGCGGCGACCCCGACCAGATCCTCCTTGCACTCGATCGAATGCTCGCCGGCAGCGCCACCGGCCAGCAGGGGCTCCAGCACCTCCGGGAACTCTTCGCCTGCATCGCCCCCTGCGGCTGGCCCGCCGGACGCGTCGTGCTCGATGTCGCAATCGCCCGCGGACTGGATTACTACACCGGAACCATCTACGAAACCATCCTCGGTGACCTCCCCGGGATCGGCAGTGTCTGCTCCGGCGGTCGCTACGATAACCTCGCTGAACTCTTCACCGCTCAACAACTCCCCGGCGTCGGTGCCAGCCTCGGTCTTGATCGCATGCTCGCCGCCCTCGAAGAACTCGGCCGCACCCGGAAATCCAATACCCCGGCACCCGTCCTCGTCACCATGTTCGACGCCGAACACCTCTCCCATTACCTCCAGATGGGACGGGCGCTCCGCAAAGCCGGCATCGGTGCCGAAGTCTACCCCGAATCACGCAACCTCGGCCGACAGATGAAATATGCAGACCGCCGCGGATTTCGTTTCTGCCTGATCGCCGGACCAGATGAATTTGCCGCCGGACAGTGGCAACTTCGTGACCTGCGACTGGGAACCCAGGCCTCCGTCAGCCAGGCCGACGTCATCGCTCATCTGCTCGCACTCCTCAATCAGCCCTGAAGCCCGCACCGCCTGCAAACCCGCGGCCCGCACTCCCATGACCGAAAATCTCCCCTTCGATACGCTCAAACACAAAGCCCTCACCATCGAAGGCTATTCCCGCGCGGCCGTCCAAAGCTACTGGCGCATCCCCGAGCTCAAAATCGGCTTCGAGCTCGGCGCCAGCCCCTGGACCTTCATGGGCAACCGCACCTTCCTCGTCACCCACGGACATCTTGATCACCTCGCCGCTCTCCCCGTCTTCGTCGCCAGACGACGCATGATGAAGATGGAACCCCCAATCATCCATCTCCCCGAAGAAATCGTCGAAGATGCCTGGCGCGTCCTCCGCGCCTGGCAGAAACTCGATCGCGGACGCATGGTCTGTGAACTTGTCGGCGTCAAACCTGGCGATACCATCAACCTCTCACGTGAACACCGCGTGACGGTCTTCCCCACCAAACACACCGTTCCCTCCGTCGGTTACATCGTCTACGACGTCCGCAAAAAACTCCGACCTGAATTCAGCGGACTCAGCGGAGACCAGATCCGCGACCTGCGACTCCAGGGCACCGAAGTCGCTGCCGAATCCCTCACCCCCCTCGTCTGCTTCACCGGCGATACCGCTCCCCCAGGCCTCGATGCTCACCCCGACGTCTACACCAGCGAAGTCCTCATCACCGAAATGACCTTCTTCCGGCCCGAACATCGCCGCGAAAAAATTCACAAGTTCGGCCACATGCACCTCGACGACTTCCTCGATCGAGCCCACCGCTTCCAGAACGAACTGATCATCCTCGCCCACCTCAGCACCCGCACCCCAATCACCGAAGCCCGCAGACGACTCGATCACGTCCTCCCCGATTCCCTCCGCCACCGCATTAAACTCTGGCAGTAAACCATGGGATGCCGTCAGCCTGCCACATTCAGGCCGGGCAGCGGTCGATTACCCGTTGAAAATCGATCCAGCTCGAGCCCCAGACGCTGCAGCATGCTTACGTAGAGCTGAGAGAGAGGTGTATTATTCTGGAGGTCAAACACAAGGTGCTGGCCATGCCTGAACCCTCCACCAGCCAGAATCACTGGCAGATTGCGATTGTCATGGCCACCGCTGTGCATGTGTGATCCCAGGAGCACCATGGTTTGCGAGAGCAGACTTTCACCGCCTTCATCAGTCTTTTGCAGCTTTGTCAGGAAGTCGCCGAACAGTCGCAGATGAGCCGATTCAATGATGGCCAGCTGTCGCAGCTTTTCCGAATCCTGGCCATGATGAGACAGGTCATGATAATTCATCGATACCCCGGGCAACGTGGCCACTGCATTTGAGTCACCGACTCCGTAGGTCACAATTCGGGTGGAATCCGTCAGGAGCGAAAGGTACATGATGTCATAAAACTGCCGCGCTCGACCGGTAATGTCATTGAGATCACGCAGCTCCACCATCGGCTCGACATTTACGTGAGGCTTCGGTCGGTGCTGCCACTGTTCAGCCTTTCTCAGTCTGTGCTCGGCTTCCCGCACGGCCGAAAAATACTGATCCAGTTTTGCTTTGTCCTCGGGCCCCACGCGAGCCTGCATCCTTCGAGCTCCATCGAGTACTGAATCCAGCACGCTTTGGCCCTCCTGAAGCCTCGCAATCTGACGTTTCTGTTCGTCCGGATTACCTTCCACAAACAGCGTCTGAAACAGCCGGGCAGCAAACGGCATGGCAGGCACAGCCACACCATTCGCTGACACCGAAATGCCCCCGCTTCCAAGCACCAGGCTTGCGTGACGCGTGTCGAGGCCAATTGCATCTGCCGCCAGCTGATCCATCGATATGGAATTTATGAAATTTGCCGATCCGGGGTGTGCAGCCCCGGTCAGCCATGACTTCGAAGCAGCATGACCACCGTCAACGTCCGGATGTGACGTTCCGGAGATGACTGTGAAATCCTGGCGAAGCGATTCCAGCGGCTGCAGATAAGGAGTCAGCTCATAGTCCCGACCAGCCGTCTTCGGCATCAGATTGGGCGGATGAAACGACAGCTCAAAATTAATCGCTGCGATGCGGCGGCGATTTGCAGGAGTCTCCCGGGATCTGCCTTCAGGTTCGATCATGCAGCTCAGGAGCGGCAGCGGAATTGCCACACCCGATCCCCGAAGCAGACACCGACGTGATAGCCGACCCGCAGACAGAAATCGGCTGGACTGAGATTGCTGACGGTACATCCCGGATCCTCTGACAGCGTCGTTTGGAAAACTCACAATCTGACATCAGGGCCTGCGAAAGAGCGGACTGCAGACGATCTCCAGCAGCAGATCCCGCAGACCGTAGTCCATGGCAGCCGTTTGACTGACAATTGTCCGGAAACGCTCCCGGTCACTGAAGTCACTCCGTCGCCCCGTACCGTATTCCGTCAACAGACGCGTCAGGGCCAGTGGCAGTGCCGTGGCATCCGACAGCAACAGGCGACGATATTCCCGCAGATCCGCAAAAACGCGTCCGTCCGGCAGCACACCTGATGCATCGACGTCAGCACCCTGCTGGTACCGCACGTAGTGCAGAGGTGCCTGAGGATGGAGTGGTTTTGAGACGTGTCGTCCACCCTGAGCGACACGGTACCATTGCCGCTCACCACCAATCACATCAAAACACTCGAGGGAAAAGCCTGGGGGATCCAGCAGGCTGTGGCAACGGCTGCAGCTGGCGTCCCTGCGATGCTTCTCCAGCTGCTGACGAATTGTCGTCGCTCCCCGGATGTCGGGTTCCACCGCAGTGACTCCCGGAGGTGGCGGAGGTGCTGGGGTTCCATACAGATTCTTCAGGATCCACGCTCCCCGCAGGACCGGAGATGTTCGCGTCCCGTCTGCAGAAACCTTCAGCACGGCAGCCTGTGAAAGCACACCGCCACGGAGACTCTTTTTCGGCAAACGCACCGGCTGCATCTGCAGTCCCGTAACGCCGCTGATTCCGTAAAAATCCGCCAATGGCCGATTCAGCATCGCAAAGTCGGAGTCGATGAACGTGTTGACGCTCAGGTTCTGATGCAGAACGTGGCGGAAAAAAGATCGAGTTTCATCGAGCATCGACTGCCGCAGCAGCTGATTATACTCTGGATACAACTGCTCGTTCGGAACCGTGAAGTCGATGTCCCGCAGCCGCAGCCACTGGCTGGTGAAGCGTTCCACAAAGCGGTCGGCACGAGAATCACGCAGGAGTCGCTCAGCCTGCGTTTTCAGCACCGCAGGTTCACTCAATCGCCCGAACGAGGCCTGTTCCATCAGCTCTGCATCCGGCAGACTGCTCCAGAAAAAATACGACAGCCGAGACGCGAGGGCGTACGGGTCAATCACGGATTCTCCCGCTGCAGCCCGATCAACCAACATGACCGGCTCTTCGATGTACAGGAATTCCGGGGAGCACAGGAGTACCTTCAATGCAGTTCGCAGTGCCGCGGAAAAGGAATTGCCCTGAGACATCGCCTGATCCGCAATCGCAACAAATCGGTCCACGTCAGAGTCTTCGGTCGCACGCCTGAACGCCCGCGGAATGATCCGCTGCAGTATTCGCCGCAGATCGGCAATTGTCCCCTGCCGCTCGTCCATATCACCCAACAGTGCCACGCGACTGGGACGAGGCCACGGCTCCAGAGGCCCCTCGATCGTGATGTCGCCCAGAAGGACGCCAGGTCCTCGGTACTCCCCAGCATTCACACTCCACCACGGAAAGCCACCCGGAAGACGAAACGCAAACGTGTCAGATCCCTCAACAGCGCGATCAATCAGTTCAAATCGAGTCAGCTGATGCGGAGGGACTTCGACAAAACCCGCCACGTGACCGGGAATGCGTCCTGTCACGCCACCCTCCACCTGCATAATGACCGGTACCTCTGTCTGAATCGCCTGCGCCTCGAACGTTAGTCGGTAGGCGGAAGGTCCACGCACCGCGACCCCGTACATCGGCAGGCTTTTGGCACCACTAAACAGCACCACTCCCGCAGAATCCACGCGATCCGCCGTATCTCTGGAACGCAAATCCCGAAAGTTAACGGTTGTCCTGATCTGTCTGGGCGCCTCGGTCGGACCGAAAACCTCATCCAGCACCGCATCCGCAGCCTCAAGATACAGGAGCATCTGTTCCGGCGAAACAGCCTGGGAAGCCCCAATCGTGTCAAAGCCATGCTCCACACCATCTTCGGGAAGGATCATCCGCACATCCACCGTCACCCCGAACAGATCACAAACCGTGTACTGATACTCCTCGCGGTTCATACGCCGCAGTGCATCTCCATGCTGGCGAGCTTCGCCGG
>JBJTOM010000529.1:0-1924 GCA_046074585.1 Planctomycetota bacterium | reverse complement strand
CCGGGCGTGAATCCCCGCACCGCAGGTGCGCGCGCTGGCGGGTGTGCGTTGTGATCACGCAGGCAGACTCCTTCGCCCGTGGACTGCCGTCCTGCGGCTCGGGATCTGTTCATCAGGGGGTGCAATATCACCCACACTTCCACGTCCAGCCTCGATCTTTTTTTCCTGCTTTCCCGCCATCCATGGGATTGCCAAACACAGGCACTTCGCGGAAAATCGTTGCGCCGTCGCCGCGCGCCCGGAAAGCTCATGACCGGGGCAACCATGGCCCACCAATCGCCTGGCAGATTCCCAATGCAAAGTATTTCGCTGCCTTCTCTTGTGGCAACTGTCTGCCTTTTTGCGGGCCCCTGCGTCTGCATCGCCTCTGCCGA
Organism: Planctomycetota bacterium; assembly: GCA_046074585.1. Lineage (GTDB taxonomy): Bacteria > Planctomycetota > Planctomycetia > Planctomycetales > Planctomycetaceae > SXXK01. The sequence goes on along the minus strand of JBJTOM010000529.1, from coordinate 1,550 downwards.
CGAACAGGCGGACGTTGACAAAGCTGTGCAGCAATCACTTGATTACCTTGCGACGCTGCAGAAACGCCAGGGCTACTGGGAAGCCAACGAAGGCCAGTACCGTGTTGCCATGACGGCGCTCGCCGGCACTGCGATGCTCGCTGAAGGCTCCACAACCACCACGGGGCGATACGCGAAGCCCATTCGTCTTGCCGTTGATTTTCTCGTTTCCATGAGCCGACCGAATGGATTGATCGGATTTCGCGACGACTATCACTACACCTACGGTCATGGCTACTCAATGGTGTTCCTCAGCCAGGTCTACGGTGAAGAAGAGGACGAAAAACGCCGCGAGGAACTCCGCGAAGTGCTCACCAAAGCCGTGCAGTTCTGCGCTGACGCACAGACCAGCCGCGGAGGATGGGGTTACGTGTCGGCGGCCGAAGGGAACGATTTCGACGAAGGTTCCACCTGCATTACTCAGGTCCAGGGCCTTCGCGCCTGTCGCAATGCCGGAATTCCGGTTTCCCGCGAGATCATCGATCGGGCCAAAAAGTACATCGAAGACTGCACCACAACGGAAGGCGGAGTGCAGTACAGCATTCGGGGGGGCGGGGCGAGGCCGCCAATCACCGCAGCGGCACTCGCTGCAATGTTCAACGCCGGCGAATACGACACCGATCTGACCACCCGCATGCGGGACTATTGCAAACGTAATATCTGGCCCGAAAGAAGCCTCAGCTCCAGCAACGGCTTCTGGCACTATATGCACTTCTATTTTGCTCAGGTCGTTTACCGCACAGGCGGTGAAGACTGGCAGCGGTACCGCTCAGAACTCACCACCAAACTCCTGCGGGAAATGCAGACCGGCGGCGGCTGGCCCGATGCTCAGGTGGGCACCGTCTATGCCACCAGCCTGAACTGCATGATGCTGCAGCTCGAACAGGGCTTTCTTCCAATCTATCAGCGCTGATTCTCCGGCCGGCAGAGCTCACCGTTTCAAAAGGAATTCCAGGCCATGCTTTTCCCTCGATTCACCATCGGCCTCGTCGCCACACTCCCGCTGCTCGCGCTCGGCTGCTCCAGCGAAGACGATGCTCCGGTTGCCGAAACCGTCATGGCTTCTTCTGCTCCACAGGCATCCGCCACTCCCCAGCAGCCTCCCGCAACCACTCCCTCAGGCAATCAGGCGAACTCAACGCCCGAATCCTCCGACGCTCCCGCCTTCGCACCACTCAACCTCACAGCACTCGGCGGCCGCACGTCTGACAGCAGCAAATCCCAAAGTGGCAGCGCGGGATCAGCCGAGCAGCAGATTCAGGCGGTGATTCGTCAGCTGCAGCCGCTCCAGGTCCTGCTCGGACAGTGGCGCGGCACCACGCGACGGGAATTCGAATCCTTCAAGGCTGTCGACAGCCACGAATGGGTCTGGGACCTGCGAACCGACCCCGCTCAGCCCGCTCTGACGCTCAATTCCGACAAAAGCCCCTACCTTCGCAAAGGCCGGCTTACGTGGGACACCCGGCAACAGAAATTTCTGCTCACGGCCGTCGACGCCGAAGGCAAAGAAC
>JBJTOM010000528.1:0-15285 GCA_046074585.1 Planctomycetota bacterium | reverse complement strand
CCGCGACATGCAGATGTCACGGACCAGCAGACGGAAGTCAAAATTGTAGGACGTAAAACGTTTGCCGAGTTCGTCCAGCAGCTCCGCGTTGGCTGGCGGATTGCTTACTCGCACGTCGTCGACTTCATCGATAATCCCGCGACCCAAGAAATGCGACCAGACGATATTCGCGAGGTTCTTTGCGAAATAGGGATTCTCCGGCGAAGCCAGCCATTCTCCGAGAACCTGACGACGATCACGTCCCGCCAGTTCGGGAGTCGCCCCCCCGAGGAACTTCGGCGGCATCGCGCGCCCGCCGACCAGATGATTTACTTCGCCGCCACCGGAATTGAAGATGATGGTTTCGCGGGGGTCTTCACCGGTTTTGCGGCCGATTTGGGAGAAGAACGCAGCGAAACCGTAGTAGTCATCCATGGTCCAGCGGTCGAACGGATGATTGTGGCACTGGGCGCACTGAATTCGCATGCCCATGAAGACCTGGGCGACATTCTCGGCGGTTTTCAGTGTTTCTGTTTCGGTCTGGTAGTAGTTCACGGCTGGGTTGGCGAATGAGCCGCCCCGGGCTCCGAGAAGTTCCTGAACCATTTTGTCTGTGGGAGTGTTGTTGGCGATTTTGTCCCGGAGCCAGTTGAAGTAGGCCAACATGGGCTTCTTTTCAACCCGGTTGGCGATGGTTCGGACCTGGAGCAGTTCGGCCCATTTCATCACCCAGATGTCAACGAATTCCTTGCGTTGCAGGAGTTGATCGACCAGTTTATCGCGTTTGTCGGGAGCGGTGTCGGCGACGAACTTTTCGAAGTCGTCAAGGGTTGGCATTGTACCGGTGATATCCACAAACACGCGGCGAATGAATTCCTCGTCCGTACAGACGGCGGACGGGATGATGCGGAGTTTACGGAGCTTGGAGTGGACAAGGGTGTCGACGTAGTTGTTTTCGGGGGTTTTGGGATCTTCGTACTGGAGGCCTTTGGGGAGTACGATGAAGTGTGAGCCGACGGTGTGGGTATCGAAGCGGGCCATGATGAAGGCTTCGCCGCGAGCGTGAGCGGTGACAGTACCTGCCTGAGCGATTTCTGCGCTGTTTTCGTTATTGGAGCTGAAGTATGCCAGATTGGTGACATCGCGGTCGGTGCCATCGGCGTACTTTGCACGGACGGTCAGTTTCTGGGTGGCGCCTTCACCGTCGAGCACAGCTTCTTTGGGATAGAGTTCGACAGAGACGACAGCGGGGACTGGACCGGGATCGTTGGGAGCACCGGCTTCGAGCCATCGCAGCACCGTGTTGTAGTGCTCACTGCCAACGTCATAGCGTTTTCCGCCCGTGTGCGGCACAACCCCGGCGCCTTTTTCCATGAGCAGACTTTCGGCCGGGAGTGCGAGATTAATGCGACGTCCAGGAATTTCGCGGGTGAGTCGATAGTGATCACCTTCGGGGTCAAAGCCGAAGAGTGACAGGCGGAATCCATCTTTTCCGCGAGCGGCGCCGTGACAGCTGCCGTTGTTGCAGCTGGTCTTCATGAAGACCGGCATGACATCCTGGCGAAAGCTGATCGGGGGATCGACCGTGGCGTTGGCAATCGTGACGGGAACTTCGACGGTCTGTCCGGCGTGGGTGACAATCACTTTTGTTGCACCATCGGCCACGGGATGGAAGGTGTTGCCATCGCGGCGGATGATCGCTTCGTTTTCGATTTTGATCTGTGCCTGGTCGGTGACGTCCACGGTAAGTCCGTTGGGCAGAACGGCCTGGACGATGAGCGACTGGCGGTCGCGGCTGGCCGAGAGGTGAATATCGGCCGGGGCGACAATGAGGGAAGCCGGGGCGGGATCGTCAGCAGCTGCGGACGAGACCAGCAGGAGGGCGGCGAGCAGGGCGGACGCTTTCGGGGAAATCATTTTGGGGTCCTGAGACACTGTGATGTGGTGTATCGGGTTTCGAGTGAGATCTGAGATGCGGGCATGGGGGTGTGAGCGGAGACTATTTTTGCGGCGGAGTGGTCTTTTGCTGAGCTTCCAGTCGCAGTTTCTCGAGTCGGGTGAGGCGTTTTTCGGCAGGGGGGGCTGGAGCCGGGGCGGCTGGTGCGGCAGCCACAGCGGCCGGAGCCGGCATGGGGGCGGCTGTCGGTTTGGGAGGGAGCGGCTTATCGATACGCAGTTCGGAGTTTCCGAGCCGTGCGTGCACGATGGGTTCGTTATTTTCGGTGACGGTCACCTGGCAGAACACATTTTTGTGGTTTCCTTCAGGGCTGTCAGCGGCCGTCTTGACTTTGAAAACGAGTTCCTTTGTTTCAGGAGTGATCTGCAGTGGCTCGGCGGTGACTTTGTGGGGCAGTCCGAGCAGGGTGACCTGAGCTGGTGCCTTGATGTCTTTCAGAATCTGTACTTCGACAGCGATTTCAGTTTCCTGTCCCTGTTCTACTGACGCACGCTGGAGGGCGAGACCCACGTAGGGTTCGGCCACTTCCACCTGAGCCATTTGTGAGGAGGCCCATGCAGCGCCGTTGACATTGGAAGATCCCAGCACATAGATGGGCCATTTGCCAAGTGCTGCGTTGCCATCGGCGTTGATCTGGTAGAGGGCTTCGGTTTGTCCTTTCGGGATGGAGATTTCGCTGTTGGCACCAATCCCTGGCGGGCGGAAGGGAAACTGGACTGAGATGGCTTCGTCCCAGCCTTCCTTCTTTTTGGCAACAACCTTAAGCATCATCTGTCCGTTGCGGACGATGGGGACGTTGGGCTGGACGAGTTCCAGCTGGAACGGCAGTTCGTCGATGACGGCGACGGGGAGTCGATCAACATCTTTCCAGACATAAAGGGATTGACCGGGACCGGCGATCACGAAGTCCGCGCGGTTGCTGAAGCGACCGAAGAAGCCCAGATTGGGGTCGGTGGGCTTCATTTTGAAATCGACAAGCGCACCTGCGAGCGGGGCGTCCGCAGCGGCCTCAAAGACTACGGGCATGACGTTGAGATTCGCGGGCATGGGCTGGGCGACCATGGAGAGTCCGGCGGGGAGTTGGACGCCATCGATCACGAGTTCGCCGCCAAAGTTCACGCGTTCAGCGGAGATGAGTGTGGCGAAGCGGTTACCGCGGGGCACATAGATCTGCTGGCGGGACTGGGAGTAGCGTGCGACGCGGGGGATCCCGACATTCAGCGAGGGCTTGACTTCCTGGAATTCGATGCGGTAGACGAACTGGGGGCCACCGCGATTGAGATGATCAGCGACGCGAATGGCGTAGTCGCCGTCTGCGGGGACCTGCCAGCGGAAGTAGCTGTCCGGACCACGACTGTCATCATTTCCGGTGATGCCTTCTCCGGTGGCCTTATACAGGTTCATCACGGGGTCAATGGGGGACCGAATGCGACGCCCGAAGCATTCGACTTCGAAGACCTGCCCGGCTTTCGCGGTGAAGCGGAAGATATCCACATCCCCGGGTTCCTGGAGAATTCCATTGAAGGCGGAGGGAAACGTGGCGACAACGGTAGCAGTGTCGAAGCCCTGGTTGGGTTCGGTTTCGAGGGCATTTGGGTGCGGCGAGATCCGCAGCGGATGACCGGACGGTGTAATCCCCTGGGCGTCATCGATGAAGATGGTGGTCTCGTTCGCATCGGCGGGCAGTGCAATTTGTTTGGCGATGGGTCCCGTGGCATCGCCGATAAATGTGATTTCCTGAGTTTGCCCGGCCTGGCCACCGGCGGGGTAAGTGATTGTGGGGCGGGGGAAGTTGCCGACGTGGAGTCTGTAGCGGCAGTTGCCATCGCCGCCGTAGCCGCTTTCGCGGACTTCGATGATGTAGCGACCATCTTCGGGGATGGTCACGGAGAGGGCGGCGTCCTGTTTGAGGAGGGGGGAGTCATCGACGGAGGCGATTTCGAATCGGCGATCGTTGAGGATGGCGATGTAGGGATCGAACAGTGTCTGACCGAATCGCATGCCTTCGACTTCTGCGGAGATGCGATCACCTTTTTTGGCTTCGATCACGTAGTAGTCGACGTCTTCGTTCTGAACGGTGCCGGAAATGGTGCTGTTGACAGCAATGTTCTGTGGAGCATTGAAATCCGTGTTCGGTTCTTTTTCTTCAACGGCAGCCAGTGCACCGACGAAGAACGTACGGTATTCGGAGATGCCACTTTTGGTGCGGACCTGTGCGGTGTGTTCGCCCAGGGCGCAATCTGCGGCGATGCGCACCCTGACATCGATGTTATTGGCATCGGCAGGCTTGATTTCGAGAACTTCAAGGCCTGGCTCGTAGAAGAAAACTTCCTGAGCGTCATCGAGTCGGGCACCGGCGAAGCGGAACACCTGTTCGGTACCGCGTTGAGCGCCGCGGGGGAGGATGATGGAGAGCGAGGGGTCGGCCGCGTCAGCCGAACGGGATCCGAGCAGTGCTGATGTGAACAGCAGGGCTGCGGTCAACAGGACAGACCGAAATTGCATAGGTCGTGCTCATCCTCTGGCGGTCAAAGGAACAAAGGGGCCTCCTGCCGACGCGTGGTTGACCATCCATGGTCAGCCGGGGTCTGAAGAAAAGTCAGGGCTGAATAGAAAACAACGCTGCGCGTGGACATCACGGGCAGCGTTGCGAGTTGTCTGTGGGATCAGGCGAGCAGTTCGGGGCGAACTTTGCCACCGTCTACGATTTCGATCGGGCGGTCACCGGGTGCCATGAGTTCTTTATCTGCGGTGATTCCCAGGCAGCTGTAGATGGTTGTTGCCCAGTCTTCGACGTTGAGTGGGTTATCTTCGGGTTCACTGGCAGTGGAGTTTGAGGTTCCGTAGACGAACCCACGCTTGATACCGCCGCCTGCAAGCACCACGCTGAACACTTTCGGCCAGTGGTCGCGACCGGAGGTGCCGTTGATCTTCGGTGTACGACCGAATTCGCTGGCGATGCAGACCATAGTGTCATTCAGGCGACCACGTTCGTCGAGGTCGCGGATGAGGCGGGCAAACGCCTGATCGAGCGGTGGGACCTGACCATTGATGCCGGCGGCGATATTATCGTGCATGTCCCAGCCACCGTAGGTGAGTGTGACGAACCGCGAGCCAGCTTCGATGAGACGTCGGGCCATGAGCATGCGCGCACCGGCGGTGTTCCGACCGTATTCGTCGCGGAGTGCATCCGGCTCTTTGCTGAGGTCGAAGGCTTCGCGGGCCTGCTGGCTGCTGATGAGTCCGTACGCACGCTGATAGAACGTGTCCACAGCGTCGAGGGAATCAGCTTTTTCCTTGCTGACGAAGTGATCGTTGACAGCATCAAGAGCGCGACGACGACGGGTGAAGCGTTCGTCGGTAACACCACCGGGGAGTTGCAGGTCGCGGACGGTGAAACCGCCGGCAGCGGGGTCGGAACCGAGGCTGAACGGAGCAAAGGAGGAAGACAGATAACCGGTGCCAGCGAATTCGTTGGGCTGCCCGGGGATGCAGATGTACTGTGGAATGTTATTGCGAGGCCCGAATTCGTGGCTGACGACGCTGCCCATGCTGGGATAGGACAGTGCCGGGCTGGGGCGGTACCCTGTGAACATATTGTGGGTGCCACGCTCGTGGGCGGCCTCACCGTGAGTCATACTGCGACAAACGGTAATCTTGTCCATAATCTTTGCGGTCTGGGCCCAGCGTTCATTGATGAACACCCCGGGAACACTGGTCTCGATGGACGACATCGGTCCACGATATTCAATTGGAGCATAGGGCTTGGGGTCGAAGCTTTCCTGGTGGGCCATACCACCTGGCAGAAAGATGAAGATGACCGACTTTGCGGTCCCTTCCTTGCTTTCGTACTTCTTGATGTCAGCCTGGGCTGACTGCAGACGGAAGTACTGGGCGAGGCTGAGGCCGATTCCACCGCAGAACCCAACGTGCAGAAAACTTCTGCGAGACTGTCCGGAAAACATCCAAAAGCTCCAAGGGGAAAAGGACAACTCGCAGCCCGAACGACAGGCCCATCACAGGCACCGAGGGCGAATGTCGAGGCGGGAGACGAGCGGGTGAACCGCCGAGGCGGGAATACGAGGTGGGAACAGGCGCACGACCTGCGGCTAAAAAGTTTGCCGACGGGCAGTGCCTTTGTCAAGAAGCAACCGGGAAGATTGGGCGAAGATCACCTGTCCCGGCCTTTCCAGGGCCCATGGTATACACTAGTTCCGGGCCCACTGTTCGTTTCCTTTCCGCAATTTTCGTGCGTGTCACCGCAAAATTTCCTGGGAGCAACACCGTTGAGTTTTTTCTTTTGGGAATTTGCTTCTGATTCCTCGGATTTGCTCGATTTTTCATGCCCCGGGCCATCGCGGGCGCCGGTGCGGGGCTGCTTTGACCGCTGGCGGCCGCCGCATTCAGCTGCCTGATTCCTCAGCGAATCTGCACCGGAACTGCTGCATCAGATGGCAGCCCGCTGTGTTCCGGTTCCTGGCACATCGCAATTCAGCACTCAAGGATTCGATTTCCACTTCTGGCACTCAGCTTGCATCTTCGGCAGCAGTAAGCGAGTGCGTTCAGGCTTTCCGCCGCTCCAGCAGATCACGTATTCCGGGTCAGTCGCCAGATGAGTTGCAGACGGATTTTGATTGTCGAGAGCGACCAGCGTGTCGCAGGAATACTGGCAGGACTGCTTTCGGGAGTCCCGGCAGAACTCGTGATTGCGCGAAGTCGTGCCGAAGCGATCGAAGTGAGTCTTCGCTGCAGATTTCCGCTGTGCCTGATTTCGCACGGGCTGAGGGACGGGAGTGGTCTGACGCTCTTTTCAGAGGTGTTCAGGGTGGTGGACGACACCACGGGAGTGCTCCTGTCTCAGCACCCTGACCTCTGGGTGATTCAGCAGGCATTGCATGCGGGTTATGCGGCAGTCCTGGGGAAGCCACCGGACACCGTTCAATTGTCTGAGTTGCTGCGGAGGGTTTTTGGAGTGGCGGGGGACCTGGGGCGACCGGGGGAACTGGTGGAATCCGGGATGAATGTGGCAAAGAGATGCGGGTCTGCCCAGCAGGCCCCCCCAACGCTTGCGGAGATCGCGAGTTTGTCGGCGGCCGACATTCGGGATCACTTGAGCACAGCGGACCTGATTGGAATCATCCGCTCGGTGGAGTACCCCTTTGCTGGGAAGGAGCGACTGGAGTATTTCGATCGGGACACGCTGGAGCGAGTTGTCTGTCTGGTGCGGCGTTGGAGTCAGCATCGTCTGGAGCGTCTGCGGGCAGCCCGGGAGTCCCGGGAAGACACGGACACGGGCCTTTCGATCAGAGACGAGCTGGGCTGGCAGGGACTGGCTGTTGCGAGTTGATGACGGCGGCACCGGTCAGTCGGATTGGTATCCCAATGGCCTTGAAGTTCTCTGGAATCCTGTGAAAAGCGGGTCCCTGACTCGGAAGGGCGAGGCTGGGATGGGGAGACGATGTTAAGGATCCATGATTTCGTACTTTTGATCAGCCCTGCAATGACAAGGCGTGCGGGGGAGAGAGTAGAAAGTGGAGAGGAGACCGCAGGAGAATGACGAAAGTCGAGAGTCTCCTCCCTCCTCCCTCCTCTCTCCATTCTCCTGGTCTATTTTTTGACGGCGGGTGCCGTCAAAAAAATGGATTTCTATCCCCCGGTCAGAGTGCCTGCCCGCGCAGCCAATACGTCATCGGGAACGCACCAGAGCCGCACCGGCCGTTTGACATCGGCCGCACACCGGATGCTGGCCTGCCTCACGCAACTGGGCTGAGGAGCGTAAACACGGGCGATGCCATGAAAACATCTCAATTTGCCCCGCTTACAAATTTTCGTCGTCCCAGGTGGGGGGGGCTGATGGCTGGGATGGCGAAATGGCGTAAGAATGGGCATTTTTGTCGTATTTTCGTTCTGCCTGCCAGTTGACATCTCGTCCTCACTGGCGCGGCTCGGTGATTGCCTTTTGCGGAGTTGTATGATGGGACACATGGGACGCGTGGGACGCATGAGACGGATGGCCCGCGTGATGATCCAGGGGTGAGTTCCTGGGTCCTCTTCGTCGCGTCCCCTGTCCGTCGGAGCGTCCCACGAAGGCCGTGGCAGTGCTGTTGCTGCGGACTGCCGTCCGACGGCTGAGCAGCGTTCACAGGGGGATTGACATCCACTGCATGCCTGGCAGCGGGGGGGGGGGCGGGGAGTTTCGGTTTCCGTTACCGGAAATTTCGTGCCTTCGAATCGAGGTCCTGCAGGAGGGCGCTCAGATCATCCAGTCGCTCGCACACGACATGAATGATCTCGCCCTCCCGCTGGAGTCGACCGGTGGCGAGGAGCACTCCGGCGAAGCGTGCTGCCGGGCGAAATTGCTGCCAGACACTGGGGTAGACCACCAGATTCACCGTACCGGTTTCGTCTTCCAGTGTCACGAAGGTGATTCCTGCAGCGGTTGAGGGGCGCTGTCTCATCAGCACCAGTCCCGCCACTTTGACTCGCCGGTCTGTCTGCAGTTCCTGAAGTCGTTCAGCGGTGACCGCCCGCAGTTCATCCAGACGCGGCCGCAGAAAAGTCACCGGGTGCTGCCGCAGGGTGAGTCCGGCGGCGGAATAGTCAGCGACGACTTCTTCCTGAGCTGAGAGTGGCGGCAGTTCAGGCGGAGCTTCGTCGGGGACCCCGCCGGCGGCATCAACCAGCGGCAGGTGGTCTCGCGCGGGCAGTGCCTTCCAGTAGGCTTCGCGGCGACTGGTGTTCAGTGAAGCCAGCGCGTCTCCGCGAGAGAGCAGTTGCAGCGCTGTCCGCGGCAGCCCGGTACGCCTTGCAAAGTCTTCAAAATCCTGAAATCGTCCTCCGCGGGTTCGAGCCGTTTCAATGGCCATGCCATGTTCTTCGGAAAGTCCCCGGAGCAGTCGCAGTCCCAGTCGCAGGGCGAAGCCGTGATCAGCATGTCGGAACGGTCCTCGGGCCTGTCGGTCGGGGAGACGTTCCAGCGAGCAGTCCCAGTCGCTGAAGTTGACATCCGGGGGGCGCACTTCAATCCCGTGCTCGCGGGCGTCCCGGACCAGCTGTGCGGGGGCATAGAAGCCCATTGGCTGACTGTTGATCAGGGCCGCGGCGAAGGCTGCGGGGTGATGTCGTTTGAGCCATGCAGAGACATACACCAGCAGTGCGAAGCTGGCTGCATGGGATTCCGGAAAGCCATATTCCCCGAAACCGCTGATCTGTTTGAACACGCGTTCAGCAAACTCCGAATCATACCCTCGCGCTGTCATTCCTGCGACCAGCTGTTCGTGGAACTTTGCGATCACACCGGTCTTGCGCCACGCCCCCATTGCGCGTCGCAGCTGATCAGCTTCGCCGGGAGTGAACCCGGCTGCGACGATGGCCAGCCGCATCGCCTGTTCCTGAAAAATCGGCACTCCGAGCGTTCGATGCAGCACCTGGCGGACCTCCGCGTTCGGGTAATCCACGGCCTCTTCACCCGCACGCCGCCGCAGATACGGATGCACCATATCTCCCTGAATCGGTCCGGGACGCACAATCGCCACTTCAATCACCAGATCATAAAAGCAGTGCGGGCGAAGTCTGGGGAGCATGCTCATCTGCGCCCGACTTTCGATCTGAAACACGCCCATCGTGTCTGCCCGACTGATCATTTCATAAACTTCCGGATCCTCTGAGGGCACGGTGGCCAGCGACAGTGGTCTTCCGTGACAGCGTTCCACCAGATCGAAGGCCCGCCGAATGCAACTGAGCATTCCCAGAGACAGGCAGTCAACCTTGAGCAGCCCGAGGGCGTCCAGATCGTCCTTATCCCACTGGATCACCGTGCGACCAGGCATGGCTGCGTTTTCAATCGGAACCAGTTCGCACAGCGGGCCTCTGGACATCACCATCCCCCCCGGATGCTGCGACAGATGTCGTGGAAAGGCGAGGATGGCGTTGAGCAGTTCCAGCAGCCGACGTCCCAGCTGCGACTGCGGATCGATGCCCCCCTGCTGAAGCCGCTCCGGGAACTGTTCGGCACTGTCGACGTGTTCCAGCTGACCTGCCAGGCGATCAATGCAGTCGGCTGACAGAGCGAGTGCTCGCCCGATGTCACGAATGGCTGAACGTGGGCGCCAGGTGATTACAGCTGCCGTCATGGCAGCCCGCTCCCGCCCGTATCGTTCAAACAGGTACTGCAGTACCTCTTCCCGCCGCTCGTGTTCGAAATCCACATCAATATCCGGAGCTTCGTTCCGCTCCCGGCTGACAAATCGCTCGAACAGCACGTCGATGCGGTCCGGATCCACAGACGTCACACCCAGACAGAAGCACACGACTGAATTCGCTGCAGAACCTCGCCCCTGACATAAAATGCCCCGTTCCCGTGCGAATCGCACCATGTCGTACACGGTGAGAAAATAGGCCTCATACTGCAGGTCTTCGATGAGTTCCAGTTCGTGCCGCACCAGCTGTCGCACGCGATTCGGGACGCCATGAGGATATCGCTGAGCGGCGCCCTGCCACGTGAGGCTGGCAAGATGTTCGATGGGCCTGAGCCCGCGCGGAACAAGCTCCTCCGGGTACTCGTATCGCAACTGGTCCAGACTGAACTCGCAGGAGGACGCAATTTCCAGCGTCCGCTCCAGAAGTTCATCGTGCCCCCGGTATAATGCCTGCAGCTGCAGAATGGACTTCAGATGCCGCTCCCCATTGGGAAACAGCTCATGCCCCAGCTCCTGCAGGGAAGCATTGCAGCGAATGGCTGTGAGCACATCCTGAAGAGGTCTGCGGCGAGGAATGTGAAAGTGCACGTCATTCGCTGCGGCGACGGGCAAATGCAGTTGATCGCAGCGTTGCAGCCAGTATTCCAGGCGTTCGCTGTCCCGCGGGCCGTGGTGAAGTTCTGCCAGTGCGTAACAGTGGTCTTTAAAGATCGTCTGCAGCCGCTGCAGATCTCTGTCGGCTACGTCAGTATCCACGCCAGGCCGACAGGCCCGCGCGAAACGCAGCTGCGTTTCGCGGCTGAGCGGAATGCCGCAGATAAGTCCTTCAGCGGCCTCCGCGATGTCGGACAGCAGAATCCGACACACACCCTTCTCAGCCCGGCGACGACCCGTCGTGATCAGCCGTGACAGTCGGCCGTAACCAGCCCGGTCACGAGCCAGCAGCACCAGTGGGGGGCCGTCCTCGGGAACAATCTCGGCGCCTACCAGCAGCTTCAGTCCCGCCTCCTTCGCTGCCACATGGGCCCGCACGACGCCGGCGAGTGAATTGCGATCGGTCACTGCGAGGGCTGCGTATCCCAGTTCCTTTGCCCGAGCCGCAAGTTCATCGGCGTGCGAAGCGCCCTCAAGAAACGAATAGTTGGTGCGGCAATGAAGCTCCGCGTAGCCGGCGACGGACGCTGGAACATCTCTGCCGGCCAGAGCAGCAGATGGCTGTTGAGTCGCGCGAGGCCGACGTTTGGATGGCGGAGGATCCGGCATAGACGAGTGGAATACTTAAAGAGAACAGGCTGAACCGTGTCAATCGGCTTCAATTGGCCGGAAGTGATCCGCGAGCGGTTGTCGAACGCTGCAGCATGGCCAGCCAGCGGAGGATATCGGCAGGCCAGGGACTGCGCCAGCGGAGTTCGGTATGGGTGAAGGGATGAATCACGCCCAGTTCGGCTGCGTGCAGAGCAAGTCGCGGAGCCACTGAGGCGTCAGGAATCTCTGCGGCACCGAATGCACCGCGATACTTGACGTCTCCGCACAGCGGGTGGCCAAGTTCAGCCAGCTGAATCCGAATCTGATTGGTACGTCCCGTTTCCAGGCGGCATTCGAGTTCTGTGAATCCAGCGAACTGTCGCAGCGGCCGAACGTGCGTAATCATCGTTCGCCCGGCGACTGCGTCCGCGTCTTCGGCACTGCCTCGCAGACCATCCCCACGATCACGGATCTGCACGGAATGCAGCGTCTGTGCAGTGACTGCTCCGGGAACCACGCAAAGATAGCGACGATGGACGCTGTGCGCTGCGAACTGCCGGATCACCTGACTCTGCGCTGCCTGGGTTCGGGCAAACATCACTACGCCGCTGGTTTCCCGATCGATGCGATGCACGACAAGGAGTTCCGAAACCGGGCTGCTGCGGGAATTTCGGGGACCACGTTCGCGATCGGCGATCAGCCGCGCAAGAGATTCTTCGAGGGCTGGCTGCCGCAGTTTCTTTTGTGCCGACCAGTCGACGTCGCCCGGGTGTCGCACCGTGAGCATTCCGGAGGGCTTGTGCGCCACCACGAGGTGCTGGTCCAGATGCAGAATCGTGACGTCCCGGTCAGTGGGAGGCGGAGGCAGGGGGTGGGCACGCAACTCGACGCGGTCGCCAACGGCCAGGCGCCGCGCTTCCTCGACGCAGAGAATTCCATTCACGGCAACGCGGTGACTGTGCAGCAGATCGCGCGCGGCCGACCAGCTGGTGCCGGGAAGACAGAAACGCAGCACCGCAAGGACCGTCCCGAGACTTTCCGCAGTCACGATATGTGTGGAAGAAATCCTGGGCATGAAGTCCTTTCCCGTAACGATGCAAAACCCGGAGTTTACCGCGGATACTGCGCCACTCAACCGAGCCATTTTGCGCTGGCAGTGATGGCAGAGAAGAGGGGAGCATGGCTGGATTTTCCATGGGGCGATGACCACGACTGCTCACTTCGGAGGGAAACCGACAACCGGTGGGGACCCCTCGCTTTGCTTCGGACAATCTGGTCTTTCCATGATTTGCCCGTCAGCTGTAAACTCTGCCGAAGTTCAGTCGGCAAGGGGCAGAAATCCCTGATTTCGCCGTTTTTGACTCAAGCTCCGTGAATTCTGCCCGTCTGCCCGAAAGCCACCACCTTCTCCCGTTGTCGGTATGTCTGATTCCCAAACCCCCGTCCATATTCCCGTGATGCCACGGGAAGTGCTGCACTGGCTGCAGCTCAGCCCGGCGCTGACCGTGCTTGACGGCACTGTTGGTGCAGGAGGTCACAGTCTGCAGATTCTGCAGCGGCTGGGTCCTGAAGGGCGACTGGTGGGGATTGATCGTGATCCCTGGATGCTGCAGTATGCGGCTTCGCGTCTGCAGGATCCCCGGGTCACGCTCGTGAATGCCAGTTACGCGGATGCTGCTCGCGTTTTGCGGGATCTGCAGCTGCCTGGTGTGGACCGTGTGCTGCTGGATCTGGGACTGTCATCTGACCAGCTGGCGGATGACGAGCGTGGGTTCGGCTTTGATGCCGGCGGGCCGCTGGATATGCGATTTCACAGGGAGTCGGGTCGTCCGGCTGCTGCGCTGCTGGCGGAAGCATCCGCTGCGGAGCTTGAGCAGGTCTTTCGCACATGGGGTGAGGAGCCGGCAGCGGCAAAGATTGCCGCCGCCATTCTTTACCGTCGTCGAATTGGCAAACCGCTGCAGACAGTCGCGGATCTGCTGGAGTGTCTTGCGGAGGTCTGTGGTCCTCTGCGGTCTGACGCCGGGCGCAGTGCAGCGGCGCGCGTCTTTCAGTCGCTGCGAATTGCGGTCAATCAGGAACTTCAGCACGTTGAATCGATGCTGACAGGAGTGCTTCCGGGAATTCTTCGTCCGGGCGGCATTGCTGTAATTATCTCCTTCCACTCGCTGGAAGATCGTCTCGTGAAACACGCTTTGAAAGGGAACCAGGGATGGCAACTTCTGACAAAGACACCAGTCGAGGCGATGCCGGCGGAAATTCGCATCAATCCGCGGAGCAGGCCAGCGAAGCTGCGGGCGGCGCGGTGGCAGCCCGCACTGTAAGATCCGCCTCAATTCCCGCACGCAGCATTCGTCATGAAACGTGGCTGGGGATCTTCGTTGTGATGCTGCTCGTCTTTGCACTCGGTTTTCTGGTCTATCAGAAAGTGGAGAAGCATGAACGACAGCTCACGCAGGCTGCCATTGCGCCCCGGGAAGCCGAAGTGGCCGACGCTGCTGACGGGCAACCAGTGGGGGCCGCCGCGACGGATTCGACTCCCGCTGAATTTGGCACGTCTGCTGACGTCGCTGTCACAGATCCTTTGAATGGGGCTGCGGCCTCTGAACCGTCGCCGTTTTCAGAGGCTGCTGAGCTGCCAGGCGAGGGTCTGCAGGAGCCTTCTGCGGATGCTGCCCCGGTGTTTGCGTTTTCTGAGCCGGTCGAGGAGCCGATGGCCATCGGTGCTTCTGCTGCCGGGGTGAACGCCGAACCTGACGGCGAAAACGCTGCTGAGTCCCCGGAACTGCTGGCTATGAATAACGAGGAAGCGATCACGCCGGTTGAAACTGCCACGCCCGCAGAACCCCTGGAAGCAGGGGCGCCCCTTGAAGCGGAAGCTGCCTTTGCTCTGCCGGAGAACAGCGGATCCGAGTCCACCCCGGAGCTCATGCCGGCCGAGCCAGTGGCAGCCGTATCGGGATCGGACGCAGAAAATCCGTTTGACGCTCCTGAACCTGACGCCCAGGAATCAATGGCTGCTGTCGCCGCTGCAGAGACTCCCCTGGAAATCACTGCGGCTGATAACAATTCGTCGCCAGGTTTCGAGGGGGCTCCGCCACTGCTGCTGGCTGCAGCCGATCCCGAACCGGGTGCTGTGGCAGAGGCGGAACAAGCAGGGACTGCGGAGACCGCCGACAGCGGGGCCGCGCTGCAGCTGCCTGATTTTGCCTTGAGTCCGGACACTGCAGACGGGCCGGCTGATGTCGGGCAGATGTTGGAATCTGCGGCATTTCCTGGCGAGGCTCCGACGCCTCCGGAGCCTGCTCCGCTGCTGGCCCTCGCAGAGCCGGCGTTTGCGCCGGGGATTGGCAGTCAGGCCGGTGTTGCCCCTCCCTCCGCCGCATTCCGCGCCGTCACTCGGCCCGGCACCAGTCGTGCCGGGGGACGTGGCAGGAGCGAGGGCCGATCGACGGGAGCTGATGGCACCGGGCGTTTCAGTCTGGCCGCTTTCAACACGCAGAATACGGCCGTTCAGCCCGGTGCTGACGACGGTGAGAAACATCCGTCAGTGATCGTTCAGAACGGCGAGAACTACTCAAAAATTTCCAAACGGGTCTATGGAACCACCCGCTATTTCTCAGCATTGGCCGTATTCAACCAGCACCGCATTCCCAATCCCAATACGATGCGTCCGGGGATGATTGTGCTGACTCCGGACGCCCGGCTGCTGGAGGAGCGGTATCCGCAGCTGTTTATTGATCGTCAGCCAAAAGTGGAGCAGCCTTCCGGATTTCTGCTCCTGGACGATGGATCCCCTGCATACCGCGTGGGGGCCCGTGAGACGCTGTCGGAGATATCCGAGCGATTTCTGGGGCGTTCAACGCGCTGGGTTGAGATTTACCAGTTGAATCGATCAGTGCTGCC
>JBJTOM010000527.1:0-1883 GCA_046074585.1 Planctomycetota bacterium | reverse complement strand
TCATCCGGACCCCCACGTCTGGATGGACGTGCAGTTGTGGTCGCAAATCCTGCCGCACATCGCAAAGCAGCTCTCAACCAGGCTCCCAGAGCTTGAGACTGAGTTTCATCTGCGAGCTGACTCGGTGACAAGTGACCTGCTTGCTCTGCACCAGTACGGCCTTGCTGCCATCGGGTCCATCCCTGAATCCTCCCGCGTTCTTGTAACGTCACATGACGCGTTTCACTATTTTGGCCGTGCCTACGGCCTG
Source organism: Planctomycetota bacterium (assembly GCA_046074585.1). Classification (GTDB taxonomy): domain Bacteria; phylum Planctomycetota; class Planctomycetia; order Planctomycetales; family Planctomycetaceae; genus SXXK01. The sequence continues at coordinate 1,633 of JBJTOM010000527.1, read as the reverse complement.
AAGGTGCTCGGCGTCCAGGGCCTGTCCACAGAATCTGAAGCGGGATTGCTGCGGGTCAACGCACTGGTGGATTTGCTGGTGGAGCGACAGGTTGCAGCCGTTTTTGTGGAAACAAGTGTGCCCCGCAAGAGTATCGAGGCTTTGATCGAGGGGGCCGCCTCACGCGGCCACACGGTCCGCATCGGTGGCAGCCTGTACTCCGATGCCATGGGGTCCAGTGGCACTTGGGAAGGAACTTACGCGGGAATGCTCGATCACAACCTCACCATCGTCACTCGAGCACTTGGCGGCACTGCTCCCGAACGCGGCTACAGCGGTCGCTTAAGCCTTGAAAACAGAGGTGAATTCTAGTGGACGTTGAGCGCATCCCCCTCTCGATTCAGGACCTGACCGTTGCGTGGTCGCGAAAGCCTGTCATCTGGGACGTCGAGTTTGACGTGGCTCCAGGTCAGCTGGTAGGGATTATTGGTCCAAATGGTGCCGGGAAAAGCACTTTGCTGAAGGCTGTGATGGATCTTGTGCCAAGGGCATCCGGTCGAATCGAAGTGTTTGGCCGCTCGTGGAGACAGAATCGACATCGTGTCGGTTATGTGCCCCAGCGCGAGAGTGTTGACTGGGATTTCCCGGTCAGTGTGCTGGACGTGGTGACAATGGGCCTGTACGGGCGAATCGGCTGGTTTCGCCCGGTGCTCCGTCGGCATCGTGATTTAGCCATGCGGGCCCTCGAACGAGTCGGCATCGGGGAGTATGCCAATCGTCAGATCAGTCAGCTTTCCGGCGGCCAGCAGCAGCGTACATTTCTGGCACGTGCCTTGGTTCAGGAAGCGGACCTGTACCTGATGGACGAACCGTTTTCGGCGGTGGATGCTGCTACGGAACAGGCGATCGTGGGCCTCCTGCGCGAGATGCGATCTGCTGGTAAAACGGCGCTGGTGATCCATCACGATCTGCACACGGTCCCTGACTATTTCGACTCCGTCGTGCTCCTGAATATGCGGGTTGTTGCGCAGGGCCCGACAGCAGCGGTCTTCACCCGAGAAAACCTCGAGCGAACTTACGGTGGACGCCTGACGCTCCTCGATGAAGCCACAGAGGCACTTCGGCGACGGGAGCGGAACCTGTGAGGGGCGACTGGAGAGGAATCCAGCGTGGTCTGGCAGGACTCCTGCTGTGCAGCGTGCTCCTGAGTGGCTGCGGTACGGCCCCCGGTGCTGCGCCCACAGAATCCGCGCTGTCCCGAGTGCTGTTGCTTCAGGATTACAACACGAGGGTTGTGATTCTCGGAGCAACGCTGCTGGGGACCGGCGCCGGCTTCGTGGGGTGTTTCACGCTGTTGCGTCGTCGGGCACTGATTGGCGATGCCTTAAGTCATGCCACTCTGCCTGGCGTTGGGCTGGCCTTCCTGCTCGCGCCAATCCTCGGCATTGACGGCAAATCACTGCCAGCACTGCTTGCCGGCGCCGCTATAAGCGGCGGGCTTGGTGTCACGGTAAGGATTGCCGTGACACCGAGCCCACCACTGATTGCGGCTCCGGCAAGGAGCACTGGCAGTGATTTGCCGTCAATGCCGAGGATTGGCGCGAGCAGGAAGGCCAGCCCAACGCCAGGCAGAGTGGCATGACTTAAGGCATCG
>JBJTOM010000526.1:0-15552 GCA_046074585.1 Planctomycetota bacterium | reverse complement strand
AGGCCGGAGAAGGTGTCAGACACACGGCCACCCAGAGTGCCGACAGCTGCCACAGCAACCACAGCGATCAAAGCGACCATCAGGCCGTACTCGACCATCTTGGCACCCTCTTCACGAACCAGCAGACGACGAACAGATGCGATGAACTTAGACATGTGAACAACTCCTGGAAATCTGAATGCGGACCAAGAACGGGAAGATTGAGCCGCTTCGGGCGGCCGTGTCGAAGGTGGATAATGACGGATCAGAATGTGAGGCCGGAGAAGGTGTCAGACACACGGCCACCCAGAGTGCCGACAGCTGCCACAGCAACCACAGCGATCAAAGCGACCATCAGGCCGTACTCGACCATCGTGGCACCTTCTTCACGAACCAGCAGACGACGAACAGAGACAATGAACCTTGACATAAGAACGACTCCAGTAGCACGATCGCAGCTGAACGGCGAAGCGCAGAACGTCTGCGCAACCGGGGAAACACAACAGTTGCCACGCGTTCCTTAAATGAACTCGGAACGACAGATCGCCAGCACGGCGACGGCAGGAAGCAATCCGCAGCGATCTCACCTGAGCCCGATTCGCTGCGATTGGTTTTGACACCATTTCAGGTGTCTGTGGGGTTAAGGCTCAAATTCCCGAGTCAACCGCCAGATTTCTTCAGGAAATTTTTTTGGGTAAACAGGAGACCAGATTTTCAGTCTCTGCCGACTGTATCAGCTGAATGGGCGATTTGCGGGATCTGTTTGGGTTCCACAGTTCAGATCGACCCGAAAAATCCCCGCCAGGCGACGTCGAGTGTCTGCGGGGTGATTTCCAGTGGCCTGTTGTAGTAACGACTGAAATCCCGCATCCGCTCAATCAAATCCCGGGGCTCGCTGCAACGCAATTCCCGCTGCTCACGCCGGTAACGCCCCAGCAGTTCCTGGAGCAGGTCATCGCCCACCGTGATCCCGTATCGCTCCGCGTAGCGGCGAAAAATCACGCAGTACTGTTCCGGAGTCGGGCTCGTCAGATTCAGCCGATAGCCCATTCGCCGCAGAAAAGCCGGATCCGTCACGTCCTTCGGATCGAGATTCGTGGCAAACATGAGCAGATTGCGGACCGGGACACAGATCTTCTGACCGGTTTGCAGTGTGAGATAGTCAATGTGGTATTCCATCGGCACGATCCAGCGATTCAGCAGTTCCCGCGCATCCACACGCTGCCGTCCAAAGTCATCAATGAGCAGAATGCCACAGTTGGACTTCAGCTGAATCGGTGCCTCATAGAATCGCAGCGAAGGACTCCACGCCAGATCCAGATCCTCCAGACGCAGCTCACCACCCACCACCACCACCGGCGGACGGACTCGCACCCAGCGGTGATCAACACTGCGGATGATTTGGGGAGGCAGTTCCAGAGTCTCGTGAACCTGAGCATCAAAGATCCGAATCACCTGCTGCTCGATTGCAATGCAGTGCGGAATCCACACACCCTCCGTGAGCGCCTTGCGAAGATTGAGACAAATCGACGTTTTGCCGTTGCCTGCAGGACCATACACAAACAAACTGCGATTGCCGGTGACGGCCAGCCCCGCCAGCATTCGCGCTTCGTCCGTGAGTGTCATTCCTGACAGTGATTCGGCGATTTTTTCAGGAACCACCGCCGGACGCGCCGCCGCCTGATGCTGGACCGATGCCGTGTATGCCTCCAGTGAAACCGGAGCGGGTCCCACATAACCTGAAACCTCCATCGCTCGCAAGGCCCGGTCCCGCCCCTTTTGCGAAAGTGTAAATCGAAATCCCAACGGACCACTGCTGCCAAGCATCTCCACAAGATTCTCCCGACGCAGCTCCTCCAGCAGCTCTGCAATTAACGGAATCGGGAGCAGCAGTCGCGCAGCGGACAGCTCAGTGGATGTCTGAGAAGACGTGTAGCAGACCTTCAGCAGCAATCCCAGCAGCACCTCACGCTCGATCCCGGTTTCACGAAGATTGCCGGGTACCCGCGGAGCGGCTATGCCCTCGGCATCAAATAATGGAAACGGTTCGATGGCTGCAGACATGGAAGTGGCGCCAAAGGGCGGAAGAGAGAGTCAGGGCGGGCACACGCGGTGAAGAGTGTACATCGTCTGAGACGATTGGGTAAGCTTCACAGCGGTGTCGATCGCCACGGCAGATTCTGCCGGCGTTTCGCATGCTGCAGACGCGATGGTCCGGCAGATTTCGCCGCTGCAGGAAGTTTTGCCATGGATTTCTTCTGATTTCCCGCTGGACAGCGTTTCACCATGTTCAGGCGAACAGAGTCGGCGCGCGGGAAAGACGATAAATCAGCAGAAATTCAATGCCTGCATGTCCTGCCGGGAATTGACACCATGTCCGCTTTCACGTCTGCGTCCCATCCCCACCTCGCGCCCCAGCAGGCTCCTGAGCCAGGTTACTGTGCCATGCCCACCCCTCGTTCCTCGCTCGGTGTCTATTCGCTGACAGGAGCGGAGTCCCGGCGACGCCTGTGGCACATGACGCCGGGACTTCTGCCAATTCCACTCCAGTTCATCGCACATCGCGATCCCCTGTCACCCACATTGTGGTGGATCATTCTGGCTGTCATTGTCACACTGACCGCTCATATCTTTCTCCGCTTTCGTCGTATTCGTCGCCACGTCAGTGACACAGGGACGTCCGCGATCAGCGGCTATGCCGCCGCAGTCCTGCTCACCATCATCGCGCTGCCGGATCGGCTGGAAGTCGGACTCGCTGTGCTTGCCATCCTTGCGTTCGGAGATGGCTCCGCCAGTCTCTTCGGTCAACTGCTCCGTGGCACTGCACTGCCCTGGAATCCGAACAAGTCCTGGTCAGGATTCCTTGCCTTCCTTCTCGTCGGCGGAACGCTGACAGCGTGGATCTATTGGGGCGAAACCCAAAACCCCGAAGCGCTGGAACCAGCCCTGACATTCCCACACGCCCTGCTGCTCACTGGCCCCGCCGTTGCAGCCTGTGCCTTCATGGAATCCATCCGCTCAAGGATTAACGACAATATCCGCGTCGGTGTCACCGCCGCCATCAGCCTCGCAGTACTCAGTTTCTTCCGATAACCATACAGTCTCCCCGCCCGTCAGCCCGGCTGCGCGAGGCAGGCGAGCCTCCGACGTGCGGCCGATGTCAATCGGCCGGTCAGGCTTGGGTGCGTTCCTGATGCGGTTCTGGCCGCGCAGGCACGCACCGTTACCGGGGGATTGACATCCATTTTTTGACGTCACCTGCCGTCAAAAAATAGAGCTGGAGAATGGAGAAAGGAGAGAGGAGAGAGGAGACGCTCGACTTTCTTCATGCTCCTGCGGTCTCCGCTCCACTTTCTGCTCTCTCAGCCTCGTGCCCTCGCCACTTCCCATTTCCCACTGCGAACCATCATCTGGGTCGTACGGGTCGCCCGCTTCCTCACGGGCGCGGCTCGGGGGTTGCGTTTTGAATGGTTCTGTGATGGGACGCAGGGGACACATGGGATACATGGGACGCCGTTTCAGGGTCCTCTTCGTTGCGTTCCCAGTCCGCTGAGGGTCCCACGCAGGCCGTGGCAGTGCTGTTGCCCGCGGACTGCCGTCCGACGGCTCAGCAGAAATCAGCTGAGCAGGCCATTAAACACAGGAATGACCGACGAATGTTCAGGACCGTTCAGGAACAAACCAGGAGGGCCCCTTCGCTGCCCTGGCGTTCTGCCAGGAAGCCTGGGTGCCAGCCCCTCAACCCCGGGATGTGTGAGGCATGGCGCCGCAGTGCAATCCCTGAGCGACAGGATCGGCGATGCAGCAAAGGCCGTTTCTGTCTGCGCCTGCCAGCGAGGACAGACAAGACGCACGTGATTGCGGACGCCGCGACTCCGGGGCATCTGCCATGACGGCCTGTCAGGCCAAATTCAGTCAAACGCTGTCGGAGACTGGAGCACGGAACTTAAACAGGGGCGCCGACCGTCCAGTGTCGGCCGTTGCGAATCACACGCCGATACAGTGTGTCCCGCTCCACCGGAACTCGACCGGCCTCCCGAATGAGCCTGTGAATCTGATCCACCGTCATACCTTCCGGCGTCTTCGCCCCGGCATCGTGGTAGATGAGTTCATGCACGACGGTGCCATCGATATCGTCCGCACCATAGCTGAGTGCCAGCTGGGCGGTCTGCTCGCCCAGCATGATCCAGTAAGCCTTGATATGATCAAAGTTATCCAGCATCAGTCGCGACAACGCCACCATTCTGAGGTCGCTTAAAATATCCGGTTTCACGATGGAAGCCAATTCGGTGTTCTCAGGATGAAATGCCAGCGGGATAAATGTCTGAAAGCCACGTGTCTGGTCCTGCAGGGTTCTGAGCCGCAGCAGGTGATCGACGCGGTGGTGTGCTTTTTCGACGTGGCCGTAGAGCATGGTGGCGTTTGATCTCAACCCCAGTTCATGCGCCGTGCGATGCACATCAAACCACACATCGCTGTCGGCCTTGTGCTCGCAGATCTGGCGACGCACCTCTTCGTCAAAAATCTCAGCGCCTCCGCCAGGCATGCTGCCCAGGCCCGCTTCGATCATTTGTTCGAGCACCCAGCGAATCGGTTTTTTTGTGATGAAGGCAAACCAGTTGATCTCGACAGGAGTCCACGCCTTGATGTGGATTTCCGGACACGTTTCGTGAATCACCCGAACGACGTTCAGATACCAGTCAAAGTTCTTTTTGTGATGCAGTCCACCGACCACGTGGATTTCGGTCGCCCCCCCGGCACGGCCCTCCAGCACCCGTTCCCGGAGCATTTCATCTGTAAAGGTGTAGGCTTTCTCGTCCCGCAGATCCGCTCGAAAGGCACAAAAGCGACAGCGGTAGACACAGACGTTTGTCGGATTCAGATGAATGTTTGTGTTGTACCACGCGTAGTTGCCGTTTTTTCGCTCTCGCACCACATTCGCCAGGCGACCCAGCGTCTGCAGATCCGACTGTTCGTCCAGCACCATCCCGTCGGCAAAACTGAGCCGTTCACCGGCCAGGACTTTATCGATGATGGACTGCATCGCGGGGAGCGAAGAATGGATGTCAGCGGTGGACATGAGGTTCTCTCTGAGAAAATAAATCAGCTGAGCCACAAATCGAGGCAGCCTGCCGCCAGCACACCGAAGCTGACAACCGCGTTGACCTGAAAAAAAGCCACATTCACCCGTGTCAGATCGGTCGCACTCACCAGCGAATGTTCATACAGCAACAACGCTGCGATCACCACCACCCCCGCAGGAAAAATCCAGCCGAGACCGGCGATCTGCCAGACTCCCAGAAGCATGCAGATCGTGATCAGGTGGCTGATCAGGGCAATCCGCAGGGCTTTCGCAACACCAAACTTCGCTGGAATGCTGTGCAGCCGGGCCGTGCGGTCAAAGTCCGCGTCCTGACAGGCATAAAGAATGTCAAAACCGCCCACCCAGAAGAAAATAACGGCCCCCAGGGTCGCCGGAATCACGGAGAATTCATTCCGCACTGCAATCCAGGCAGCCACCGGAGAAAGCATCAGCGCTGCAGACAACCAATAGTGGCACAGGCTTGTGAAACGCTTCGCCAGCGAATAACCCAGCAGGAACAGAAGCACCGGGACCGACAGGACCAACGGCAGAGTTTTGGGCAGAAAAGTTGCTGTGGCAGCCACAAACATCACGCTGCTGACCGCCGTAAACATCGTCACCCCACGCACTGTCAGCAGGCCGGCTGGAAGGTGGCGACCGGCCGTCCGCGGATTCAGCCCGTCGATATTTCTGTCCACCAGACGATTAAACGCCATCGCAGCCGAGCGGGCGGTCGCCATACAGATCAGAATTCCCAGCAAATCCCTCCAGCGGAACACCGAGTCCGGCTGTGACCACGCTAACGCCGCTCCCAGCAGCGCAAACGGGAGGGCGAAGATCGTGTGACTGAATCGAATGAGCTGGAGATAGTTTCGGAGTACAGAAGACATTGGAATGCAGACAAATAAGAAGTCCGGCAGCCCGACGCTGCAGAAACCCTGCAACAAGGGACCAGCCTGGGTGGTCGAAGGGCCTCAGGAATCGGCGATCGCCTGCTGCCTGGAACAGAAACCGCAAATCAGCCTCCAATGTAACGGGAATACAGGCTGCGGGCGACCCGGGGGTCGCTGGTTCCACGAATGATCGCCCGACCATCCGGAAAAACCGTGACTTCTGCCGGAAAATCCGCTGTATCAGCACCAGCCGCAAGCGTCCACCGCAGCAGAAAGCGGTTGACAACGACAGCCCCCAGCCCCCGCAGCCGGTCAGCCAGCTCCGTTAAGGTCAGCGACAGCGGTTCAGCAGGGCTGATCTGCACGGCGTTGCGGCCGCAGAGCACGGTCGAGGCGGCCCTCCGCGTGCCCTGCAGCCAGAGCCGTTCTCCCTGATGGCAGGCTGGGCAGTTGCGGGACTCCAGCAGCGGTGTGAGGTCCACCTGGCGATGCGTCCCGGTCCAGACATCCATCAGTGTGAGCTGCGGAGGGAGTTCAGCGGCGTGGCCGGTGAGGACTTTCAGAGCTATGGCGGCCTGGAGCGATGCGAGCACTCCGACCGCTGGCCCCAGCACTCCAGCGGTATCGCAGGTCTCCGTTGCACCCGGCGGTGGTGGCTGCGGCATCAGGCACCGCAGACACGGACTCTGCTTCGGCAGCACAGCGAGTACCTGCCCGCTGCTTCCGGTCACCCCCGTGAAAATCCATGGAACCCCGTACTCCAGCGCAGCGTCGTTGATCAGGTAGCGGGTTTCAAAGTTGTCGGTGCCGTCGAGGATCAGGTGGACGTCGGCACACATCCGACCGATGCTGCTGAAGTCCAGATCCGCAACAATCGGCTCGATCACAATTTCAGAATTCACCCGCTCCAGTCGTCGCTGGGCTGCAATGGCCTTTGGCAGATGCTCGTGTACATCCTGTTCATCAAACAGGATCTGCCGCTGGAGGTTGCTGAGCTCCACGAAGTCGCGGTCGATGATCCGAATTCGTCCGACACCAGCGCGCGTGAGGCTGTCCGCAAGGACACAGCCCAGTGCGCCGCAGCCGACGACCAGCACGCTGCTGGCCCGCAGTCGCTGCTGCCCGGCTTCCCCGATCCCCGCAAAAAGCATCTGCTTCTGATAACGTGAAGGTCTCTGCACAACTGCTCCCTGGGAACGCTCAGCCGTCCTGCTGCCGCAGAAATCGACGCAGCACATTGGCCGTGATCTGCGACACGGCAGGATCCACCGGCAAAGAAGCCACGTAGTTGATTGATCCCACCGAAAACACCTGTCCGCCGGACGCGGTTTCAAATAACACCATTTCGGCACCGCCAGTGTCCGGATTGAGTCCTCTGGCGAGCACCTGAGTGCCAGGGGGCGTGCTGGCGGAACGCTTGTCCGTTTCATGCCCGGACGCCCCGCCGGGACACCGGCGGTGCAGAGACTGACGGCCAAACAGATCGCCCGTGCGAAGCCCTGTGCCGGCGAAGATCCAGTGGTCTGCATCGAGGACTTCATACGGAGCCCCGGTCATTGCGCCGGTTGGAGTGAAGACCACGCCCAGCAGACTGGCCTCCGATTCATGACGCATCGCAAAGCGACTGTCACAGCCTCCCATGCCTGCGGCCCAGAGCGATTCAATGGCGCCGTTGTGAACAGTCATCGAGGCGTCGTCGTGCAGCGTCACTTCGCAGTTGAGGCCGTTACCGCCCAGATACATCAGTCGCCCGCCTTCCTCAAACACCCAGCGCTTCACTCGATCGTACATGGACCGCGTCCAGTACTCCGGGTGCACAGCGATCACCAGCACCTGATACGCGGAAAGGTCCAGCGTGCCATCGTGCAGCTGCGTCTCTGAGTAGTAATCGAAGGCGATGTTTTCACGTTCCAGCCACCCCAGCAGCCGCCATTCGGCAGGTGCAAGATGACAGGCCTGGCGGCCTTCGATCGGATCGCAGATGCGTTCTTCAAAGTCCACCGCACAGAACGGTTCCGGACGCTCGAACGACAGCCGGTCGTACCCGGCATACCCCCACGTACCGTGCTCCGGGTTCTGGTATCGCGGCAGCTCCATTCGGGAATTCACCGTCGGAGTCACCGGAAGTCGGTCTGCGTGAATGTAATTGCTGCGACCACCGAAGGAGTTGTAGGCGTTCCATGTGATGCTGGAAGCGAGCACAGCAGTGCGGGATTCCGGCTGCCGCGGTGCCACGATCCAGGGAAACGAAAACCGCTTTCCGGACGCTGTGGATGCCCGAAAGTAATACAGGCCACTGCGATCCGGCGCGGTGACAAACTGACGATGCGTCGTGGATCCGTAACCCACGTGGTTCCATTCACAGCCCGTCCGCGTATAGTCGCCGTCCGGAGTGACCTGCATGACGGCGCGCGGAGCATGTTCGTCGTGCCAGCCCAGCTCCCGCACACGCTCAGGGTCCCAGCCGTAGCGCCAGAGTTCCAGCTGATAGGGTTCCACAGAATGCACTCGAAACTCCGCTTCCTCACCGCCACGAACCCACTTGGGCCATGCATAGCCGAGCAGGCCGTCGGAAAGGAGTCGAAACTGGCAGGGCTCCGCGACCGGGGTGCGAAGCTGCGAAATTTTGGCACCGAAGCCGTCCTTGCGGAGCACCACTTTCCATTCGCCGGCCGGCAGGTCGCAGTACACACTGCCACTCGCTCGCGAAATCGCCGCAAATGACTCGCCGTGATTCCCGATGAATTCCAGCTGCACATCGCCGAGTGCCGCAAAACGCTCGTCACTCACATATCCAATCAGACCCATCGCTCGCTCCCCGTTTCAGTCCTTCATGCCACGCTTCATTGCCGCAGCTGCACGCGATCATCGAGCACCTGCACCAGCCCGAAGTGCCTGCCAAACAGACCCTCGAAAAACTCATCTCCACGCTGTGCTGCCGCACTGATCGGGACCACCTGCTGCAGTGCTCTCTGCACTTCGGCTGTCTGTTCCCCGGCAATATCAATCCTGATCCCGCTGGCTCGCAGTGTGGCCACAATGCTGCCCAGCGGTGCGCGCTCTGCCTGCAGCTGGAACATTCGCGTTCGCAGCGAGTCCGGGGCCGCTGCAGGACGTGCAGACTGTGACGCGGAGCCTGCAGTCCGCTGCTGTTCCGCAAGCGCTGCGAATTGAATGTGGCGTTCCAGAGCGGCGGTGAACGCGGCAGTAGTCCGCGTCCAGCGCACGTCTGTGTCCGGCCGACCGGCCCCCCACGACTGTTCAAGACTGGCCCGCAGCTCGGACGGGAAGCTGTGCCGCAGTTCCAGCGGCTGTTCGGATGGTATCGGCACAATGCGGATTTCCGCGGACGACTCGCTGAGCTGCGGACAGAGATCGAACTGGTTGAGTATCAGACAGGCAAGTTCGGGGACGGTCATCGGCGGCAGTGTCGCGGAGTCCCAGACGTCATGCGGGATGACTTCCGGGTTTGCAAACCGAATTTCAGCATTCCGGGCGGCCGTGATGAGCACTTCAGCGGGGACAGCGGGACGCTCCCAGGACGGTCGTACTGGCAGGAGCGTTCGTCGCGAAATGGCGGATGCCGGCAGACGTTTCCAGGCAGCAGACTGCTGTTCTGTGAGCTGCAGCAGGAGGGGCAGACGGTGTGCCGCTTCCTCAGGCCCGATGTAGACGTAATCCGCGGGGAATGCAGCCGCCGTCCCGGGAATCAGCGCCGCAAGTTGTTTGAGCATTTCGCGTCGGGGCAGAAAGCCGGTCTGCAGCGAAATCGGTACGGAGGGATCCAGGCGACGGTCGCGAATCAGGCAGACACCCGATTCCTGCTGGATGTCCTGGAGCTGCCGCAGGAACGGCATTCGCCGGGCGGAACAGCTGACGGATTCGGCGAGGCTTTTTTCGAGGGCTTTGCCGGTTTGCAGTTTGACTGTGGTCTGAGCCGGAAGGAGTGCCGGTGGCAGGACCAGCAGCTGGCCGATCAAGGCCAGAGGAAACACCAGTTTCCGGGGAAAAACGGAGTTCCCTGTTACCGAGGGCCGTGGTTCCGGCCGCCGGACGAACGCGATGTTGCCAGGGCGTTCCAGCGCGACAGTCAGCACCGCGGGGGCGTCGCAGGAGCACTGCTGGGCTGATTTCCGCCAGCATTGCCAGAGGGTTTTCAGGAACATCAAAACCATGAAACTGCCAACTCCTTTCCAGCCTGACGGATCCGGTTTCACTTCGCTCCTTCGGCACACTCTCTGCCGAACAACCGCCGATTTCCAGCTCGCCGTGGGCATTTTGATTGGCAAGCCGGCAGGTTCCCCATGTAAGATACCGCAGTTGGGAAATCGGGGCAAACCTTCGGATTTCAATGGAAACAGCTATGAAAGCCGTGCATGCGGTTGGAATTGACCTCGGCACCACCTACTCCTGCATCGCCTGGCTCAACGAACACGGCCAGCCCGTCACGATTCCCAACGAAGAAGGTGAACTTTCCACCCCGTCGGTCGTGTTTATCGAACGCGGTCAGGCCGTCGTCGGCACCGAAGCCCTGCGACATGCCATCGTCTCACCGGATCGCGTGATCCAGTACGCCAAACGTTTCATGGGTGACAACAGCCGTTTCTGGAAGATTGACGACCAGCGTTATTCCCCCGTTCAGGTGTCCGCGCTGGTGCTCCGAAAACTTCTCAAGGCAGCCCGCAATCAGCTCGGAGAAGTCCGCGAGGCCGTGATCACGGTGCCCGCTCAGTTCAGCGAAGCCCAGCGTCAGGCCACAGTGCTTGCCGGCTACGAAGCCGGTCTTGAACGCATCGAGATGATCAACGAGCCCACCGCAGCCGCCCTCTGCCATGTGCTGGGACAGGAAGGTCTGGCCTTCAGTGCTCTGGCGATCGACGAACAACTGCTCGTCTTCGACCTTGGTGGCGGCACACTGGACCTGGCTGTGATTCGTTATCAGCCGGACGAAGTGCGTGTGCTGGCTGTCGACGGCGAACTCGAACTGGGCGGTCTGGACTGGACCAGAACGCTGCTTGATCTGGCCGCCGGCAAGTTCCTTGAAGACGTTGGCATCGACCCTCGCAGCACCCCTGAAGACCTCCAGTACCTTGCACTCGAAGCCGAACAGGCCAAACGCAGTCTGTCACTTCGACCTCGCACAGTGATCTCAGTTCGCAGCGGAGGCACCATTCGCAGCTACCCCATCGAACTCGCTGAATTCGAACAGGCCTGCCGGCCGCTGATTGAACGCTGCGAACTCGTGACCAGACGCATCCTTGCCGAAAACAATTTTGGCTGGGCCCGCATCAATACGCTGCTCACCACCGGCGGCGCAACTCGCATGCCAATGGTCCGCGACGCCCTCAAACGACTCAGTGGCAGAACTCTCAATACGTCGCTCTCACCCGATCAGTCCATCGCCCACGGCGCAGCCTACTACGCCGGAATGCTGCTCCAGGACCGCGATCGTGCCCAGACCGTGTTCAAAGGCAGCACCGCAAAACGGCTCCCTGCCGTTCGCGTCCGCAGCGTCAATGCCCGCGCCCTCGGAATCCTCATCCGCGATGAACTCACCTCCGAACGCATCCCACACTACCTGCTGCCCGCCAATACACCGCTCCCCGCTTCCGTAACGCATGTCTTCGGCACGGTCGTCGCCAACCAGACACGCGTGCGTGTCCGCATCGTCGAAAGTGGCACCGCCCCGGACCGTCCCCCGGTTGTGCTCGGAGACTGCGAAATCACACAACTCCCGCCCAACCTTCCGGAAGGCGCCGAAATCGAAGTCACCATCAGCTACGACCGCCAGGCCCGCGTTCACGTCACCGCCCGCGAACCGCTCAGCAACCGCGCCGCTGAAGTCGAACTCGTGCGCAGCGAAAACATCAGCGAAGAAGGCACACGTCCCAGCCCGCCTGCCGCCGCTGCCCCCATGCCTCCAGCCACAACGGCATCCCCGTCGCCCGCCAAAACAGCCCCCGTCTCTGCCGCTCCACCCGCTCCGGCAGCCGCCCACCCGGCGACACAGCGCGCACGCCGTGACAGCACGCCCGCAGCCGACGCCGGACTCGATGTGCGCGACCTCCTCGAACAACTCTCCGATTTCAGTCACACCAGCAGCGCCGCAGCCTTCAGCGACCAGCCCGTTCTTCTCTGCAATACCTGCGGAAAGCCACTCGGACGTGGCGGTGTCTGTCCCGCCTGTGGCCCGTCCTCGCAACCCGAAACTCGCCGCCGACCCGCTCGACACACAGACCCGAAGCCAGCCGCTCGATCGCCCAGGCCCCCCAAACCCAATCCCGCACCGACTCCCAAAAAACAGTCTCAGACAGATGCGAATGCCGATGAATTCTGGGACATTATCGATGGCTGACAAGCCATCCCCGACTCCCCAACCAGACCGGCCACCTGCCATGAAATTCCTGCCCCTGCTCATCGCCACTGCACTCGCAGCCACCTGCTGCCCCCCAACTACGGCTTCCGCCCAGGATTTACCCTCGCTTGATCTGGGACCCATCCGCGAACAGCACCAGCTCATTCCCATGCGGGACGGCACACAACTGTCGGCCAACATGTACTTCCCGGAAGGCGATGGCCCGTGGCCTGTTCTTTTTGAGCAGCGGTATGCAGACATTCGCGGAGAATCCACGCGCCGCGCCGCTGCCAGACTGGCTCTGGGCGGCTACGTTGTCGCCATGGTCAACTACCGCGGCACATGGAAATCACAGGGAACATGGGTTGGCTACCGTGCACTCGGCTGGGGCGAACAACGCGATGGCTACGATCTGTGCGAATGGCTGGGAACACAATCGTGGAGCACCGGCAAGGTGGGCACCTTCGGAAGTTCGCAGGGTGGCTACGTCCAGAATTTCCTCGCCGTCACACAGCCTCCGCACCTGGCCGCCCAGTACATGGTTGACACCGGGCTGAGCCTGTTCCATGAAGGCTACCGCATTGGCGGTACCACCCGCCCCAACCGCTTCCGCTCCCTCGCCCAGGTCTGTCGTGACCCGGCCGACAACGATCGACTGCTCGAAGAATGGGCCCGACATCCCCACTATGATGATTACTGGAAGGCCGAAGACTGCTCGCTGCACTTTTCCTCCATGAACGTTCCCTGCTTCACCATCGGCAGCTGGTATGACTTTATGAACCAGGGTTCAATTGCCAGCTTTCAGGGACGCCAGCATCACGGTGGCCCGGAATCCCGCGGCAGGCAACAGCTGATCATCGGACCATGGCTCCACGGACGGCTCAACAAAGGCTTCAAAACCGGACAGCTCACCTACCCCGAACATGCAGCGTGGCCGGAAGTCGACCACATGCTGCGCTGGTTCGACTACTGGCTTAAAGGCATCGAGACCAATGTGCGCCAGGAACCCGCCGTACGCTGGTTCGTCATGGGGGCCGTCGGAGAACCCGATGCCCCGGGGAATGTCTGGAGATCCGCAGACGACTTCCCGCCAGCCCATCGCATGACGCCCCTGTATCTGCAGGCCAACGGTCTGCTCACCAGCACCCGTCCGACCGCGGCCGATGCCACAACCGATTTTCTGTGCGACCCGCGGAATCCCATGCAGATCCCCGGAACGGCTTTCCCCGGCGCCGCCGATGCCAGGGCCTTCGAGCAGCAGGCTGAAGTGCGCACATTCACCACGGACGTTCTGGAACAACCGGTCGAATGGACCGGCCGCATTCGCGCCAACCTGTTCCTCGCCTCCACCGCCCGCGATGCTGACATCCTCGTCCGCGTCAGCGATGTCTACCCCGACGGTCGTTCCATTCTCATCGTCGACTACCCCCTGCGACTTCGCTATCGTGACGGATTCGACCATGAAGTGCTCATGCAGCCCGGTGAAGTTGTCCAGGCCGCCTTCGACGTCGGCTGGATCAGCCAGATCTTTAACCGCGGACACCGGATTCGTGTCACCGTATCCGGGCCCGGTGCCCCGCTCTACGAACCCAACCCGCAAACCGGGGGCCCGCAAACCAGTGACCTGCCGCCGGATGCCGTCTCAGCAACCCACAGCATTCAGCACAACCGCACCTGGGCCTCCGCTCTGCTTGCACCGGTTGTCCCTGCGACTCCACAACCCTGAGAATACTCCGCAGATCCCGCATCAAGGGCGGTCTGCCTGCGTGTTCTGCGGCGTGGCTGAGTTCAGCAGGGACCCGCTGAAACGGGAACTTGAACAGCTGAGTTTTCAATGCAGAAACAAGGATCACCCCGGCTCGTAACCGCAAATGGTCACGCGCCGAGCCCTCAACCAATCAGTTCGTCCACCACCGTACCATGCACGTCCGTCAGCCTGAAGTCACGGCCCGCGTAGCGGTAGGTGAATTTTTCGTGGTCGAAGCCGATGAGTTTCAGCAGAGTGGCGTGGAGGTCGTGAACATGCATCGGCTTTTCCACTGCCTTGAACCCAAACTCATCGGTCGCCCCGTGTACATAGCCGCCCCGGACCCCGCCACCCGCCAGCCACATTGTGAAGCCCCAGTGATTATGGTCCCGACCGTTGATTTTGCCGGCGTTTGAACCCTTCTGAGGCAGCTCGACAGTTGGTGTCCGGCCAAATTCGCCTCCCCAGATTACGAGCGTTTCTTCGAGCAGACCGCGCTGCTTCAGGTCCGTCAGCAGCGCGCCAATCGCCTGATCGCACTGCTTTGCCAGCCTCGCATGATTGACAGCGATATCATCGTGATTGTCCCAGGGCTGACCAGCACCGTGCCAGACCTGCACGAAGCGAACGCCACGTTCCACCAGCCGCCGAGCGGTCAGAATCTGCCGCGCCTGGACGCCGTCACCGTACATCTCCTGAATGTGCTTCGGCTCACGACTCACGTCAAACGCATCCGCTGCCTCCGACTGCATTCGCCACGCCAGCTCCATCGACTGAATCCGTGCCTCCAGCTGCGCGTCTCCGGGACGTTCCTGCTGATGGCGTTGATTGAGCAGTCGCAGGAACTGCAGCTGCTGAATCTGTTCAGCTGGAGTGATGCGTTCGTTGCGGACGTTCTCGATGAGCTTTTCGAGGCTGGTGTGCTGCGTATCCACGTAGGTGCCCTGGAAGACACCCGGCAGAAATCCGCACTGCCAGTTCTGTGATTCCTGAATGGGATAGCCGCCGGGACACATGGCCACAAAACCCGGCAGATTCTGATTTTCGGTCCCCAGGCCCCAGGTGAGCCAGGAGCCCATGCTGGGTCGCACCAGACGCGCTTCTCCGCAATTCATGAGCAGCAGTGACGGTTCATGATTCGGAACATTCGCGTGCATCGAACGGATGATGCACATGTCATCCACATGCTGAGCCGTGTGCGGGAAGAGTTCGCTCACTTCGATCCCGCTTTGCCCATGTCGACGAAACCGCCACGGTGAAGGGAACAGGGCCCCTGTGGGACGCTCCGTCTTCAAATTCCCGCCGGACAACAGTTCACCACCGCGCCGCTGCAGTTCCGGCTTGGGATCGAAGGTGTCGACATGCGACGGCCCCCCGTTCATGAACAGGTGAATCACGTGCTTCACCCGCGAAGGAAACTGGGCGGGACGCGGCTGCATTGGATTCAATGGCTCCCGCTCTGATCCCCGCAGCTGCTCAGACCGCAGCAGTTCCG
>JBJTOM010000525.1:0-17410 GCA_046074585.1 Planctomycetota bacterium | reverse complement strand
GGGTTGCGTTTTGAATGGTTTTGTGATGGGACACGAGGGACGCAGGGGACGCAGGGCCGGCGTGACGAAACGGGGGTGAGTTTTCGTTGCGTTCCCAGTCCGCTGAGGTTCCCGCGAAGGCCGTGGCAGTGCTGTTGCCCGCGGACTGCCGTCCGACGGCTCAGCAGAGTTACCGGGGATTGACATCCCCGCACGCCCTTTGACGTGGGGCGGAGTCCGAAAGACGCCTTCCGGAGTTCTTAACAGCGTTTGGTCATCCCAGCCTCGCCTTCCCTAAGGTGCTCTTTGCTTTTGTTCCTGCCGCGGAGCTGGCCACTCGGGCGCTGTAGGCTTTTCTGATTTGCGTCTTATGTGCCGGATTGTGCCCCAGGGGCAGGCGGCGCCGGGTTTGGTGGGGCTGGGGCGGGTTCAGCGGGTTGCGGATCTGTCGGCTTCGGTTCGGCGGGGGCGGGGGATTCGTTTGGTTTGGTTGGGGGATTGTCTGCGGGTGTTGTTTCGGGATCGGGCTGGGCGGTGACCGGGGATGTGGTGGCGGGTTCAGTGGGTGGTTTTGGTGCGGGTTCGATGAGTTGTCGATCGCGAAGGATTTGGCCGAGTTCAAGTTTCCAGAGTCCGGCATCATCGCGGAAGGTGACGAAGCGGTTGGTGATGTTGTCGATTTCGGCATCGATGTCGGAGATGCGGATGAATTCGCCGACTTTGAGTCGGGCGGTGATGCCGGTGCCTTTGTTGCGGAGCCAGGCGAACCAGACGTCATCGCGGCTGACGGTGCCGGTGAGGAGTGTCATGGAGGCGTAGTCGTCCTGGACATCGAGGGCGACAGTGGCGGAGGCGGACTGTGGTGTATCACCGGCGTCGGTGGCTTTGACGGTAAGGTCATAGCGGCCCGGGGTGAATGAGCGGGTTGGGTTCCAGCGGATGAGTCCGGAGGCGGCATCGATGGCGAGTCCTTCGGGGGCTCCTGAGCCGAGGGAGAATTTGAGGGCATTGGCGGGGCCATCGTCGGTGCCTTTGACCTGGAGTGAGAATTCGCGTCCGAGGACGACGATGGCGGCTTTGGGGAGTTCGAGTTTTGGTGCGGCGTTCGGCTGGCGGATGGTGATGGTGAGAGCGTTGTCGAAGGTGGTGTCAGGCTGGGCGGTCTGGTGCATGACGACGGTTGCGGTGTATTTGCCGGGGGCGAGTTCGGCTGGGGATTTCCAGAGGAATTCTCCGGATTTGGGGTCAATGTTCATGCCTTCGGCTGCGTCTTTGAGGGAGAAGACGGCCTCGCCAAGTTCCGGGTTGGCATTTTCGGCGCGGGCTGTGAATTTGACTTCTTCGCCGGGGCGGATGGTTTTGTCGGAGACGCCAGCGATTTTGGGGGCCCAGGTTTTGGGTGGAGAGGGGATGACGAAGGGTGAGCGGCTGATGAAGGTCTGGTAGTCGCTGGTGGTTTTTTCGCGGCGATCCCAGGCGACGGGAAAGAGTTCGATGGGGCTGTTGGTGGTGTGTGCGGCGGGTTTGGTGTCGGCGAAGCCGCGCTGGACATTCCAGCCTTCGGCGGTGATGGCTTCGACTTTGAGCAGTTCGCGGTCGATGCGGATCCAGAAGGGTTCGAAGCCTTCTGCGGTGGGGAAGAGTTCGCTGGGGGTGGGTTTGAGAGCGGTGGCGGATTCGGTGAGGTGTGCGGCGAGCGGAGTTCTGGGGAGCAGTTCGCGGCGGTCTTCGCTCCCGGAAACGCTCATGCCTTCCGCCGAGAATGACACGACAAGTCTTGGGTTGCCCTGGGCACCGGGGCTGTCGATTTTCAGAGCGGAGATGCGGTGCATCATGGCTGCCTGGTCAAACAGGTAGAGGAAGCGGGCGAGTCCGTTCAGGTCGACTTCGGCCTTTTTGACATCGACGGAGATGGTGCTGAATTCTTTTTGGGCGGAGCGGCTGCCGGGGGTGACTTCGAAGCCGGAACCGGAGAAGCCGCACTGTCGGGCGAGTTCGAAGAGCCATTCGCGGTAGAGTCGCTGGGCGTCGTCGATATTGGATGGGAGGCTGTTGTCGCGCCAGTCCTGAAGATTTCGCTGGGCGGCGGTGAGCTGAATGTCTTCGTCGTTGAGGCGTTCGTTTTCGGCTGTGGCGGTCTGGAGTTCTTTTTCCAGTTTGCGAATGGGGCCGAAGATCCAGTCGGACACGGTGGAACGGCCGGCCCATACCGCGACGACGACGGCCAGGCCGATGCCGAGAAGTTTGGTGCGTTGTTTATCGTCCATGTGACCAGACCTGGGAAGGGGTTTGCAGGAAGCGGGTGAGGAGTGAACGGGGTGTGGGATCAGCCGACGCTGGACGCGGCGGACGTGGTATCGGGTTCGGGGAGAACAACTTCGAGCTGGACGCGGACCTGATATTCCTGGGAGACGGCAGCGGGGCGGAGGTCGGTATCGAAGGGTTTGACGCCGTAGCCGGCTTCGCGGAGTCGGCGAGTGAGTTCGTTGATATCGGCTTCGGTTTTGGCCCAGGCTTCGAGGCGGATGGTACCGACGCCGTTCTGGGGGATGGCGGCTAAGGTGACGTTGTCGATAAACAGACGATCGGTGCCTGGCAGGACATTTCTGATGCGGGCGAATTCATCGAGCCATTCGAGATCGCGATTGACCCAGCGTCCGATTTTTTCGGCATCTTCGAGGTCTTTGCTGCCGGCCTGAAGTTTTTCGCGGAGGTCGTTGTTTTCGAGGGCGAGGGCGGATTTCTGTCGTTGCAGGCTGGTGATGCGGGACTGTCGCCACATGGAGAGACTGCCGAAGAGTACGACGGCGGCGAGAGTTGCGGCGAGGATTTTTACGCGGCGGAGATCGCGTTTTTCGGGGGCTTTGCGAGGGCTGGCGAAGTCAACAATTTCGACGGGCGTGGCGGAGCGGCTGAGCAGGGCGCCGGCGAGTGAGGCGGTGTCGACTGCCGAGACCGGGCTGCCTGCGGGGAGAGCAACGAGAGATTCGGCGGGGTTGATGCGTACGACGGTGGCGTTTCCGAGCCGTGCGGCCACCTGGTCAGAGACGGCCGCGGAGGCCTGGGGATCGCCGAGGAGCAGGAGGCGGTGAATGGGCTGGTCGCCGAGGACTTCGGTGGCGGACAACCGGGCGCGGGAGAGTTCGGCGCGGAGGGTGCGTTCGAGGTCATCGGTGGAAGACCATGCAGCGCCACTGTGCACGTAGAGCACGGTGTTTCCGCGGAGGAAGGTAAGTTCGAGGAAATCGCGGCGAAGCAGGGCGACAATGTCAACGCCGGGGGGGGCATCGGGCGCAGAGGTGACACCGGCGCGGGCGAGTGTTTGTGTGAGGCTCCAGGCGCTGACGCGGGCTTCTGTCAGTTCCAGCTGGGCATCGTTGAGTGTGCGGCGGACAAGTGCGAGCTGGTCGGCGGGGATAGTGACCAGCAGCAAGTCGCGGGTGGGGGAGCCGGGTTGTACGGGGAGTGGGGTGAAGTCAAGGATGACGGATTCGACGGGCACGGTGAGTTTGAGTGCAGCCTGCATCCGGAGCATATCGGGGACGTCAGCGTCAGGAACCTGCGGGAGCTGGACGCGGTGGATGGTGACCAGTTGTCTGGGAACGACAACGCACACCTGGCGGCGGCTGCGTTCGGACTGCGGGGGGAACGATTCCTGGAGTCCCTGGACGAGCGAGAGGGTATCTTTGGAATCTGCTGCGCGGGGAAGAACCTGGACAAAGCTGAGGCTGGCTTTGGAACCGGCAAAGGTGCCCTGAGCGACCACGAGGCGGTCGCGATCCCATTCGATGATGATGTCAGCCATGATTGCACCGTGTGAAAAGCGGGAGGCCGCAGAGAAGCTGGTACAGGATTCAACCCCGATCTGCCGGAATTGGGGCGAGAGAACACGGGGAGCGGCGGAGTTTTTGTGAGTTTTGGGTGGGTTGCGTGGGTTACAGGGGTGGTGGGGTTACTGCTGGTCGGAGAGGGATCCGTCGAGGATGGCGGGTTCGAAGCCTCGTCCGAGCACGGTGAGATCGCGCTGGAAGAGAATTCGGGGTGGTTTTCTGGTCGCGTCAATCAGGGCTTCAAGACGTGTGGTGGGGCCACCCTGATCAAAGTGTCCGAGGACCTGGAAGGAGTAGACGTCGCCGGTGGTGGTGAGCCATGGACCGAGTCGTTTGAAGGTGACGAGGTCGACAAGGCCTTCGGTGAGCAGCCAGATGGGGGAGCGGCGATTGACCATGATCTGGGAGGAGATGCCGCTGTCTTCAAGGGGTGGGCGGGCGGCGATGATGGCATCGGCGACGGCTTCTGTCATATCGGGCATGGCGAGCAGAACTTCGCGCGGGGCGAGGTTGACGTTGATGCGACCATCGACGAAGTCGTCATTGAGGAAGGTCAGAGTTTCTTCGAGGGTGAGCATTTGTTCGAGGAGTGCAGCGGGATCGGATGTGGACCAGGGACTGGTGAGCGTCTGTGCGGCGCCGTTGACGGTGACCTGCACCTGAGCATCGATGAGGTCGTAGATGGAGCGAAAGGATGCGGTGGGGGGATTGGAAAGATCCATGCCACCCCGGGTGACTTCGCCGGCGCGCCCGGTGGCCAGGTTTTTAGCGATCCAGTCGACGAGTTGCTGCTGTTCGATGGTGAGCTTTCCCTGGGCCTGGGCATCGGCGTTCTGGTCTCCAGTGAGCCGGTAGCCGGTGATAAAGGTGGCCGTTTCCGTATCGAATGACTCTTCCACCAGATCGAACATCTCTGCCACGATGCCGTTATTGATGTTGATTTTCTTTGCTCCTGAGAGCTGGATATTGCGTTCGCGGCTGGAGATGGTGAGGAAGTCGCGAAAGCCCAGCTGGAGGAGACCGTCGGCGTTGTCGTTTGGCGGACTTTCGGCTCCGTCGTCTTCGTTGGGATCAAGGCGACCATTTCGATTGGCGTCTTCACCGTAGAACAGCAGCGGCGTGACACCCTGGATCTGCAGGAGTTCGTCGATGGACTGCAGGGGGGCATTGCGGGCTGCGTAGGGGACAGCGAGGCCCTGGTAGGTGGCGGATTCGGCACCTCCGGTGCGTGGTTCTTCGTTGCTGTCGATCCAGTCGAGGATGGCGTTGCAGATATCTTCGGTCATACCGGGAACATATGACACGGCGAAATACGGGTCGGTGGTATCGTCTGTATCGTTTTCGAATTCGATTAGCCGATTGATGTTGAATTTGGCGGTTTCGGTGAGCAGTCCGGCGCGGGGCAGGACGTTGGTGGCGCCGGCCTGGCCGGGGCTGAGAATGGAGAACCGCACCTGTCCCCGGGGGTCTTCAGACGGCCCGATGGGTTGTCGTGAGAAGCGGGAAGGGTCGTGGTAGAGATCCAGCGTGGGATCGGCCTGTCGCAGGGTGACCTGGCTGGCGACATATTCGATGCCGGATTCTGCGGCCATGCGGGCTTCGACGTCGCGGCCGAACATATTGGCGGCCCGGTGTTCCGTTTCCATTTTGCCGAGGTAGCTGTAGGCGGCCAGCGACAGAAGGATGAGTGTCACGGTGACCACAAGGAGCACGAAGCCGCGGCGGGAGGAGGGACGGGATTGCTGCGGGTGACTGCGATGTTTCACAGCAGTGCCTCCATCACAAACGGCTCAGCAGTCGGCAGCGGGACCACCATGCGATGTTGGGTTTGCGGCAACGCATATGGCGTGGGCTCGTCGTCGCTGAGCAGACTTTCGGTGGGCTGTTCATCGCGGAGGGTCACGACGATTTCAATGGCTTTGGGGAGCTCATTGCGAGCGGTGCTGTCCCATTCATCGAGCCACTGGCCACCGTCGTAGTAGCGAAATGTGACGGCGGAAACTTCGCGGGCAATCAGTTTGGCGGCGGACAGTTGCGGGATGTCTTCGGCTGTCTCCACCGCAGTGCTCAGACCGTACAGATCACCTTCCACGCGAGCCAGTCCGACTGGGCCGTCTGAGTTCCCGGACGCTTCGCGATCGGCGATCATGGAACCAAGACCGCTCCCGAGTTTGCTGGCCAGCAGGTAGCGGACGAGCAGCAGGTCACCGGTACGCTGTTCGGGCGAAGAGAGTTCCTGAGCGGAGACGTAGGCGAGATTGCGGTCGGGGCGACTGATGAACAGTTGCAGATCGCTGCTGGTGCCCACAAGACCACTGGTGTAAGTGGTGGAGACGGTTTCCGGGTCAATCGTGGACGTGCCGTAGGAATTGCCATCAAGTGCGGACGTGGAGTTGCTGCTGGCGGAACTTCCCGTGCCATTCAGGCCGGACAATCCATTGCCGGAAAGTCCGGAAGTGCCGGCGCCGGACAGTCCCTGGCCGAGCACATCGGTTTCGTCTTCTTCCGGAAGTGCTTCCTGTTTGGTGAACACCACGGACTGGATGTCGCGAGTCATTTGTCGGAGCAGAGCGCGGGCGACCTGCTGTCTGGAGATTTCTTCATGGCTGTCCAGCTGCAGTGAGAGGTAGATATCCGTGGCCTTGTAGAGGGCGGCCATCAGGATGGCGCTGAGTCCGACGGCGATCATCAGTTCCAGCAGGGTGTAGCCGGAGCGAATGGGGGGGCGGGCATGCTGGCGGGGGCCGTTCACTGGACTGCTCCTTCTATTGCGGCATCGAGGAACAGTTGGGGGTCGCGCATATAGCGGACCAGGCTGAAGGCGGCGTTGGGTTCGCTGCCCCCCGGGCGGTGTTCGACGATCACGGTGACCTGCAGCAGATCAGCTCCGGGGCCGCTTTCGACCTGAGCGGTCCAGGTCCAGTTTCCGGTGTCGTCATCCTCGAAGGGATTGGCATCAGAAGCATCGGCTTCGCGAACGCCGGCAATGAATTCTGCCATCACGGCTTCACAGCGGAGCACGGCTTCGGACTGCAGGCGAGCGGAGAGTTCGGATCGCTGCCCGACGCTGAGGGCATAGAGGATTGCGGTGAGAGCCCCGAGGAAGATGGCGACGGAGACGAGTACTTCAAGGAGTGAGAGGCCGCGACGGGAAGCCTGCGGAAGCCTGCTCCCCTCTCCCCTTCGACGGGAGAGGGGCAGGGGGCGAGGGGTAATCCGCAGGCTAAAACCGCACAACCCCGGTCTGCTTAAAAGGCTGATCGAGCTGATTTTGGGGTGGCTTGTGAGGTTTTTTTGACCCCTCACCCCCGACCCCTCTCCCCTGCCAGGGGAGAGGGGGGATTGGGGGAGTAGCATTAGTCGTCCTCCATCACGAACACCTGGGAGACGCGAACGGCGCCTGTCAGTCCGCGGATGGAGACTTCGGCGGCATTCTGATCTTCGTCGATGACACGAAAGCGTTTGTCTTCTGAAGTGCCATCGAAGCGGAAGAGGATGGGGGCGGACCAGGTTTTGGAGGCGAGTTCACCGGCGTTGGGGAGATCGGTGAAGGCATCGGGTTCGAGCGATTCGCCGCCGGATGTGTCACCACTGAGTGGGCGGATGAAGATCGTCTCGTCGATTTCCCCGGCTTCGACAACAACGCGAGTGTCCTCTTCGCTGCCGGAGTAGCTATTGGCGAGGATGGGGTTGGGTTCTGCGGGGATGGCAACGAAGAAGTGGCCATTGATTTCGTAGCGGAAGTGATAATCGACGCCGGCATCGATGGCATAGCGGCGGGCGTTTCCGAGAACATCACGGACGGATTCAGCGGCATCCTGCACTCGGCCGGCGCGGATGCGATCCATCAGCGGCGGCACGGCCATGGACGAAACGGCGACGAGGACGCCGATCACCAACAGCAGTTCCAGGAGGGAAAAGCCGGCGGCGCTGGAGCGATTTGGTTGTGCGTGGCAGCGACGCATCGGGGCAGGCACCATTGAAAGAGCACGAACAACGCATCAGCGGGCTTTGTTTTTCAGCCGACTGGTGTGGTCCGCTGCTGTCCTGTGATTCCGCAGCGGACGATTCTTTGGGGGGATTCTGTGTGCAGGACTATTGGTTATTTCCTGCGGTGAGTGAGCGCCAGCTGGCGATGTCATCACCTTCTCCGCCTTCATCCTGACCATTTGCGCCGATGGACCAGATGGCAGGTTTGAGTGCATTTTGTTTTTTGCTGTGACCGTCACCGTTCCATTCATACTGCAGGATCTGTCCCCAGGCATCGGCGGGCGGTTCTTCGATGTAGGGACGAAGTTTGCGGCCTTTGTAGTTGCCGGGGTTCATCATCTGCTGCCAGACTTCCTGACCGCCGCCTTTGAGATAGGTGCCGTCATGGTCGGCCGCCCATGTTCCGACTGGTGCTTTTTCGATGTTTTTGATGGTGATGAGTGTGGCGTCCTCGTTGGCCTTTTGCTGTGAACCGATGAGGTTGGGCACAACCATGGCGGCGATGACAAGGATGATCGCGAGCACGATGAGCAGTTCGAGGAGTGTAAAGCCGGCGCGGCTGTTGTGGTGTGGGCTGCGGAGTGAGTTGCGTTTCATGGGAGGGGTTCCGTAGAGCAGAAAGACCGATGGATTCTCAGGCGTTTGCGGACATATTCAGAACGGGCAGCAGGAGTGCTGCGATGACGAAGGTGACGACAGCGGCCATGACGAGCAGCAGGAGCGGTTCGAGCAGGCGCACGACGGTGTCGATGCGTCGGCTGGTGCGTTTTTCGAGATTGTCGGCGACTCCGATCAGCACATTTTCCAGGTTATTGGCTTCTTCGCCAACAGCAATCATTTCGATGAGATCGCGTGAGAACTGGCCGCAGGCGCGGAGTGGCACGGCGAGAGACTGGCCGCTGCTGACGTTGTCGGCGGCATTGCCGATGGCTTCGGCGAGAATCACATTGCCGCTGGCGTCCTTGGCGATGCGGAGCGACTGCAGGATGGGAACACCGTTTTTAAGGAGTGTTCCGAGCATGCGGCAGAAGCGGGCGACGGCAAGATTCTGCAGGATGCCGCCAAGGCCGGGGACTTTCAGCTTCCAGCGATCCAGATTGCGACGGCCGTCTTCTGAATCGAGATAGTAGAAGAGTGCGGCGACGGCAGCGCCCAGTCCCAGCACCATCAGCGTACCATGCTGCTGAATGCTGTCGCTGATTTTCAGGAGGGTAACGGTGGCCCACGGGAGCGTCCCCTGATCGGCCATGCGATCGAAGATGGCGGCAAACTGGGGGACGAACCAGACCATCATCACGGTGACGATGGCAAGGCCCACTGTCATCAGAAACACCGGGTAGACCATGGCACCGGTGACGCGTCCGCGGAGTTCTTCCTGGTGTTCGTTGAAGGCGGCGATGCGGCTGAGGACTTCTTCGAGGAAGCCACCTTCTTCACCGGCGCGGACCATGCTGACGGAGAGAAAGTTGAAGTTGCGAGGATGTCGCCGCATGGCGTCGTTGAGTCGGCTGCCGTCGGCCACCTGTTCACGGACGTCCTGGATGACGACGCGGAGTCCGGGGTGAGAGGTTTGGTCTTCGAGCAGGATCAGTGAGCGGAGCAGGGGGACGCCGGAGCGGAGCAGGTCGGCCAGTTGGTTGAAGAAGGTGGTGAGATATCGAGAGGGTACGCGGCGGGACCCTGCGGATGCCTGCTTTTGGGACTGTTCGGAGAGGGAGACTTTAATGGGGAACAGGCTGCGCGCAGTGAGAGTAGCCAGCGCGTCTTTTTCGCTGGTGGCGGTCAGCAGTCCCGACACCTGTCGTCCGCTGAGTTCTCTGGCCTGATACCTGAATTCCGGCATGGTGAGGTTATAGGGGGGTGCGTGAGGAAGTGAAGGGCTGGGGCGTTCAGCCGACGATATCGCCGCGGGTGATGCGGACGACTTCATCGACACTGGTGACACCGGCGGCGACCTGTTCCCAGCCGCTGGAGCGGAGGGTGGTCATGCCGGCTTTGAGGGCGTATTCGCGGATTTCGGTGCTGCTTTTCTGTTCCACGCACATGCGTTGCACCACGGGGTCGGTGCGGAGCAGTTCGAAGACACCGATCCGACCGGAGTAGCCGGTGTCGCGGCATTCGCGGCAGCCTTTGGGCTGCTGGACGAAGGGACATTCAACGCGGGGGAAGTCGGCCGGGAGATCGGGGACCTGATCGACGGGCGTAGGAACTTTGCAGTGGCTGCAGAGTCGGCGGACGAGTCGTTGGGCGAGGATGCCTTCGACGGTGCTGGCCACAAGATACGGTTCGACTCCCATGTCGACCAGTCGTGTGAAGGCGCTGGGGGCGTCGTTGGTGTGCAGAGTGCTGAAGACGAGGTGTCCGGTGAGCGATGCCTGGATGGCAGCCTGTGCCGTCTCGCCGTCTCGAATTTCCCCGATGAGCACCACATCGGGGTCATGTCGAAGGATGCTGCGAAGACCGGCGGCGAAGGTGAGTCCGATGCGGCTGTGCACCTGAATCTGACTGATGCCATCCATCTGATATTCCACAGGGTCCTCGACCGTGATGATCTTCACGGTGGGGTCCTTGATCTCGCTGAGGGCACTGTAGAGGGTTGTGGATTTCCCGCTGCCGGTGGGACCGGTGACGAGGATGATGCCGTGGGGCAGATCAATCAGCTGGCGAAAGATTTTCATTACGCTGGGGGGCATGCCGACGTTGCGGAGGTCGAAGGTCATCCGCGCTTTGTCGAGCAGACGCATGACGACGCCTTCGCCGTGCAGCATGGGGATGATCGAAACACGCACATCGACTTCGCGACCGGAGACGCGGAGCTTGATACGACCGTCCTGAGGAAGCCGTTTTTCGGCGATATTCAGGTGGGCCATGATTTTGAGACGCGTGACGATGGCGGAATAAAACTGAGCAATTTCGGGGGGTGTGGGCTGGATGCGGAGCATACCGTCGAGCCGGAAGCGGACGCGCATGCCGTTTTCCTGCGGTTCGATATGCACGTCGCTGGTTTGCAGCTTGACGGCTTCCATGAGCAGTTCGTTGACGAGTTTGATGACGGAGGGAGCCTGGGCACCTTCTGCGAGTTCTCCGAGGTCTTCGTTGATCTCTTCGAGGAGTTCAATGCCTTCTTCTGTCTTGCGGCGAACCAGTTCGTTGATCGTATCGCCACCGACTCCCAGCAGTTCATGGATGCGGCTGCCGAGTTCTCCGCTGCGGGTGAGCACCGGGTGGAGCCGGAAACCGCTGACGGTACTCAGTTCGTCCAGACCCTCGAGGTTGAGCGGGTCGGATGTGGCGACAACGATGTGCCCATTTTCGCGGTAGAGCGGGAGCAGCGAGTGGCGGTAGATGGCAGATGTGGGGAAGCGTGCGAGCAGATCGGTGTCGACCTGGATGTTCTTAAGGTCGACGTAGTCCATGCCGAATTCGCCGGACAGCGTTTTCAGCAGCTGGTCTTCTGTGAGGACTCCCATGCGGATCAGCGCCTGATCGATGCGTGCGCTGGCGTGGGTGCTGCGCGCCGCAGTGATCTGGTCGCGAGTTGCCAGGCCTTCATCGATCAGGAGTTGCCCGAGTTCCATGATTGGGGGTGCCGGAGAGGTTGGGGTGTTGGGGTGTTGGGGTGTTGGAGTGTTGGAGTGTTGGAGTGTTGGGGGGCTCCTCACCCCGGGCCCCTCTCCACTGAGGGGAGGGGGGGGAGTTAGCGGCCGCCGCGGTTGCCGAAGCCACCGCGACCTCCGAAGGGACTGGCGCCACCGCCGAAGGGGCTGCCACCGCCACCTCCGCCGAAGGGGCTGAAGCCACCTCCGCCGAAGGGCGAGAATCCGCCACGTCCGCCACCACCATCAGAGGAGCGTTGGCGCATGCGTTCCTGCATCATCTGCTGGAAGGCATCCTGGGACTGTTGTTGTGGCTGAGAATTGCCGCCGTTATTTGAGCCACCGCCACCGCTGTTGTTGGTGGAGGAGGATGAAGTGCGCGAGGCGCTGGTGGTGATGCGGGGGAAGAGGGATGTCAGGGATTGCTGGACCATGGACGCATCGGAGTGCTGCAGCTGGACGACGCGGAAGGTGCGGTTGGCGGTTTTGGCGGCTTCGTCGGTTTCTTCGACGAGCGATTTGACTTTGTTATAGAGGGCTTCGGAGCTGGAGATGATGAGGGTGCTGTTCTGGCGGTCGACGGCGACGGTCATCTGCACTCCCTGGGGTTCATTGCGGTTGCCACCACCACCACCACCGCCACCGAACATCTGGGCGAGCGGATTGTTCTGGGCACCGCGACCACCGGCGGGTTCAAGATAGGGTTTGAAGGCATCGTTGACGATGGATGCCATTTCGTCAATGTCCGCGTACTGGACGGCGAGTCGACGCGGCTGAAGTTCGCGGAGCGATTCGGGGATGTCGTTGGAATCGAGCACTCGCAGGAGTGATTCGGCTTCGTCGACGGCGGCCTGGGGACCGGTGATGTAGAGCGCGTTGGCGCGGGGGTCGGGGATGATGCGGAGCGTCTGCGGGTTGGCCTGCAGGCCGGACAGTCCGGTCATGCTGGAGACAGACTGAGTGATCGGGCTGAACATGCTGCTGAGGCTGAATCCGGAGTCTGCTGCGGTGCTGGTGACACTGCTGGAGGGCAGCAGTTGTTCGAGCAGTGCGGCGGTTTCTGTGGCATCGGAGACTTCGAGGTAGAACACGGTCCAGCGGACGCGAAAGGGAATGGATTCCTGGAGAAAGTCCATCATTTCTTCGAGCCGATCGAGGGCATCTTCGTCGGAGGACAGGAGCAGGATGTCGTCACCGTCGACGACGATGCGAATATCGCTTTCGCCGGATTCCGGAGGTTGTGCGGACGACACTGTGGGGAACGACAGGCCAGTGGGCGTGGTCAGTCGGACGGGGTAGTAGAAGACTTCCTTACGAAGGCCGGAGGGTCTGGGGAATTGAGTGGTGGGGGACTGGGGATTGGGTTCGGCTGGTGGAGCGGAGGAGCCGGGAGCTGGTGGTTCGGCGGGGAGCGAACCGGAGCTGGGAGTTTTGAGGTCGCGAATCGGGCCGCTTTTATTGGGGACCACGATGCGAATGGGTGTCTGTTCCTGATTCTGCCATTCTTTCTGGAGATATTCGAAGAATTCACCGGGGTCGCGTCCGCGGAGGGAGTAGCGGCGGACGGTGCCACCTTCGCCTTTGGTGCGAACTCCGCTGCCGTCTTCGCCCAGATCCCTGAGGACCTGGCGGATCTGTTCGACCTGGACGGCGGTGCCTTTGACGATAATGCGGTTGCCGTAGAGGTCTGTTTCGACGGTGGGGGCGGCGTTGCCTTCGGCGATGAAGAGATTTCGCAGGGTGGCTGCGGCAGTGAGCGGGTCCATTTTGATCAGCGGGATGACGGCGACGGAGCCGCCTGTTCCGGTGCCTTCCTGGAACGACTTCACCCACTCCGCGACCTGTTCCTGTTGTTTGGACGTGCCGAAGATATGCACGGTTCCGGCCTGCACGTCTTCATTGACGAGGACGCCGGGCATCATGGCGTCGATGCTTTGGGCGACCTGATCGGCGCGGCCGGTGACTTTGTAGACTTTCAGGAACGGGCCGGAGCGGTCGGTGCGGCTCAGTTTATTGCCTTTGGCGTCTTCGTCGACGTCGAGCGTTTTCACGATTTCTTCGACGAGTTTCTGCTGGTCGGGCGAGCCGGTGACGAGCAGGCTGTTGGTGCGAGTATCGGAGAAGACCTGGAGGCTGCTGGTGCGGGTGGCTGGCTGAGGCTGAGGCGGGCCGCGACGATCACCGCCGGAACCAGAGCTGACGTTGGAGACGCCGGCCCGCATGCCGAACTGGGCCAGCAGCATAAATTCGGCTTCTTCCACGTCGATGTGTTCGAGGTAGTAGGATTTGAAGACGAGATCATCCTTCACTCGGCCCAGAGAGGCGTCGACGTAGGACTTGATGCGGCGGAGGTTGGCACCGGTGTCAGCGATGATCAGGCTGCCGGTTTGAGTGAATGCGGTCATGGCACCAAGGGGACCCAGGAGTTGTTCGACTTCCTGAGCCATCACGCCGACGTCGAGTTTTTCGAGGGGAATTTCGATGCGGACGATTTCGTTTTCGCCGATGGCGCGGATGCCGGACTCGACTTTGATGAGATCATCGACACTGACGTCGCGAACCAGATTCGGGGGGATTCCTTTGTCGACGTTGACTGACACGAGGAAATTGTCTTTGACGACGAGCGTGTAGCCTTTGCGCTGGAGATAGCCGTTGAGAATATCCATGGCCTGGTTGATGGTGTATTCTTTTGAGTCAATGTGGGTGAACGTGCCGGGAGGGACCTGAGAGATGTCGAGTGTGTAGCCGGCGGCAGCGGCGAAGTCCTGAAGGACCTGATCCCAGGGAGCGAAGCGCATGTTGAACGAGAGTTTGTCGGCGCGCTGACCGGGCTCGGCGGCCGCGCCGAAGCTGGAGACCACAATCGCGCCGGCGGGCGGGGCTGCATTGGCGTCGGGAGTGCCTGCAGCAGCGGGAGTGCCTGGTGTCGGGGCGGTCTGACCGGGGAGCATCGCGGCACCAGCGACGGCGACGGGTGCCGCCGGACCGGACTGTTCGGTCCATTTGGTCTTTTGGTCCGGGGTCAGCACGGCCAGGAGTTTTCCGTCCCATTCAGCGGTGAACGCGGTGCGTTGTTCTTCGGTGGCGTTGAAGCCAAGGGCCGCGGAGGCGGTGCGGCGTTCGGTGGCGAGCGTTTCCAGTTGTTTTTTCTGTTCGTCGGTCAGAGCAAGGTCCGTGGCGACGCGAGCGTCGGACAAAGCCCGGGCGCCGGCTTCGCGAATAAAAATGGTTCGCAGCAGTTTGAGCTGGCGGGAATCGAGTACGGAAAGGGCCTTGCCGGAGGCGCCTTCGCGGGCGGCAAGGATTGCCGCCTGCATCTCTTCACGAATTTTTGTCCGCGCGGCTTCGTCGGTGGTCTCTTTCATCCGCTGCAGGAACGGATCAAACACCTCGCGGCCAGGGGAACCAGCCGCTGCCGCTTCGGTGAGCTGGGTCTTTTGCGTTTCTGAAAGGCCCAGTTCCTGCTGGATCTCTTCACGACGCAGAAGGTCCGTTTCGGAACCCGTGCGACCGCCGTTCTGACCAAACACGGGCAGACACAGCAAAAGAGCGACCCAGAATGCAGCCTGATGGATGCTGTGGCGAATAACAATGGTTACGCTCATTACTCTCATGGGAGCTTCCACAGAGGGGTTGCCGAATTGGCAGACCGGGAGTCGAGGGTGCAGGAGGGCAGGCTTGCACAATTTCAGTATTGTTCGCTTTTCTGCCGTTTTGTCATGACAAGATCTGGCGGCGATGGACGAAAAACCGGAAGGATGTGGAAACAAGGAAGACATTATCGATTGAAGAGTCACGGAAGGAT
The DNA here is from genome assembly GCA_046074585.1 of Planctomycetota bacterium. Classification (GTDB taxonomy): domain Bacteria; phylum Planctomycetota; class Planctomycetia; order Planctomycetales; family Planctomycetaceae; genus SXXK01. The sequence continues at coordinate 2,210 of JBJTOM010000525.1, read as the reverse complement.
GGAAATAAATCTTCCATCTGGTGGGGCAGGGTGTTGATGCAGGCTTGAACCGAGTTCCTTCGCTGGCAAACCCGCGAATTCCAGGGTGAGATCGGAAAAAATTGAGAAGATTCCCGAAACAGGGGCAGACAGTCTGGGTTTAGAGTGATAATTGGCAACTGGATCCATCCGCACCGTTCGGAACCCTTCCTCGGAACGCCGCTATGATACGCATGTACAGCGCTTTGGCATTGGGTTTAGTACTGCTGTTGGCGTCTGACCTGTTCTCGCAGGACGGTCGCGGGGGGCGGGGTGACCGCGGGGATCGAGGCGGCGACCGGGGGGACCGGGGTGGTTTTGGTGGAGGCTTTTCACCAGGCGGGTTTGGTGGTCCGGGCGGCCCCGGTGGTTTTGGGGGCCCGAGCGGCCCCGGTGGTTTTAGCGGTCGTGGCGGATTTCCGGGTGGCCCCGGTGGTGCTCCCGGCGGTTTCTCGTTCGGCAGTGGCGGGCCTCCCGGAGGTTTTTCTGGGGGTCCTCCGTGGATGGGGGGCGGTGGTGGGGACGGCGGTGACCGCAGCAGCCGTTTTGGATCGATGATGGATTCCAATGGGAATGGGAAGATTGATCAGGAAGAGCTGGACCGGATGCCGTCGTTTGTGCGGGACATGATGTCGGCCAGGGGGATCCAGCTGAAGGCGGGGATGTCGCTGGACGACATGCGAAATACGCTGCGAAGCGGGTTTTCCGGAGGGCAGCCAGGTCAGTCCGGGCAACCGGGTCAGCCCGGCCAGCCTGGCGACCCGAACGCTGCTCGCCCGAAAGTGCTCACCCCGTACCGCATGAAGCCCAAAAAGCCTGTGACCCTCACGCTTCCGCCTGCATACGCGGAGGTGGATACGGATTTCGACGGACAACTGGGGATGCACGAATGGATGATGACGCGTCGCGCCGATCTGGAGTTGTTTGATCAGATGGATCTGGATTTCGACGGATTTCTGACCCCGGAAGAGTTGCAGGCGGCTGAGTCAGCAGCGGCGGCAGGCCAGGACGTAGCGTCTGCGGGGGGCCGTCAGCGGCTCACCATCGTCTCCGCGACGCCAGCTCGCAAGCCCAGAGACAATGGCCAGCAGCCGCCTTCAGGGAACGGTCAGGACCAGGGGCGTGACCGTGGAGATCGCGGTGGCAGTCCATCGCCGTGGGGTGGCGGCGGGGGTTCACCGGGCAGCGAAGTCGCGATGGCTCCTCAATATTTTTCCAGACTGGACACGGACGGCAACGGAACTGTTGACTCCAACGAATGGCAGCAAAGTCGTCGCGTGCGTGGCATGTTTGAGCAGGCGGGCATTCAGATCGGGAACATGAATTTACAGCAGTTTACGGCCAATCTTGAAAAGGCCACGGCCGGGCAGCAGGGTGGTGGACGTTAAGTGTTCCGGCTTGGGAGTCGTGTTTCGGGTTCCCACGTGAATCATTCCACTGCGACCGGGCGTGCGAGGGGATATCGATCCCCGGTGACGGTGCTTGTCCGCGGGGACCGCCGCAGGAAGTCAATTTCGGGGAACGGCTAGCGGCGTCGCACTGCGGCCCGGCTCCCTCACGGTCGCAGTTTGATTTGTGCCTGGCGTGCAGCCGGGAAGGCGAGGCTCCTGCCGAGCCGTTGCACACTGACCTGCATTGTGAGCCTTTGCCGGTGTTTTTGGGGAGCGGCGCGGAGCTGTACAGCGCTCGTGGCAGCGATGTGGTTCAGCAGGGGCTTCGCCCTGAGATGACGCAACGGTGTTAAGGGCCCACGAATTGTTGTTTCCAGAATGCCCTGAAACAGCAGTGACGCGAGCGATTGCGGCGTCCCTGTAAACGCGGCATGTGCCTTGCCGCTGTGCTTCCGGCCTGTAAGGCCAGTTTCATCAGCCTGCCATGCCATCTCTCGCAGGGATTCCGTCAATCGGCATCCCATGGTGAATCTCCAGACGCTTGCGTCCGGGAACTTCCAGTCGTCTGGAGTCGAGTCCACGAAGTTTCAGGATCGTGGCATGGACGTCCCTCACAGAGTGACGGTCAGTCACAGAGTGAAAGCCGATTTCGTCGGTTGCTCCGTGAACAGTGCCACCCCGGATACCGCCTCCTGCCAGCCAGCAGCAGAATCCATAGATGTGATGATCGCGACCGTCGGGACCCTGCGAACCGGGCGTGCGACCAAACTCCGAGGCGAAGACAACAAGGGTCTCATCCAG
>JBJTOM010000524.1:0-14079 GCA_046074585.1 Planctomycetota bacterium | reverse complement strand
CTGTGGACTCCACGCGAATGGCATCATCCAGCCAGCGCTTCACCAGATTCACCTGCAGCCGGCCGTCCTTCAGGGTAAAACTGTAACCGTCTCCTTCCGTCTGATCCGTCATCCGGGAAACAATCGTGCCACGGGTCGTGTCCCGAGGAAAGATCCAGGCGGAAAAGGTGAACTGATCCAGATACCCAACATCAGCCATATCACCGACCGTCGCAAAACGGCCACTGGTTACATCCAATGCCTGCTGGAAGAGTCCCGGAGCGGAGTGGAGCGGTGTCACAGGGGCTGGATGCACAGCGGCAGCCGGCGGACCGCATGTGGCAGCACCGACCGTCGCAGTGACGTTGTTCGCATCGCCGGCACTCTGCGAAGCACCGTCCAGCGTGAAGTGCAGTGCCAGCCTGCGTGAAGGGAACCACTGAATTGGCTGGGCCGTACCAGCTGCCATCTGACGCCGGTATTCGGCCTCCCAGGCTTCACGTGCGGACTGCAGCCGGGGCTGGAGCTGGCGGAATTGCTGTTCCGAATCTGACAGACGCCGTTCAAGGAGCTCCAGCTGCTGCTGTTCGCTGCGTGTGGGGGCGGGGATGGTTGGTGGCGAATTGCCGAATTTCACCGCACGACCACGTTCCGGTATGCTGTTGAAAAATGCATACAACCCATAGTAATCCCGCTGTGTAATCGGATCGTACTTGTGGTCATGACAGCGAGCGCAGCCCAGTGTGAGCCCAAGCCAGACGGTGCCCACCGTGTCGACGCGGTCCACCACATACTCCACTGCATACTCTTCCGGAATGATCCCGCCTTCTCCGTTGCCGCGATGATTGCGGTTGAAACCTGATGCAATCTTCTGGTCCAGCGTGGCGTTCGGGAGCAGATCTCCGGCGAGCTGCTCAATGGTGAACTGATCGAATGGCAGATTCACGTTGTACGCGTCAATCACCCAGTCCCTCCACCGCCACATGTCCCGATGCCCATCGCTCTGATAACCATTCGTGTCCGCATACCGCGCTGCATCCAGCCACCGCGACGCCATGCGTTCGCCGTAGCGAGGTGATGCGAGAAGTCGATCCACAACCCTCTCGAATGCCCCCGCGGATTCGTCTGCCAGAAACGCAGCGACGTCCGCAGGAGCCGGAGGAAGGCCGGTCAGGTCCAGAGTCACTCGACGCAGCCAGGTTTCGCGCACTGCAGCGGGAGACGGCGCGAAGCCTGCCTGTTCAAGCCGGTGCAGGATAAAGTGATCGATTTCATTGACAGGCCAGTCACTGTGGTGGATCACCGGCAGTGCAGGGCGAATGGGAGGCAGAAAAGCCCAGTGCTGCCGGAAGTTCGCACCCTGCTCGATCCACCGCCTGAGCAGCTCACGCTGAGCGGCTGTCAGACTGCGACCACTGGCGGGTGGTGGCATCACCTCTGATGAGTCCGCTGAGGCAATTCGCCGATACAGTTCGCTGGATTCCGGACGGCCGGCATCGAGCACCCGCAGGCCACCTCGATCCGCAAACAAATTCCCCGCCTGGTCCAGCCGCAAGTCTGCCTTCCGCTGCTGTTCATCCGGCCCGTGGCAGTGAAAGCAGACATCTGAAAGGATCGGCCGAATATCCCGATTGAAGTCCACCTGCTGGGCTGTCGTGGCACGGGCAGACAACACCAGCCACAGCAGAGCTGGAAAGCCTCTGATGAACTCTGAAACCGTCATTCCGCCACCCCCCCTTCTCGGCCTGTGCCACCAGCCTCGTATCGCCACTGGCCAGCCACAGGAGTCTACTGCAACAGGGGGCGAAATGAAGCCCAACCTGGCTGAATTTCGGACACCACTGCTTTGCTCCGGCACGCGCCCCCCGCTATCGCCAGGCCCCAATGCCCGAACAAACACAAAAAACGTCCTGTGGCGTGCGGTCGATGTCAATCGGCCGGTCAGGCTTGAGTGCGTTCCTGATGTGGTTCTGGCCGCGCTGGCACGCACCGTTACCGGGGGATTGACATCCACTGAACGCCTTGTCACGGAGGAGCGGCTCCAAAGGACGAAATCAGGTGTCCTTCACACCGTTTCACCATCCCAGGGCGAGGCTGCCACTTCCGACATTCAGAACTGCTCACCTGGGATCCGACGGAAGCGATTTGAGTCGCCCGTACTAACCCCCATATGAACAGTATCGCCGCACACCACGCTGAAAAGTCCAGCGATTGAGTACCAGCAGGGCGATGATCCACGCGAACTGCACAGCCAGTTCCTGCGGCAGTTTTTCCGGGGCAATCTTTCCCAGCATGATCGCTGCCGGCGTCCATGCAAGGTGCCGAAACGGGAGCCATTCAATGCCCGGGATCCAACCCGACAGCCACTCCAGCGGAATCATGTGCCCCGACAGGAAATAGCTCAGCATCATGTAAATAAAAATCAGCGAACTGACCTCCAGAAACCAGAAGGCAACCAGCCCGATCCAGGCTTCAATCAGAAATCCGATTGCGAACCCCATGAGCAGTGAGGCAACGAAGGCGGCCGTCACCGGCCACGCCGGCCATCCGGGGAACCAGCCGCGACAGAGCCAGAACACCAGGGCAAACGGTCCCGCTGCCACCGCGTAGTACACCAGCTTGTGAGCCACACGATGCCAGAACAGATGATCCAGCATGTCCACCGGCTGAATCAGATACTTGCGAATCGATCCATCGGCGATCGAAGCTGCGATTCCCGTGGACAGCCCGGGCATGCTGGAAAAGGCACGTGCAAGCATCGCTAACAGGTAATAGGCCACCATGTCGGCAAAGCGATAACCCTGCAGTTGTCGCTGGGGGTCGTTCTGGAAAATCGCTACCCAGAGAAAAATCTGAGTCACAATCGGAAGAAAACGGACGAATGTGGAAAAGGCAAAGTCAGCGCGGTACGCCAGACGCTCATCAATGGCCGTCCGCAGCACCAGCCACTTCAGACGCAGACGCGCCCGGAGCTCTTCCGTCAGCGTGGTCTCTGCTGCCTGCATCAGCCGGCTCCCGTCTTTGCTGCATCCCCCGCGACCGCGAACAACTCGGCAATCACATCCTCCAGCGGTCGTTCCAGCACACTGATGTCATCCACCGCGTGCTGATCGAGAATCCCCGCAAGTACGGCCGAAACACGCTGCTTCTCTACCTGCAGACGCACTCGCGCCGCACGCGTTTCCAGCAGACGACCGTAACGCGACAGATCCTCAGGGATCCGGTTGTCCGAAAACTGCAGCTCCACGATCTTGTGACGGCTGAATCGATCCAGAATCGCTGCAAGCGGACCGTCGTGAATGACCTGCCCCTGATTGATGATCACGGCCCGACGACACAACGCCTCCACATCCTTCATGTAGTGACTTGTCAGAATCACCGTGATCCCATGTTCCTGCTGCCATGTTCGCAGAAAGTCCTGCACCCGTCGCTGACTGACCACGTCCAGACCAATGGTTGGTTCGTCCAGAAAGAGCACTTCAGGGCGGTGCAGGAGCGCAGCGATGAGCTCCATCCGCATCCGCTCGCCCAGAGACAACTCGCGCACCGGTCGTGATAACAGCCGCACCACATCCAGGAGTTCTGTGAGCTGCGAGAGGCGCTGGTGATAGTCAGCTGGAGGAATCCGATAGATCTCCTGATGCAGCCGAAAGGATTCCTGAGCCGGGAGGTCCCACCAGAGCTGTTCCTTTTGTCCCGTGACCAGAGAAAACCGACGACGGTATGCGTTTTCCCGGAGCCACGGGACGTGCCCAAGCACCGTGGCCGTGCCCGATGTGGGCACGACAAGCCCGGACAGGAGCTTGAGCGTTGTGGTCTTGCCGGCACCGTTGGGGCCCAGAAAGGCCACCATTTCACCGGATTCAATCTGGAAACTTACGTTCCGCACGGCCGAAACGATCTCGTGATCCCGGCGAAAGACGCCGCGCAACGCCCCCCACAGACCCTCGCGCTTGCGATAGACTTTGTACTGACGACACAGATCCTGAACTTCGATGGCTGGCATGCTGCGAATGTTACTGAAGAGCGTTCGCAGGGGCAAATCCGCCCGTGAGCGATGCGATTCGTTCCAGCATTTCTTCAGGAGACTCCCGGCCGGACAACTCCAGTCGCCCACATTCCTCCAGACTGCGAAACCACGTGCACTGCCGCTTCGCAAACTGGCCGGTCCTCATACAAATGTGCCGCTCCGCCTGGTCCAGAGACAACTGACCCTGCAAATGCTGGAAGAGCTCCCGATATCCCAGCGCCTGCGCGGCCGTGCGACTCAGACCCGCTTCACGACTGAGCAGTCGTCGGGATTCTTCCAGCCACCCGTGGTCCAGCATCTGCCGCGCTCGCCGGGCGATGCGTTCCCGCAACACTTCGCGATCCGGATCCAGCCACACAGACAGGCGCGGACGCCATGCCACCGACCGCGGACCATGCTGCTGCTCCGCCGAAATCGGACGTCCCGTGATTTCATGCACCTCCAGCGCCCGAATGATCCGTCGCAAATCCTGCGGATGAAGCCGCGCAGCGGTCTGCGGATCCACCCGCTGCAACTCCCCGTGAATCCAGTCCGGACCCCGCTCCCGCGCCAGTGTGTCCCAGCGACTGCGGATGTCCCAATTCGCCGCAGGACCCTGCCAAAACCCCCGCAGCAACGCCCGCAGATACAGCCCCGAACCCCCGACAAACAGCGGCACCCGCCCCCGCTGCACCACCTGCTCAGCCACACGGGCGGCTGCGGCAAGGTATTCTGCGATACTGTATTCGTCCTCCGGATTCACCAGATCCAGCAAATGATGCGGCACTCGCTGCCGCTCGGCCGCATCAGCCTTCGCGGTCCCGATGTCCATCCCTCGATAAACCGTCATCGAATCCAGTGCCAGAATCTCCCCCCCAAGCCGCTCTGCCAGCAATAGCGCAAGTGCCGACTTCCCCGATGACGTCGGGCCGGCAAGGAAACAGCAGTGAGGAATCAGTGTGGCAGGAAAGGACATAACTCCCAGTCTACGCGGCCGCGAAGAGAAATTCACGCGGCAATCCCTCCCACCCCTCCCACCTTCCAGGGAAGAAAGGCCGGGATCGCAACAGCAATCAAGGAACTGCGGATGCAACGACGGCGCGATCGATCGTGTCACAGGTGTTGTGCTGAGGGTGCATGGCACCGAACTGCGGAAGTTGGCCCTGACCTCTTGCTGGTGCACGGGCACCGTCCGCCAGAGCGGACTGAGCACGAGCACGAAGAACACCCCCAGAGCCACGTCACGCTAAGCGAATCCTGGCAGGGCGAAACAGTGCTACAGTGCTCAGGAGCTCTCCCCTGGCAGGGGAGAGGGCGGAGGACCGACGAGGCGATCGAAGATGGGGGATGCCATCAGAGTCGTGACGATGGCCATGATGACGAGCATGGCGAAAAGTTGATCGGAGATGACACCGCGTTCCCGACCAATGTTGATGATGATCAGTTCCATCAGGCCGCGAGCATTCATCAGCACTCCGATCCCCAGGGCTTCCCGGTGCGGAACACCGGTTGCGCGGGCCGCCAGCCAGCAGGAAACGCCTTTTCCCAGCATGGCTACAGCCAGCACCAGCAGACTCATGAGCCAGCCACTGGGGGTATTGAGCAGTCCAATGCGGGTATTGAGGCCGCTGAAGGTGAAGAACATCGGGAGCAGCAGTGCGACGGTCAGAGGCTCTGTGCGGGCGGATGCGTCGCGGACCATCACGCCACGCGGAATTGCGGACCCGATCAGAAAACCGCCGAAGACCGCGTGCAAACCCAGTCGATCCGTGGTGAAAGCTCCGAGTGCCATCAGGGCCAGACAGATAACCAGCCCCGGTTCGGTCAGCCGACCCTCGCTGACCAGGCGGGGTTCGAGTTTCTTCAGCAGTGGGCGAATGACCATGGTCACCAGCAGCACAAACAGAATTCCGCCGCCGATGCTGCGGATGGCGGCAGACGGTGTCCCTTCGAGGCTGGAAAGCACAACGGCGAGCAGACACCAGGCGCAGGCATCGTCAATGGCCCCGGCACCAATGGCAACGGTGCCCATGCGAGTGCCCGTGAGTCCCTTGAAATGAATGATTCGGGCCAGCATCGGGAATGCTGTGATGCACATGGAGGCACCAAGGAAGGTGGCGGATGCCCACAGCGACGAGCCGGCCGGAAACAGGGCCGTCGACCCATGAAAGTACCAGCCAAGGCCCGCACCGAGGATGAAGGGGCTGAGCATTCCGGCCAGAGATACCGAAACCGCACTTTTCCACTGGGACTGAACAATGTCCAGGCGAAATTCCATGCCGACGATGAACATGTACAGAGCCAGCCCCAGCTGGGAGGCCGGGTAGAGATAACTTTGAGTGCTGGGGATACCCTTTTGCCAGGGGAACAGGAACGACTGCAGTTCGGGATCGACCAGTCCCAGCAGGGAAGGACCGAGACACACTCCGGCAATCATCTCAGCAACCACCTGTGGCTGTCCAAACCGTCGTGCAGCAATGCCCACCAGTCGGCAGACCAGCAGGATCACGGCAATCTGCAGAAAAAACTGCTCAGCCAGTTGTTGATTTGTCATGGATTTTTCTTAATTTGCCCCGGGATAACCGTTCAGGCCTCGATGGGGACAGGAGTTGCTTCCGGTTCCGCTGGTTCCTGGCGTCCCAGCAGTGCAGCGACAGCTTCGACCAGCATGGCTGCGGCAAGGACCAGCAGGAGCACCGCGATCCAGACGACTGGATCGGAGAGGTTCTGCATGCGTGCTTTGAGCAGGCTGATGAGAGCCCAGAAGCTCATGATGTACATCACCAGACCACCGATACCGGTGAGATAAAACGCCCAGACAACGCGACGCGTGCGCCAGAGCCAGACGGTGACGGCAAGCAGACTGAGGGCTGCGAGGAGTTGGTTGCTGGCGCCGAAGAGTCCCCAGAATTCGCGCCAGATCGGCTTGCCGGAGGTTGTCGGGCGAGTCACAAAGTAGAGCGGAATGACGGTGGAGATGATGGTCCCCAGCCAGCGCCCGGGAGCCCCGCGGAAGCCCGTCAGTTCCTGGATGATAAAGCGGCCAAGTCGGGTACAGGTGTCAAGGGTGTCATACACAAATGTGTTGAACGCCATGAGGGCAAACAGGAGTCCGACCGCGGGATCCAGTCCGAGCACGGCAAGGAAGCTGCTGATCCCGCTGGCGTAAATGAAGTTAGGGGAGGCCTTGGTGAGGGGGGAATCCGGCGACAACAGCATCACGCAGCACAGCGAAAGCACCGCCACCATTCCCTCCAGCAGCATCGCACCATAACCAATCGGCCGTGCGCTGCATTCGGCTGGTAACTGCTTGGATGTCGTCCCGGAAGCGATCAGGGAGTGAAAGCCGGAACAGGCGCCACAGGCAATGGTGATGAAGAGAAACGGAAAGAGCGGATCAGCGCCGTCCGGGGTCAGCCCGCGGAACATCGGCAGGTTGATGCTGTTGGTGCCAGCGATGCTGCTGCTGATGATGCCCAGTGCACAGGAACCCAGAGCCGCGAACATAAAGCCACCACCCAGAATTCCGCGAGGCTGAAGAAGCAGCCAGGTGGGCAACACAGACGCAACGGCGCAATACAGAAGCAGGAAGACGTTCCAGCAGCGAATCGCCAGAGCGGATGCCTGGGCAGGGGTTAAATCGGGCTGCCAGCGCTGAAGCAGCACGTCGACATTCAGCGGCAGATACGGCCCGGCCAGAATGGCAAGCACTGCCAGAGGACCAAAAAACACGAGTGCTGACCACGTCGTCAGACGCCCCCTAAGCAGCAGAGGGGCCATCAGAAATGGCAGCACAAGGTACAGCAGAGAAGAGGTTGCCACGCTGCCGGACTGAAAAATCATGGAAGGATCAGCACCCTCCTGAGCAAGCGCAGCACTGAGCGAGGAAAAGGATTTGTCGGATTTCAGGTCGATCGCCCCCACGAACATCGTTGCTGTGATGTCCGTAAAAGCCACGATGATGTACATCAGAGCCATGTAGACAAAAATCTGAAACACCAGATAGGCTCGGCGACTGACATGCGCCCTGACCACCATCGTGATCGAGGTCGCGCGGTGACGGATAGAGGCCACCAGCGCTGAAAAGTCGTGCACACCGCCGATGAACACGGATCCCAGCAGGATCCACAGCAACGCAGGGCCCCAGCCCCAGTAGAGTCCAGCCAGAATCGGACCAACAATCGGCCCCGCCGCTGCAATCGCAGAAAAGTGCTGGTTCAGGAGTGATGGTGTGGCACAGGGTGCATAGTCGACGTCGTCCCGCATCGAGACCGCTGGGGTCGCACGCCTGTTGTCCAGCTGAAACAAACGCTCGAGAATCGGACCGTAAATTCGATAGGCAAGCGACAGGAAAACAGCCGTCCCGAGCACGATGAGCAGCATTTGCATCGACCAATCCCTTTACTGAAGAGCACCAGGAAACCTGCCGCTTGTCAGCCGGCGAACTGGCATTGGCAGTTCACCGGAGCCGTTCCAAACGAAAACACTACCGCACTGGTAGAGTGTTGTCAAGACAATTGTTGTTTGAACATTTTTCAGTTTTGCGAAGAACGTGGGTTACTGCACCGTCAGAACATCTGGCCAGCGGCGGAGGCCTGAAAGGCGTTGCGGTAGTGGGTAATCTGCGGTATTTTGGAATCCTGAGGCCAGACGATGGAGATGATGTCGAAGCGGGCAGGCTGATTGAGTTTGTTGTGGAATTTGAGCCAGGCGAGTGCGGCGCGGGTGAGTCGTTGCTGGCGGCGACGGTTGACAGCTTCGAATGGCTGGCCGTCGCTGGTGGAGGCGCGGGTTTTGACTTCGGTGAACACGTTCACATCGCCATCGAGGGCAATGATGTCAATTTCGCCGAAGTGATTGCGGAACTGAGTATCGAGGATGCGGTAGCCGAGTTGTCTGAGGAAGGAGACGGCGGCGTTTTCGCCACGGGCCCCGAGCACCTGTGGGGGTGATGCGGTCATGGTGGTGGTCCGGTGGTTGGCAGTTTCAGGCGAGCACATCCCTGAGGACAATGCCATGGACATCCGTGAGCCGCATGTCGCGACCGCCGAAGCGGTAGGTGAGTCGAGTGTGGTCGATGCCGAGCAGGTGCAGCATGGTGGCATGGAGGTCGTGAATTTCGGCTTTGTCAGCGATGGCCTTATAGCCGAAATCGTCTGTGGCACCGTAGATGGTACCGCCCTTGACACCGCCCCCGGCCATCCACATGGAGAAGCCGAAGGGGTTGTGATCGCGTCCATCTGAGCCTTGAGCGAAGGGGGTACGTCCGAATTCGCCGGTCCAGACGACGAGTGTGCGATTGAGGAGTCCGCGTTGTTTGAGGTCGGTGAGGAGTGCGGAAATGGGTTTGTCGACGGAGCGGGCATTTTTGTTGTGGCCGTCGACGAGATTGGCGTGCTGATCCCAGCGATCGCCGTTGCCGGGAGGGCAGGTGAGTTCGATGAAGCGGACTCCGCGTTCGACGAGTCGTCTGGCGAGGAGACATTCGCGGGCGAATGTGCGGGTGTTGGGGAATTCGTCATTGAGGCCGTACATGTCCTGGGTGGCCTGAGTTTCGTCGGCAAGATCCATCAGCTGGGGGACGGCGAGCTGCATTCTGGCGGCCAGCTCGTAGTTGAGGATTGCGGATTCGACCTGATCATCGTGGCTGTAGCGCGGGGCGGCAGCCTGATCGAGCGCGCGAATCAGCTCCAGCTTGCGGCGTTGCTGAACCGGAGATTGTTCACGCGGGAGGATATCGGAGACCGGAGGATTGCCGAGACCAAAGACGGATCCCTGCCAGCTGGCCGGCAGAAATCCGCTGCCGAAATTATCCAGCCCGCCGGGCGGAATGAGTCCGCCGTTGAGAATGACAAAGTGCGGAAGGTCCTGGCATTCGCTGCCCAGGCCATAGCCGAACCAGGCGCCCATCGACGGACGCCCCTGCAGGCCGGAGCCGGTGTGCAGGAAGTAGTTGGCGTTGGTGTGTTCGGGAAAGTTGGACGTCATCGAGCGGATCACGGCGAGGTCGTCGACGTGTTTGGCGATTTCCGGAAACAGGTCACTGACAGGGATGCCGGACTGACCGTGGTTTTTGAACTTCCAGGGACTGGCCAGCGTGTTGCCGATGTTGTTGAACTGAGTCGGTTCGATCGGGGCGGGGAACGGTTTGCCGTGCTGGTTGTCCAGTTCCGGTTTAGGGTCGAAGGAATCGACCTGGGAGACGCCGCCGTCCATGTAGAGAAAGATCACGCTGGTGGCAGTGGGCGTGTGGTGTGTCGTGTGTGCTGCTGATTGGTCCTGCGCCAGCAGGTGATTGGCAGCGACAGCACCAAAACCGCAGGCGGCCGCCTGCAGCAGGCCGCGGCGAGTTTGAGCGTGTGGCCGAAAGCGACCGCAGTGATGGCGGGACATGTGGAGGGACCAGGAGGATGGTGGGCGGGATTCAGCTGCGCAGGCTGCATTCTCCCTGCGCAGCATCGAACTGGCAACAGAAAACCGGGCGAATGGGAGTGATTTGACAAAATACCCCTGGAGTGTTTTTATTCCACAGTCCAGTAGTCGAATACAAAGGGCTCCTCCAGTTTTCCACCAAGCAGCTCAACGAACTTCTGATGCGCCGGATGCGGCAGATAGGCGTCGCGGTCGGCTTCCGACTCAAAGGTCACCAGATAGCCGTGGGTGAAGCCTTTAGAGAGTCCTTCCGGGCTGTTGTTGGTGCCGCGTTCAAATCCACGGATTTCCGGAATCTGCAGCTGCAGGTCGTGGAAAGCACGGTTGATTTCGTCAAGCTGTGCGGGGGTGGTTTCAGACTTGTAGCGGAAGAGCACCACATGTCGCAGCAGGCGTTTTTTCGCTGGCCGTTCACCGATCGCTTCAAGCATTCGTACAGAGACGAAGCGATTGCCGGCGTCGTTGAGATGCACGCCGTCTGTGGTCAGCACTCCCTGCGATTCACCGGCGGTGTTGTATTCCTTCAGATACCCCAGAAAGGCAGCGCGCAGATCCAGCAGCACAGCTCCGGATTCGGCTGCGACACGGCGACTGATGCCACAGAATTCATCCAGCAGGCCGTCCAGTTCGTTGCTGCCATCGGTCTTTTCACCGATGACGCTGGGCGTCGACAGCACGACTTTTGCCCCGGCATCCTGGCAGCGTTTTACCAGGCTGCTGAGTCCTTTTTCGTACTCCGCCGCTGGCGTACCGCGACCGCTTTTGGTGTGCCACACATCATTGATGCCGATGTAAATCACGACAACAGAGGGCTTGTGGGCCAGCACATCGCGGTCCAGTCTGGCTTCCAGGTTGGGGACGCGATTGCCACTGATACCGGCTCCGATGACCTTGATTCCTGAATCCGGTCGGGCGGTTTCGATGGCCTTGCGGACGAGCGTGACGTAGCCGGTTTCTCCGGCACCCGCCTGGGTGATGGAGTCGCCGAGGAAGATCACGGTTTCGCCGTCCTTGAGTTCCGCGTGAACAGCGGACGCTGAAATTGCCATGGCTGCCAGCATGAAGGGGATTCCGAATTGTCGCATGGAAGTAGAGTCCTCTGGTTCATTGAGGCGGGTGATGAATGTTCTGTCCGATTTTTCAGGTGCCTTTGGGGCGTGCCCAGTGATCGCGGTACTGCCGCTGCACAAGCGCATTTGCGCGTTCGCTGCTGGTGATCTGTTCCTGTTGGGGATCGAAGGTGAGCACTTCACCGGTGCGGGCGGCGATATTGGCCAGATGCACAATGGTGGCGCTGAGACGACCGGCATTCACATCCGCGTTGGTCTGCACGTCGGGCTTGCGGACGGCCTCAAGGAAATTGGAATGATGTCCAGGCAGATCCATGGCGCCGGTTTGTTCAGCGAGCACTTTGTTGCGGGGGCCATAGAGCGTCCAGCCGCGAGTATGGCCCATCACAAGGAGTCCTTCCGTGCCATAGAACGCCGCCCCGTTTTCATAGCCTTCCTGGACGTACGGCGACCAGATCCGCTGTTCGAAGATCAGTTGTTTGCAGCGTCCCTCGGGAGCACCCGCGACGGGATAATCGCACACCGCGTACTGCGTATCCGGGAACTGCTGATCATCATCGAAGAAATATTTGCCGCCGAGGCAGGCGACGCGGGTAGGGTGCGTGTCCACGCCCAGACCCCAGAGAGCCACATCAATGTCGTGAACGCCATCATTGCCGATATCACCGCAGCCGAAATCGTACCACCACCGCCAGATACCATGGAGCAGATTGGGGCGGTAGGGGACGGCAGGAGCAGGGCCGAGCCACGCATCAAAATCCAGGTGAGCCGGGGCTTCGGCAGCTTCGCGTCTGCCAATGGTACCGCGACGCTGGCTGTTCCAGGCTTTGGCCACCAGCACTTCACCGATGTCGCCATTCTGCAGCCGCTGAATCCCGGCCCGCACCATTTCCGTGCTGCGGCTTTGCGTGCCGACCTGGAGCTTTTTGCCGGAACGTTTGACGGCTTCGGCGAGCAGTCGGCCTTCGCGGACGTTGTGGCAGCAGGGCTTTTCCACGTACACGTGCTTGCCGGCGTCCAGTGCAAGGATTGCTGCGGGCGTGTGCCAGTGGTCAGGTGTGGCAATGAACACGGCGTCGATGCCGGCGTCATCCAGCACTTTGCGGAGGTCGGCGGTGGTCTGCGGAGCCTTGCCGGAACCGTCTTCAACGATCTTTGCCGCGGCAGCAAGTCGCTGACTGTCGACGTCACAAACCCAGGCGACTTCGGCGTCCGTGCGTTTGGAAAGTTCCCGCAGATGGCCGCTCCCCATACCTCCACAGCCGATCAGGGCCAGTCGGAGTTTGCGGTCGTCTGCAGCCGCCACGGCCACGGTCCCTTGTGCGTACGCTCCTGCCGAAACAACCGCGGCCGCCTGCAGAAAATCCCGACGACTCCCCTCAACCATGGCGATGCTCCTGAAACAGTACGGGACCGAAAGACCTCGCCAGACGTTAACGCCAGGGGAAACATCTGGCAAGCGCAGGACCTTTGGACGGAGTTTCCCTGGACAGGACAGCCTCGCCCTCCCGAATCTGTCCCCGTCAGGATCCCGGAAGATTCCCGCCCGCAAACTCCCGGAACTCTCCTCGGCTGCGAGTACAAGGGCGGCTCGGTGCAGGCCCGATTCCTCAAACGGGGTTTTGAGTACGCCGGCCAGACCTGCCGATCCCTCAGTACTGTCACCAAGGCCGTCACCGATGGTAACAGGGATCACTCAGCTCTCCGGTGACGGCCATTCGAACACGAATTGGCAGACTCACTGTGTGCGTTTCAAATCGCCTGGCCTGCTGTGGTCTGAATGGCATATTCTGCAACAGGGATTTGTCTGCTTTGAGCTACGTTGGGAGAAGACGAGGAGATGTCGAATGCGCCCATGAAACTGGCGATTCAGACACTTGAGCAGCAAATGCAGGACGTCCTTACAAGAATCCGGGCGGCTACATCCCCGCGACTGCCAGGCAAGGACTGGCGGAGAAGTCCGGGGCTGTTCGATGACAATCCAGTGATGAGGCAGATCGCCGCTGCGGGCGAGCTGGTGCGACAGAGGGACAGAGAACAGAGCGCAACATGCTTATTCTCCACACAGACCACCTTTCAGTGCTCAAGTATGCCAAAGATGCACGCTTTAGGCAGGCTGGCACAGCGGATGGCCGATTCTGTTGTCAGTTCCAGTTTGACATGAGCGCCCTTTCCAACCGAAAGAGCAGCAGCAGGGCAGTTGCGGAGTGGTGCATTGCAGGGGTTGCGGGTGGCTTCGCAGCCATCGTGGTCATGGGGTGGAGTCGGCCTTCCGGTCGAACTGGGCCGAGCAAGCAATATGGCCGTTGTACCCATTTTGCGGAGCGATGCTGTAAATGGCCCTGCTCCTGAAACCCATCGAGTGATCGTCGCACGCTGACTGCAAATCCGCCACTGAGTGGATATCAAACTCGGGGATCCATTGATAACGCCCCCTGCGCCGACGTTCGCCGGCGACGTTCTTCATTCGACTCGGCAGAACCGCCCCCCCGTTAACGCGCTGCTGCCGTCGGACGGCAGTCCGCGGGCTACAATACTGCCACGGACTTCGTGGGAAGGCCCGAGGGACTGGGTACGCTTCGCCGAGCA
>JBJTOM010000523.1:0-11481 GCA_046074585.1 Planctomycetota bacterium | reverse complement strand
GCATGAGCTCGGGGACGTCGCCTGCTGGTGGAGGGGTGTAGATGATCTGGCCAGTTTCGGTATTGGCGACGAGGTTCTGCACACGGCGGTATTCACCCGGTCGAGCTTCTCCGCCGCGGACACCGACCACAAGCAGCCGATGGATTTCGCGAACGAGTGTCTCGGTGATGGGGCTGTCGCTGAGAATGTATCTGGCAACGAGCTCGAACGCATCGCGATAGTTGAGCAATTCAAGGCGGTCATCTCTCGAGACGCCGTGAACCTGCTTTCCTGCGAGCAGTTTTTCGGACTGTTCGAGGGTCAGCTGCGTGCCTTCGATGTGTGTGGTGTGGTGGGCTTCCAGCAGCAGGGCACGCTGGCTCATATTTGTGACCCACTGTTCCGACAATGTGGCAGCCTGGAGGAATCCTCGGGCACGTTCAATGGTCGTCAGATCCCGAGCGATGGCATTGGTGATTCGGAATCGTGGGCTGAATTCCGCTCCTGTTCTGACGCGGGTTTTGGTGTCAGTCTTCCGGCTGGCTTTCCGGCTGGCTTTTTTGCTGATTTTTCCTTTAGCTTTGGGCATCGCAGTGACTTTCGGTGGGGAACCGGACTTCTCTGTAGGATTCTGCAGCTTCGTTGGATGAACTGCAAGCAGCATCCGGATGCTCGTGTACCGGGGCGACGCAGATCGACCGCGGGCAGTTCGGGAAAATGGGCCACAGCGATGAAAAATTGAGTGTTTTTCCGGGAACAAGCGGCAACCATTCGCCTGAAAACTGTTCCAAACCGCCGATAATCCGGGTAGACTCCGCTCGTACCGCCTGTGTTACCCCGCCTCAATATCCTGCCGATTCCCAGCCTGCCCTGGTGTCTTTCAGAAAGTTTCCCCATGCTTACCATCAACGGTCTGCGCCGTACGCTCTGCAACGGCATTTCCCGCAGGGACGCGCTGCGTCTGGGAACTCTTTCGGTTGGTGACTTGGCCTGCCTCAGGTCCTGCGTGCGGATCAGGCTGCCGGCACAGCCAATTCTCGCAAGGCCGTCATCATGATCTACATGTGCGGCGCACCGGGCCACCAGGACATGTATGATCTCAAGATGCATGCCCCATCAGAGATCCGGGGTGAATTCCAGCCGATCGCCACCAATGTGCCGGGCATCGAAATCTGTGAGCACATGCCGCGTCTGGCCGGAATCATGGATCTCTGTGTGCCCCTGCGATCCGTGTACGGCTCGCCGGACGGCGATCACGATTCGTTCATCTGCTACACAGGCCGCTCAAAACGTCAGCAACCGCCTGGTGGATGGCCATCGTTCGGTTCCACCATCTCGAAGCTGCAGGGGCCACGGAATGCCGCGGTGCCACCGTTTGTCGGGTTGTCTCCCGACACGGGTCACCCTCCCTACGGTTCTCCGGGCCTGCCGGGGTTCCTGGGTATTTCCAGCTCCGCCTTCCGTCCCTCCGGCCCTGCTCAGAAGGACATGGTGCTCAACGGGATTGACGCCACAAGGCTTGAAGACCGTCGATCCCTGCAACGCTCCGTGGACCGCCTCCGCAACGCGCGCGACAATGGTGGCATGCTGGCTGCTATGGATGCGTTCACACAACAGGCCTTCGATATTCTCACATCCAGTCGTCTGGTCGAAGCCCTCGATGTTTCTCGGGAACCGCAGCACGTGCGGGAACGTTACGGTGAAGGTGACGCACGCAATTTCGGAGACGGTGCTCCGCGAAATCTCCAGCACTTCCTGATTGCCAGACGACTGGTCGAAGCTGGCTGTCGCGTTGTGACGCTGAACTTCGGCCGCTGGGACTTTCATTCAGATAATTTCAACGGCATGAAGAAGACTCACCTGCCGCAATTCGACCAGGGCCTCAGTGCTCTGATCTCCGATCTGCATGAACGTGGTATGAACAAAGACGTGGCGGTTGTGGCATGGGGCGAATTCGGTCGGACACCGACGATCAACAAAGATGCCGGACGCGACCACTGGCCTCAGGTTGGCGGTGGCCTGATTGCCGGTGGCGGGTTTCGAACAGGTCAGGTGATTGGCGCTACCGATCGGCTCGGGGCGGAAATCGCCGAGCGCCCGGTGCATTTCGGCGAGGTCCTGGCGACACTCTACCGCCACCTGGGCGTCGACCTTGACTCCACGCTCCGGGACTTTGCCGGCCGACCACAATATGTGATGGATCATCGTCCGCCGATGCCGGAACTGATTGGCTGAGGCTCCGAACTTTGAATTCGTGAATTCAACGGACAGACAGTCCGGTTCTTAGCCTTGCAGGGGCCGCTGAAACTCCGGTCGTTGCGGCACCCAATGCGGCTGTGATGGGGATGTTTGAGTGAGAAAGTGGTTTTCCCTGATTTGTCTGTACATTTGGAAATCTTCCGGCGACAATTGACATGACTGCCTTTGACAATCCCGCCTGAACCGGAGCCTGCCTGATGATTCTGCAATCCGCACTCCCTCAAGTGGGCGTTTCGCGTGTTTCTCGCCGCGGGGTGCTGCAGATTGGAACGCTCGGTGCGGGCGGCCCCTGCTTAACGCAATTGCTGCGTGCCGAATCAGCGGCGAAGATTCGGAATTCCCGCAAGGCGATTATCAACATTCATCTGGACGGTGGCCCGCCACACCTGGACACTATTGATCCAAAGCCCGAAGCTCCAGTCGAAATTCGCGGCGAATTCGACACCATTGCCACGACTCTTCCAGGTGTCCGCGTCACTGAACTGCTCCCGAAAATCGCTTCAATCGCAGACAAGTTTGTCTTCATCCGATCGCTCACCGGGTCAGCAGGGGCTCACGATGCCTTTCAGTGCCAAAGCGGTTACGCAGCGAAGGATCTGGAATCGCTGGGAGGTCGGCCGGCGGTCGGCTGCGTGGTTTCCAAACTCCTTGGCCGCAGCGACGATCCTGCACCGGCTTTTATCGACCTCATGCAGGGGCGGCCGCAGGTTCGCAACAGCGCTCGCCCGGGCTTTCTTGGCCCGGCAACTCAGCCGTTTCGACCGGATATTTCCCAACTGTTCCGTCGTGTGCTCGAACCTGGCATGCAGAACGAACTCCGACGACTGGGCCAGGACCACAGCGTCAGTCTGACGCTCAACCCCCGACTGACAGCCGGCCGGATTGACGACCGCCAGGTACTGCTTGCCAGTCTCGACCGGCTGCGACGCGACGCAGATCGCAGCGGTATGATGGATGCCATGGACCAGTTCGGTCGCCAGGCCGTTGGCATTCTTCTCTCCGGTGCACTGGCCAGAGCTCTGGATCTCAGCACCGAAGACCCTCAGGTGCTCCAGCGATACACCGCCCCCGCAGCGGCTGCCGGTCGTCAGTCCACCACCAGCGAAGGTCCCGATTCCATCCGCAAGTTTCTGCTGGCTCGACGACTCATCCAGGCTGGTGTGCGATACGTCAGCGTTTCCATCAGCGACTTCGACACTCACAGCGACAATTTCCCCCGCATGCGCAACCTGCTCCCGATTGTCGACCATGGGCTGCACGCGCTGATCACGGACCTCGAAGAACGTGACATGCTCAACGATGTCAGCATCGTTGTCTGGGGAGAATTCGGGCGCACGCCACGAATTGATCCCAAAACCGGCGGAAGACATCACTGGCCCCAGGCCGGCCCGGCATTCCTTGCCGGAGGAGGTCTGAAGACCGGTCAGGTAATCGGCTCCACCGATCGCCTCGGCGATGAAGTCGCCTCAAGACCTGTGACCTACAAGGATGTCTTCGCTACGCTGTATCGCTGCCTTGGTCTGGATGCCCGCACCATCACACTGCCTGATCCTCAGGGGCGTCCACAGTTTCTGCTGGATGACGGGCAGCCTCTCGCTGAAGTCTGACGCCGCACGAGTAAGCAAGTTACGCAGACGCCGAACTGCCGCCGCTCCGCTCCGACCACGTGTCAGTGCCGCACACCATTGCGGCCCGTGAGCACGCGTGTTTGGCAATGCGAATCCACCGGCGGCATTCACGGCTGCCGACGAATGACCACGGCTCCATCAGTGGCCATCAGGCGAATTTCAGACGCTCGCGCATCGTGCCACGCAGAATGAACACCGGACATCGTGATTCTGCCGGCTTTCAAGAGCACTTCACCCGTCCGGGCATGCAGCACTTCAAGATTGACGTGCTGAGCCAGTCCCCCGTCTGCATCCTGGGATCGCCCGTAACGCAGCTCCGTCAGGATCACAAGGTCCGTTGGATCACCCGCCACACGCTGCAGTCGACAGTCGTAGCGGGGCTGCACCCAGAGCAGCTGGCCGGTGGCGGCATCAAGACAGCAGAGCAGTCCGTCGTCGATCTCAAGGTCGACGCCGCGAGGGGCTCTGCGGAGCTCTTCACCAATGCCTCCCATGCCCTGCAAACCCACCCCCGCCTGCTGCCGAAAAGGCAGATTGATTCCTGCTGCGAACCCTCCAGCAGCCGCTCCGCCGATGTTCTCGACTTCCACCAGCAGCTGCCCGCCGGATTCCACGGCCTGCAGACTGCTGACGGCAGCCATGGTTTCCGCCGGCGGGAGTCTGGTGCGGAAGAGTTGTTGACCGGACTCCAGATCGATCAGCACAAGTTCACCAGCATTGGTGATCGTCAGAATTCGGTTGCCCGGAAGAGAAGCAAACAGGGACTCGGTCTGCGTGGCGGCAATGATGACTGGTGGTTCCTGCTGCAGCCGTTCGGTTCCGGTCGCCGGATCAAACAGATGCAGGCGGTAATCCAGGTCGGTGTAAATGAGCAGGCGTCCGACGGTACCACATTCGGTCCCACGGCCGATTTCAACCGGCCAGCGTCCAAGGAACCGCCCGTCACTCGCACGGTAGCTTTCACAGGAGTCGCCATCGCTGCCGAGTAACGCCACCGCAATGTGATCTCCAAAACATCGGGATGGCAGCAGACCGTGGTGATCAAATTCCTGTGGCAGCTGCCGCTGCCACAGCAGACGGCCAGTGAGCGGGTGTCGGCAGGAGAGCTGATCTGCGAAGTGCATGATCAATCCCCCGGGCCAGAGCGGACCGAACTGCGGTTCGAGCACAGCCAGTGCCGCCCCCGGAAGATCCTCCGACCAGAGCACACGAATGCGGCCGTCGGGCTGCAGAGCTGTCATTTGCAGGCGATTGCTGTTGAGCAGTGGAATGATCGCTGGAGCGGCCAGCTGATGGCTGGTCTGACGAAAGGGAATGGACGGCGACTTCCAGTTGGATTCACTGGGGAATTGATCGAGCAGCCCCGCGCCCGCTCGATCAAGGATCAGCAGACTGCGGCCTGTCTCGGTGGCCACGGCCAGACGCACATCATGAGGCAGCCACCAGGGGGCAGCTGACGAGATGTCTTCCCCCTCAGGATCGGCGGCAGCGGCGTCAGTGGAACGCAGCTGCAGAATTGCGTTGGCCACCAGCGTGCCTGCCGAAGCGGACTGCAGGCCGACCGGGGATCCGATCGCAGGTAATTCCAGCCCGCGAATCCGCCGCAGCCACTCCGCAGCCTGCTCAGCCCCCACGACGCCCCCGGAGCCCGTCATCGCTTCCAGCCACCAGGCGGCGGCGACAAGTTCGGCCCCGGTCGTGAGCCCGCGACGGGACAATTCCTGAACGAGCAGACTGAGTGTTTCCGGGGAACCGCTCTCTCCAGGGTGCAGACAGGCAGATTCCGCCAGACGCCGCAGCTGTCCCAGTGGAAGTGATTCAACGGCAGCGACGGTGGCTGGCTGCGGCAGACGGATCGGTCTGAGAGCGGGCAGACTCACGCTCCACAGCGACGACAGCTGCTGCAGCCCATCGTTCGCCGGCAAATCATCCGCAGGTGGCCTGCCGGTTGCAACCGCTTCGATCAGCTGGAGTCGGAGCTGCCCGGAGGGGGTCAGTGAGAGTGCTGCGGGAAGCGGCACGACTGGCGGTGCAACGCCGTGCGGGGGTGACTGATCGAGTGCTGTGCCGCGTTCAAGCAGCCAGGCTTCGCTGAGCAGTTCGGAGGAGAGCTGCAGGCGGTTGCGAAGGTCCTCTGCAGCCCTGCCGTCGCCGTTCAGCAGCAGCGCCTGCAGCTTTTCGGTGGAAGACAGCTTCGGCAGGACGGCGCGGCGACTGGAAAGGGCGTGCTCTTCGGCAGCCCGGTCGCCTGAAGTCCGGTCGCCGGGCGAAGAATCGAGGGAGACCGAAGCGTTGACTCCCGAATCACCGGCAGCAGCCACGTCCGCTCTGCGCCAGGCCGTGAGCACTCCCGCGGTGCCGCTGAAGACATACTCGTCATCGCCAGCGAGCGATCCAAGGATTTCGCCGGCTCCCGATGGCAGGAACTGACTGGACTGTTCAATGCGACGGCCACGCTGCAGATCAATGACGAGCGGACGACCGTCCAGCTGCGGCAATACGAGTCGACTGGGGCTGCAGAGTGGCGTGCCGCTGCAGAGCCCGGTTTCAACAACCCAGAGTTGGGTGCCGGTGTCAGCATAAAGACAGCGGCAGTGGCGTTCCCCGACAAGGATCAGGCGATCATCGAAGAGTCCCGCTGCGAGCAGATCCGGGCTGCCACCCGGGCCTGTGGCACCGGAGACGATGCGCGGCACCCTCCAGAGCACTCTGCCGGTCCGGGCTTCAATGGCCTGCAGTTCCATTGACCCAGGTGCTGCACAAATCACCACATTCCGGCTGGCTACAGGCAGGAAGGGGCACCGAGTGGGGACTCCGGTGGCAGGCTGCTCACCTGGAAAGAGCATCGGAAGGGCACCCGCATCGGCACTCTGCAGTCGGGTCAGAGGAAGCATCCAGCGGCAGTGTCCGTCGCCGAGATCCACGGCGGCCAGTATCGCACCTTCAAGACTGCAGATGACGGTGTCATCGCAGACGAGGCAGACAGACTGGCAGACGCCTCCGGCAGCTTCACGGAGCGAGTGCAGGAGTGCCAGTTGCAGCAGCGGCTGTCGCCAGAGAGTGCGTCCCGTGCTGCGGCTGAGGCAGAGTACGTCGAGTTGTTCCGTTTCCGGGGATTCACTGAGAATCAGCAGGCGGTGTTCGTGAACGGCAGGGCCGCTGGCAAACAGGGGTGGAGCGGCGACGCTGGCGGGGTGGTCAGCGTCAGACTGGGAGCTGTCTGTGGAAGGCGGTGCGGGACCGCGTGGAGCGGACAGTGAAGCAGCAGCGGCCGGGGCGTTACGCGTGGGTGTGACAGGATCGGACGCAGGATCTGCAGGGGTCGCCACGTGGTATTGCCAGACCCCTTCGCCGATGATCCAGGCGACATCAGGAGGGCTGTTGGCGGCGACCTCCCAGGCGACGGCCGTGTTCGCAGCGTCCGTTCCTGCTGACGCTGTGACGGGTATTTCTGAAGCCGTGACGGACCGTCGCAGACAGATCAGACGGGAACCGACGTTTCCGGTATCGGGCTGGAGCTCATCAGGGAGCCACGGATTCAGTCGTCCACCGGTGAATGGGGCGGACGGCGGATCGAGTCCGCTGAGTACGGGGAGGCGGTCCACAAGCCACAGAGATTCGTCATCGACAGCCAGCATTCCCCATCGGCTGTCGAGTTTGCTGTCAATAATGCCGGCCTGGTTACCTGGGGACAGTTGCCAGATGACTTCGCCGGAATCATCTTCATGATGCGGAGCGGAGGGATCGCGGAGTGCCTGATCCGTCGAAAGCCACCAGCATTCAGCGCCGGTGCGGCGATCGAGGGCGACGAGTCGTGAGGGGGCGCGGCTGATGATCCACGGGCCCCAGAGCGTGGGTTTCCAGAGCTCGAAGGAACGCATCCGTGCGGCCGTATCGGGGTCCATGGAAAGCAGCAGCGTGGATTCGGCCTGCTGTCGCTCAGCATCCTGTTGCCTGACGAGCTCCCGCCAGTTCCAGACGGACCGTGGCCACGGTGTCGAGACGGTGGGTGGTGGTGCGGCAGGATTGGAAGGACTGGGATTGGCGGCAGGCTGCAGGCGGTTTTTGAGTGGTCGCAGGAGTGTCTCGGCGCGGGACTGCAGTGCCGTGCCGCGGAAGCGGTTGAGAGTGCGGGTGATGGTGGCGTCGGCAGTCGCGGATTCACCAGAGTGCCAGGCTTCCAGGGCCCGCAGCAGCGTCAGTCGCAGATCGTATTCGGAGAGCGGCCAGCCAGCGGCGACACGAGCGGCTGCGGCGGCATCACCGCGACTGACCGCCGCACTCCATGCAACGTCAGCGGACGCCATCGCGGTCCGATTCCACGCCTGCTGCACCGAGAAACCAGCCCGCAGAAGCCTGTCAAGGGCCGTCTGACGCAAACCCTGCCAGCGACCAGCAGCCGGATCAATCAGAAACGCGTCGTCGTTGAATGAGAAGATTTCGTGCAGAGACTGAAAGGCGGATTCCGGCAACTCGTCTGCGGGAAGTCTGCGGAGGAAATCTTCGGCGGCCGGCACGCGGACAGCGGCGTAGTTGAGATCCTCAAGGGGCGAGTCGGGCGGAGATTCAGCGGCTTGCGCTGCGGTGTCGGTTGCTGCGGCCTCAGCGTCTTTGGCCCCGGGAACGGTGGGCGGGGCCTCGTCGCAAAAAGCGATGCCCCCGAGTTCATCAGCAATCGCTGAACTGCAGACCAGAGCGAGCAGGAGCAGGAATGCCGGCAGCAGGGGAAGTCGACAGGCTGTCCGCTGGCCGTGCCCGGCGAGTGTGTCAGAGCGTTTAGTAAAATTCATCGTGATGCAGCAAATCATCTTCGGTGATCAGATCGAACTGGCGTTCGCGGAGCACTCGCAGGGTTTCTTCGCGGTCATTTGAATAAATCGCTACGGCGCCGCGGTTATTGCGGCGGTACATCATGGGATACACATAGTCGACGTTGACTTCCGCGGACATCAGGCTGCCCAGCAGAACAGTGTGTGGCTGGTCAACGGCCGGCAGGAGCACTCCGATGACGTCGGTTTCAAAGAATCGCACACCGGAAAAGGTGAGCAGTTCCTGGGCGCGTTCGTAGTGGTCGACGATGAGTCGTGCGACCGCACAGTCGGAGGCATCGAGGATGGAGAGGGCGACGATCTTCAGGTCGTCCCGTTCGACGCGCCGGAGCAGATCGTGGAGCGATCCCACACGGTTTTCAAGAAAAACGATGAATTGACGCAGGCAGGGCCAGTCCCTGCCGCGGGATGTGACGGGGCCCGTGGTGGCTTCGTCATCGCTGAATGCCGAACTCATGCTGTTGCGTTCCTTTTCTGCGTGGACACCATCTGCCGGCTTCCGGGTGCCTTGCGAAATTGTACCGGGCCTCTGAAATGCTGAAAACACCAAATGCGTGATGCCTTTGACGGGCTCGGCAGTTCACCGCACTGCCGCTCGACGAATGCCCCGGCAGAAATGATCAAGGACCGCAGCGTGATCCAGCCCGGTCACAAGTTCCGCGGAAATGGGTGCCTGGCGGACGCGGCGGCGGTCGACGATCATCGCTCCCAGAGTGAGTTCACCAGTGGTTTCCACGTCAACGGCGACCTGCTGCGTCTCCATCCGGACAGCACCGGCTGCTATCGCAAGCACCGTGGCGGCCGGCAGCCGGACTTCTTCACACGGGAGAAACTGACGGCTGGTGCGGGCTGCGAACTGAAGCAACGCGGCGGAGAATTCACCGACGGGTGTGGACGGAATCAGTCCGGTGAGGCGATCAATGTCCTCGAACGTGAGCCCCGGGCCCTGCATAATCTCCAGCGGTACAAAGATTTTCCCGACAGGTGAGCGGAGCACGCTGCGGGCAGCCTGCGGATCGCTCCAGATGTTGAATTCCGCCGACGCAGTCACATCTCCAGCGGATGACAGGGTCCCGCCAAGGCAGATCAGACCGTTGAGCAGCACCGGGAACTCAGGGTCAAGCTCGATGGCAGCGGCGATATTCGTCAGCGGCCCCAGCGTGATGATTCGCAGTTCACCAGGAAATTCACGAACAAGGTCCACAATCAGACGGGCCGATTCACGGCGATGAACAAGGTCGGGCACGAGCGGTTCGGTTTCGCCCAGGCCAAAACGGCCGTTGAGCACCTGCGGGTGAGGCAAACCCCGGGGCATCTGGTCAGCAGGCGCTGACCGATTGTCTGACAATCCGATTCGCGGATGTCGCAGCGGATCAAGCAGCCCCGTCAGGTACTGCAGGTTCCGCATGGCCTGCAGACCCGTGACCGCGCCAGGACAAGGGGTCAGCGCCAGCACTTCCAGTGCGGGGTCGGCGAGCGCAGCAAGAACAACCAGGGCGTCTATGATGCCCGGGTCCGCGTCAATGAGAATCTTCTGAGGCAAGCAGGAGTCCTGTCAGGCTGAAGGCTGGAAACGGCCACGGCGTGAATGTTATCAGCCGAAAACGGCGGTGCCAGATGACAATGTGGGTTCTTTGTGAAGGCAGTTGAGTTACCGCAGGGGAATTCTCTGCAGATGTGGCCGGGCCGGCGAAGTCGCTGCAATCGATTTCTTCGGATTCCCTTTCGCCGTCTGACCGGCCTGCCAGGTCCGCAGCCGGAATTCCACCAGATGTCCCGTCCTCGCAGACGATATCCACCATGCAACCCTCTTCGGATTCCGGGAATTCAGCCATGAACCTGCGTCTATCGGTCATCATTCTTGCCGCCAGCCTGTTTATGGCGATCTGGGATGCGGATCAGCGCGCCATTCAACAGCACGTGCTGGCCTCCCGCAACGCGACCGGAAAACCCTTGGCCGCGGCTGTCAGCTCCGCAGCCGTCACTCAATCGCCGCTCCTCCGGAAGGCTCCAGTCGTTCCCGCATCCATTCCGTCCGAAGGAGTCCCGCTGCCTCCCGTCGATGAAGCCATTCCGCTCCCCGCAAACCTCGCCGCAGGGACCTGGACGGGCGTCTCTGATGACGGACGCCGCACGCGGATCACCGTGCACGAATCGCCCGCCGCTGCTGAAGAACATTTCTGCATCATCAACAGCCCCGCCGGTCGCCGCTGGTGCTTCGTTCGCATCACCGCACAACAAACCGCCACAGCCGACGCTCCCGAACGCCACTGATCCGCCTGCCTCCGGGAGGGCGAAACTCCTGCTGAGACGCATCGCCACCGGGACGGCGAAGCTGGCATGACGAAACGGTGCTAAGAAAACCGGAACTCGTCTTTCAAGCTGCGCCCCACATGACAAGGCATGCAGTGGATGTCAATCCCCCGGTAAAGAGCTTCTGAGCCGCCGGACGGCAGTCCGCGGGCACCAGCACTGCAACGCCGGTACGGTGTGCAGCGAAGTGAGAAGTGAGAAATGTTTTGCTGATTTTCGTCTCATGGGCTGCAAAGTGTGCTGGAGTTTGGCGATGACAGAAAGGTTGTCGCCAATGTTCAATCAAAGGAAACGTGTCAATGATTCCGGCGAGGAGAAGGTCGCCATTCTCAGAGCCCACTTCGTTGAGGGGCTGCCGGTTTCTGAGGTTTGTCGGAAGTACGACATCAGTGTGACCAACGTCTGCAACTGGCAGAGGATTCTCTTCAAGGGAGGCGTTCAGCTCTTCGTTCGCAAACCGAATGCCGCAAACG
>JBJTOM010000522.1:0-4318 GCA_046074585.1 Planctomycetota bacterium | reverse complement strand
GGTCCGGGGCTGCGGTGTGGTCCGGGGTTGCGGTGTCGCTGCGGGCGGTGAAGTCCCTGACAGCGGCGGGTGTTGGTGGCAGTCCGTGCAGGTCGAGTGACAGGCGGCGCAGGCGATCGAGCGGGGAGGCCGGAGGGTTGGGTTGGAGCCCTGCCTGCTGCAGTCGGTGAAGAATCCATGCGTCAATGCCATTGCGAACCCAGTCGGAATGGAGTGCCGGCGGAGAGAGCGGGGCGAGCGGCTGGAAGGCCCAGTGCGCGATGGCGGGGGCAGGTTCGTCGGCGGGTTCTGTTTCGGCTTCGGGCCATGGGGCGCCGGCGGCGATCCAGTCTTCGAGCAGTCGGATCTGGTGGGGTGTGAGTTGTTCGGCGGGTTCGGGTGGCATGCGTTTGCCGGCTTCTTCACCGCGAACGAGTTTCAGGAGGTGGCTGAGTTCTGGTTTGCCGGGGATGATGGCGGGTTCTCCGGAATCGCCACCCTGGAGCAGGCTGGAGGGGCGATCGAGTCGGAGGCGACCTTCCTGGGTTTCGGGGCCGTGGCAGTCATGGCAGTGCCGTTTCAGGAGCGGCTGAATATCGCGGGTGTATTCGATATCGGCCGTGGCAGCGGCCGTGCTGGCGGTCGGGTCCTGTGCGGGATGGGCTGCGGCGACAGTGGCTGCTGCGGCGACAGTGGCTGCGGCGGCAGTGGTGGCGGCGGCGCAGATGGGGTCGAGCAGGCAGCGGG
Source organism: Planctomycetota bacterium (assembly GCA_046074585.1). Classification (GTDB taxonomy): domain Bacteria; phylum Planctomycetota; class Planctomycetia; order Planctomycetales; family Planctomycetaceae; genus SXXK01. The sequence continues at coordinate 3,592 of JBJTOM010000522.1, read as the reverse complement.
AGGTGCTGAGCAGGAGGTGTGTGAGCAGGAGGGGACCGGAGGGAGCGAGCATGGCAGTCAGCCCGGGAGGCGGGGGAGTGTGGGAGGGGGCAGCGGATTCTGGCGATGGCCGGGGAATGAAGTCCAGCGGGACGGGCGGGGGTTGGGGGGATTCAGACGGAACTTGCCCGAATTTGAACGGGCAGATTATATTCAGTGGCTGCTGTCAACAAGAAACGATTTTCTTTTCCGCATTTGCCCCGGAAATTTTCCGCATGCATCATTTGGATTCTTTTCAGATCCACCGGATTTCCCGTCGGAGTGTGTCTGTGATTCTGGGGGGGCTGACGGCTGGGGTACCGTGGTGGGTGTGTGGAGATGAGGCGGGCAGGGGATCAGGAATTGTGTTGCGTCCGGATCCGTGGCCTGGGCTGTTGACGCGGGTGCGTTATCAGTCGCGAGTGCAGGGCACGTTGTCGACGCCGGCGGGGGCGGGCAAGCGGGATTTTTCCCTGGAGGCTCAGGGGGACTTTGATTTTGTGCAGCGGGTTGCGGCGCTGCCTTCGGGAGTTTCAGGTTACTGGCGTGCTGCGCGGCGGTTTACGAAGGCGATTTCGCGAACGAAAGTGGGGAGTGATCACGAGACGTCGACGGATCTTCCGGAGGGAGCGCGGCGGATTCTGGTGGGCAGCAGCGACAATCATCTGCTGCAGTTCAGTGCGGACGTGCGGCTGACGCGTCCGCAGCTGGACCTGCTCCAGTTTCCGCTGGACCCGCTGGCGGTTTCCGGACTGCTCCCGCTGCGTGTTCTGGGTGACCGCAGCGAGCGGTGGAATGCGGACAACCGGACTGCTGCGCTGCTGGCGGGGCTGGATGCGGTGATCAGTCAGACGACGGTGTGCAGTCTGGAGGAGTTGACGGCGGAGCGGGCGGTGGTGCGATTCAGCTGTGAGGTGACGGGCGCGATGACTGGTTCAGCGTCTGCGGTGAAGAGTTCGGGGACGCTGCTTCTGGATCGCCGATCCGGTCTTCTGCGATCGCTTCGAGCGGTGCTGGAGGAGAAACGCAGTCCGGGGCCGATCAGTCCGGGGCTGGATGTTCGGGGCGAGGTGGTGTGGAGTCAGGAGGAGTTTGTCGGGGCGGGTTCGGAGGCTGCGTTGCCGCAGGATCTGCCTGAGTCGGGGCCGGATTCCCGCCTGCTGCTGCTCACACTTTCCACACCCTGGCAGCTGCTTCTGATCCACGACCGGGACTGGCATGTTTTCCAGCAGACGCCGGAGCTGATGCTGCTGCGGCGAATCACCAACGGCGCGCTGATAGCGCAGTGCAACCTGTCTCGCGGTCCGCAGTTGTCGGCAGGGCAGCATTCGACGCAGGAGGAATTCCTGGCAGATGTGGACCGGCGGGTACGTGAGCGGTCCGGTGAGATCCGGGCATCCCGTGTGCGGGCAAACGTCAACGGCTGGCGGATTCACCATGTGCGGGCATTGGGACGTGTGGCAGCGGCCGAGAATTCCGCTGCGGGGACTGCGGTTTCCCCGGGTGGGACGCCTGCAGCTGCGGTTGAGAAAACGGTGTTCTGGGACTATTACCTGTGCAGTGCGAAGACAGGGGAGCAGTATTCGCTGGTGTTTTCGCATCTGGAGGAGGATACGGCGGCATTCGGGGACGCAGCTGAGCGAATGCTCTCGACGCTGACATTGCGAAGCGTGCGTCCGCGGGTGCCGCTGCCGAAGTGAGGTCGGCAGGAAAGCGACAAGCGATGGAAAAGAGTCAGATAACGTCCCGGAGACGGCAGTGGTCGGCAACCCTGTTCAACGAGTTCGGGGGAAAACCATTGCAAAAACTTTTTCAAAGCCCGGTCTGAATCGGGTAGGCGACCTTGTCCAGTTTCGCCCGACTTGTCTACCATCTGTCGTGGAGAAGTCCACGAACCACAGCCGGAGCTCCGGCGGGAACAACGCAAACGTCAAACAGCAGCAAGGATCACAGAGAATGTTTGGACTGAATCGGGCCATTCCAGCGGGACTGCTGGCGACATTGATGCTGCTGGGCGGCGTATCCGGCAGCCTCAGCGGCGCTGAAAAAGTCGTGCTGACCGCTGACGACGGCAGAACGGCTCAGATGGTCGCCGCGATGGTTTCTTCGCGGCACATCAATCATCCTCAGATCGACGACGCGCTGTCTGAAAAGCTGTTCAACCGCTACATCGAAGTCTGGGACCCGCAGAAGCTCTACTTTCTGCAGTCCGATATCGACGCTTTCGCTCCAGGCAGGCTCAGGCTGGACGATCAGATTCTGAAGGGTGATGTTCAGTTTGCTGCGGTGGTCTTTGAACGTTTCCGCGAACGCATGACAGCTCGGGCGGCCACCATTGAAGGCATTGTGGACATGGAGCACGACTTCACGGTTGACGAGCAGATCAACCGCGATGCCGACGATCTGCCGTGGGCGACCAGTCAGTCTGAACTGGACGAACGCTGGCGCAAGCGAATCAAGTTCGACCTGCTGATGCTCAAGCTGGAAGACAAGGATCTCGCCGATGCCCGCAAACGGCTCAAGACCCGCTATCGCACCAATCAGGTCTTTATGGATCAGACGGAAGCCTATGAAGTGCTGGAAATGTATCTCTCATCCATGACGCACTGTCTTGACCCGCACTCCAGCTATATGTCCCCGCAGACGCTCAACGACTTCGAGACGACAATGAAGCTGCGTCTGGAGGGCATAGGGGCGCGACTGAAGTACGAGGACGGTTACACGACGGTTGAAGAAGTGATTCAGGGGGGGGCTGCTGCTGCGGACAAGCGTCTGGTGAAGGGCGACCGCATCATCGGTGTCTCAGCCGACGCTGTCAGTGATTTCGTTGACGTGGTCGAAATGAAGCTGACTCGTGTTGTGGAAATGATCCGGGGCAAAAAAGGCACCAAAGTTCGCCTGCAGGTGCTCAAGGAATCCGGTGGCATTGAAGAATACGAACTGACTCGCACCGAAGTGAAAATCACTGAGGACGAAGTCAAAGGCAAAGTGATCAACTCAGCTGACTGGATTCCCGGCCAGACAACTCGACTGGGCGTGCTTCGCATCCCGTCCTTCTACCGCGATTTCCAGGGTGCCAATGAAGGTGGTGACTTCAAGAGCACTTCAAGGGACGTGAAGCTGGTTCTGGACGAATTTCGACGGCAGAACGTGGACGTGCTGATTGTCGATCTGCGGTGGAATGGGGGCGGTGCTCTCCAGGAAGCAATTGAAGTGTCCGGCCTGTTCATTCCCAAGGGGTCGGTGGTGCAGGTGAAAGAGCCGGGCGACAGTGTGCAGACTTACGAGGACGAAGATCCGGAGGTTCACTGGCGCCGTCCGATGGTGGTTGTCTGCAATCGCTTTTCGGCTTCGGCATCAGAGATTTTCGCGGGAGCGATTAAGGACTACCGTCGGGGGATCGTTGTCGGCGACCGCACGACTCACGGCAAAGGCACGGTGCAGAACGTGGTCCCGGTGGCAGGGCGGATGGCGTTGTTTGCAGCCGACCGCGGGGCGCTCAAACTGACCATCAGCAAGTTCTATCGCGTCAACGGCGACAGCACTCAGACGCGCGGAGTGACCTCCGACGTGG
>JBJTOM010000521.1:0-16473 GCA_046074585.1 Planctomycetota bacterium | reverse complement strand
CCCGCAACGCGGGGCTTCGGCATGGTCTCGCGGTCTGCACGAGCGACAGCACATCTCCGCCCGCAGGCTGCGGGGACTGTCCCCAGCAGGCCAGGAACCCGGCAAAGGTGCAGGCAAAGGTGCATGGCACCGAAACGCGTTTCTCACTTCTCACTTCTCACTTCTCACTTCTTACTTCTTACTTCTTACTTCTCACTTCGAAACGCAGCCTGTGCTGGGGTAGCCCGCTTCCTCACGGGCGCGGCTCGGGGGTTGCGTTTTGAATGGTTTTGTGATGGGACCCACGGGACGCAGGGGACGCATGAGACGGATGGCCCGCGTGACGAAAAAGGGATGAGTTTCAGGGCCCTTTTGTTGCGTTCCCAGTCCGCTGAGGGTCCCACGCAGGCCGTGGCAGTGCTGTTGCCCGCGGACTGCCGTCCGACGGCTCAGCAGTGCTACCGGGGGATTGACATCCCCTGCACGCCTTTTCACGTGGGGTGGAGTCCGAAAGACGACTTCCGGTGTTCTTAACATCGTTTCGTCATCCCAGCTTCGCCCTCCCGCTGGCACCTCTCCCGTGCCAGGAGCGGGGCTGGGGATGAGTGGTAAAACGCCCTGAATCAACCGCAGCCTGCCCCAATCCCTGAACCTGTGGGCAGCCTGTTTCCGAGACTGTCAGTGACGGTTGCGGGCGAGTTGTGGTCGTATTTGACCCCTCACCCCCAACCCCTCTCCCCTGGGGGAGAGGGGGGATTTGAGGCGCTGAATCGCCGTGGCTTCGAGAACTTCATGGCTATTGGCGTGAGCTACGGTTGGGATCGACGAAGTGTGTTTGTGTGCGTTGGCGAAATGAGCTTTGCTGACTAGGATTCAGCAGTTGCAATTTGACTGTCGTGCTCTGCCCTGCCCTGCCCTGTTCTGCCTGTTGGAATGATTGATTGATCCATGAACACCGCCATTCGTCCTGAGATTTTCCGCAATCCGACTCGCAGCGTTGCGATTGGGAGCATCGCGATCGGCAGTCTGCATCCGATCGCCGTGCAGAGCATGACCGCGACACGGACTCAGGACATTGATGCCACTGTGCGTCAGATTCAGGATTTGGTGAACGCCGGGGCGGATGTGGTCCGTGTGGCGATTGACAGTCGCAAGGACGCTGAGGCGCTCATGGAGATTCGTCGGCAGGTGACTGGAAATCTGTCGGTGGATCTTCAGGAGAATTACCGACTGGCGGAGGTGATTGCTCCGCATGTGAACAAGATCCGCTACAACCCTGGTCATTTGTATCATCACGAGACATCCCGACCGTGGCAGGACAAGGTGAAATACCTTGTCCAGGTCGCGCGGGACCACGACTGTGCGATGCGTGTGGGTGTCAATTGTGGATCTGTGGATCCGGCGGTGAAGGATCGATATCCGGAAGAGGATTCCATCTCACCGATGCTTGAGAGTGCGTGGGAGCACTGTGCAGTGCTGGATGACCTCGGCTACGACCGCTACTGCGTTTCACTGAAGGATTCCGATCCGCTCAAGGTCATCGAGGTGAATCGTCGTTTTGCCGAGCGACGTCCGGACGTGCCTCTGCATCTGGGAGTAACGGAGGCTGGGATGCCTCCGGACGGAATCATCAAGACGCGCATTGCGTTTGAGCAGCTCATCAGTCGGGGAATGGGGGATACGATTCGGGTGTCTCTGACGGTGCCGAACAATCGCAAGGCGGAGGAGATCGATGCAGGTCGCAGGATACTGGAGGACATCTCTGCGGGGCGTGTGAGAAGCGTTGTGGATTATGGCCTGAAGACGTTGAATATCATCAGTTGTCCCAGTTGTTCGCGAGTGGAGAATGAGGCGTTTGTGGAGTTGGCAGAGCAGGTTCGCGAGATGACTCGCTACGCAGAGGCTCACAAGGTTACGATTGCTGTGATGGGGTGCCGTGTGAACGGTCCGGGAGAGACGGACGATGCGGATCTGGGGTTATGGTGTGGTCCGACGCACGTGAATCTGAAGCGCGGGCGAGAATCGCTGGGGGCGTTCACCTACACCGAGATTCTGGGAAAGCTGAAGCAGGAGCTGGATGAGCTCATCACGCGGCAAACTGCAGGTGTCTAGTGTCCCGATCTGAAGCGTTCCAGTCTTTGCAGTCGATCGGCGATCTGTCGGTAGGCAATTTCGGATTCGGGTGCCGCCTGCCATGCGGCTTCTGCGGCGGCCTGGGATTTTTTCAGGGCGACGACAGCGTCGTCGTCGCGGTCGCGGCGAAGGAGGTTTTTCCAGTTCTGCAGATGCGCTTCGGAAAGTGCCAGGTGAATTTCCGGATGATCAGGAAAGAGTTGATGGGCTTCGGTGCACAGCTGGAGCCATGCCTGCTGCAGTTGTTCGGCCTGATCCAGTTGATGGTTCACCCGCCATTCCGATGCGACGGCCGCAATAGGGCGGACAAGTTCGGAGTTCAGGATTTGTGGCAGGTGCTGTGAAGGCAATCCGAGCTGATCCATCAGCTGACTTGATTTTTCAAGACACTGCTGTGCTGCGGTGGTGGAAAACGGTTCAGTTGAGGGAGCCGAAAACAGAGTATCGGCGATGAAATTAGAGATCGCTTCAAGCTGCAGGGTACGCAGGGAGTCCGGGAAGATCCATGTGTCCGGCTGTTGGTCAGCGATGGACGCAGTCTGGCAGATTTGGGAGGGTTCCCACAGCAGCATGCGAAATCGGAGATCTGCAAATTTTGTCAGAGGATTGTCGGCAGCGGGAAGTGACGCTGCGATTTCCCGACGAATTTCCGTGGCAAGTTTGGGGTGTCCGGCCCATTTGAGATGCAGAATGCGAATTCGTCCTGCATCCAGCACTCGCCCGAGCCAGTGGACCTGCTGGCGCTGGTCGGTCATTTTTGCTGCGACGTCAGCACACCTGCGGAGGGCGCCGATTTGGCTGCGGAGAGAGGATGGCGCTGTATCTTTCGTGATTCTGTCAGCAGGTATTTTCAGGTTACCAAGGCACATGCGGACAGCGGCGAGTTCCTGGAGGATACGCTGATCTTCCGGGACCAATCTGTGAGCTTCTGTGAGAAGCTTTTCGGCGTTGTGCAGAATTTCGGCGGCTGCGAGATAGAGCGTTGCATGGACACTGGAATTCATGCGTTCTCCGGCGCGCTGCAGGAGCACTCCGAGGCGAACCAGTTGTGCAGCGTCGGCAGATTTCTGCGTGAGCATCTGCTGTGTGTGCTGTGCTGCGTCAGTAGCCAGTTGTCGGGCCGAGTTGATGTCGAGTGCGGCGACGGGCATTGCGAGGAGGCTGAGGAAGTCCGCGGGTGGTGATGCCTGGCTGGTGTTGGTGGCAGCGGGGGGCTTTGGCAATTGCAGGATCGTCGTCGACCATGCAATTGCCAGAGTGAGTGCGGCAGTGGCAGCCAGTCGGAACGCGCGAGTCGTCCGGGCAGCATGAAGAGTTCCGCGGGTTGCAGCGATCGCGGCATCCAGCGTTGCTGCAAGGTCGCTGGCTGACTGGTAGCGGTCAGCTGGGTGTTTTTCGAGACAGCGGAGGCAGATGCTGATGAGCTGAGGTGGGAGGTTGGGCGTGAGCAGTTCCGGCGACGCAGGTCGCTGATGCAGAACCGTTTCCAGCAGTTTGTCTTCGGTGGCTGGTGGAAGAGGTGGCTGGCCGGTGAGGAGTGCATAGAGGAGGCTGCCGAGGCCATGCACATCGGCGGCGGGGGTGAGCAATTCAGGGGTGAGCAGAAGTTGTTCGGGGGCGGTCCATGGTGGGGTCCCGCAACCGGGCAATCGGACCTGGGCAGGGGAATTTGAATCACCGGCGGCTGATATCGCTGAAATTCCGAAGTCAGAGATGCGGGGGCTGGCCAGTTCCCACGCGTCCCCGCGGGAATAGTCGAGGAGGATGTTGGAGGGTTTCAGATCGAGATGCAGAACCTGTTGTTCGTGCATGGACTGGACGGCGGTTGCCAGTGTGTGAACGAGTCGAGCGGCGATGGCTGGGGCGGGGAGTTCGCGGTGGAGTCGTTTGGCCAGTGTTTCGCCTGGGACATATTCGAAGACGAGTGCAAAGTAATCCGGGGTTTCCTCGACCCGATAGAGTCTCACGAGATTGGGGTGTTGCATGCGAGCTGCGATGGCGACTTCCGACTGCCAGCGAGAGCGCAGGTCGTCTCGACGGGCGGAGTTTGCGGGAATGAGCTTGAGGGCAACGTCGCGGTGCGTGGAGATTTCAGTTGCCAGCCAGACGACGGAAGCGGCGCCGGCCCCGAGGGGTTTCAGCAGGCGGCATCCTGCGATGAGCGTTCCTGCAGCGGGAGTGGCAGTGACGGTGGGGGCGTGGGGTTGCAGCAGTTCGGCCGGGAGCGATTGGCGGCAGGAGGTGGCAGAGAGCTGCAGGTGGGAGCGGCAGGATTGGCAGTGTTCGACGTGGAGTTCGAGTTGTTCGCGGTGGCGGGGATCGAGGGCATCATCGTCGAGTTGCGGGAGTTCGCCGGCGCGGGGGCATGGGGCGCTGGCGGTGTTCATGCCGTGTCCTCCCGAGCGGCTTCCTGCTGGAGCATTTGATGAACGCGTGAGAAGGCGGCCCAGGCAGAGGCGTATCGCATCTGGTGGCGGCTGGCGGTTTCTGAGATTTCCAGTCCAAGGATGGCGATGTCATGGAAGATGTTCCATGACTTTGCGCTGACGCGTTTACGAACGGCTGCCTGAATGCGGCTGGCGCGTTCCAGCTGCTGTTGGCGACGTGGGCAATCCGGAGTGGCGGCTGCGGCGGCTGTGGGCAGGTGAGTCACCGGGGGAGCGGATTCGGCCGCGTACAGGAGTTCACGTGTCACCCGGCGTCGTTCTGTTTTTCGGAAGTCACTGAGTCGACAGGAGTGCAGGCAGCGGAGCCAGCCACGGAAGGAGCGAGCGGGGTTGTATTGGAAGGACCGCAGTCGTCGGGAGAGTTCGCACCAGAGAATCTGGACCAGTTCCTGGGCATCTGCCGGGTTTTGAAGGCGCGGGCGAGTCCAGGCTTCGAGGAGGGGGTTGTAGCTGGTGAAGAATCTCTGCCAGGCAGAGCGATCGCTCCATGTATGCAGCCGATCAAGGAGTGAACCACTGGTGGCGGGGCCGTCGTCGAGCATCCTGGAGATTCCGTGGACGGTGGATGGATGGAGTGGTTGAGTGGCGGGAGGATTGTGTGGCGGATACAAACTCCCAGGCGAATTTTATCGAACGAGGTGTCCGGATACCAGTCAATGATCGGAAGTTATGGAGGGAAATTTGGATGTGGCTGTGCGACGTGTGGATTTGTGTCGTAATGACTGCTGGGGGTGGCCTGACAGCCTGAATTATCGGCTGGCAACTGAACGTGGAATTGGGGATGGGGTGAGAGATGGTTGGCCGACCATGGACGAGCGAGCAGATGGTCCTGCGGGTGCTCCCGCTGGTTGGCGAGGCTTTGGCGGCGCTGGCGGACCGGGAGTGTCAAGCCGAGGCGGGGGCATTGCGGGCCTGTGCGACCCAGTTGTCGGCGTTGAAGCGGTTCAATGACAACGACTCGGCTGCGGTTCTGGGGGCCGTCGCTTCGGCGATCACGGAATTTGAGCGGGAACAGAGCCCGGATCGTCAGGGTGGAGTGACGAGCCCGAGGGACCTGGCGGTGGGCCTCGTGCGTGTGGCTTACAACCGCATGCAGCGGCAAAGGCGGCGACAGCGGCGTGTGCAATCGGAAGCAGCGAGGGGAACGGGGCGAGACGGTCAGAATCTGCTGGACAATTATGCAGAAGAAGAAATTTCTGAATTTCCCGCGCAACTTCGAGACGTTGTTGACTCAGTGTTGGAGGCACTGCCTGAGTCTGAGCGGTTGGCGATGGGTTTTCGATTTGACGGGCTGACTCAGCTTGAGACGGCGCGGCGATTGGGGATTCATCGAGCAGCGGTGCAGCGTATTGAGGCCAGATTTCGGGATGCCGTGCGTGAGGTGTGCGAGCGCGACAAGGATCTTTCCTGAGACAGGGAAAAGGCAAGGGTTCTCAGATGACAAACGAGTATCAGAGGCGAGTCGCTGCGTTGAACAGTGAGGACCGTGCGGTTTACGAGCAGTGTTGTGGTGTTCTTGAGCGGGAATGTCTGGGGTCAGCGGTGCTGCAGCGGGACGCGTTGCAGACCGCACTGCCGGCGGCAGGCGATGTGCGTTCGCTGGTGGCCGTGCATGGGTTGAAGTTGTGGCTTGAGCGTCTGGCGGGGTCTGGCGGAGTGGACCTGTCGGAATCTCAGACTGTGATTGAGGGACTGGGATTTGTTTTTGACGATGCGGCATTGGCAGGAGAGATCTGGAGTTGGGCGGAAGAACTGGGGCTCAGGGATTTGCCGAAGCCTTTCCGCGGTTTAATGCCGTCGGATCTGGCAGCTCGACTCGAGAGGGGCCGCCGGACGTTTGTGATTCCGAACGATCGGTTTGAGTTTGTCCGCCAGTTGAATGCTCGGGGAATGGCATTGGTGGTGCTGGTTCGCCATCGGCGACTGGAGCAGTTGCAGGTGCTGAAGGCGCTGCACCCGGAGTTGCGTGAGAATCCGGTGGCGGTGAATCAGTTTCGGACGGAGGCGAGGTTGCTGCTGCAGGCTGCCGGTCCGGGTATTGTGCGGGTGATTGACTGTGATGAATCGGAGGGTTGGCCGTATTTCACGATGGAGTATTGTCCGGGTGGAAGTCTGGCTGAACGTCTGGTGGAGGGGCCATTATCTCAGGTGCAGGCGGCGGAGCAGATTGGTGTGATTGCGCGAAGTTTGCATCAGGTGCATCGGCAGCATGGTCTGGTGCACCGTGACATCAAGCCGGCCAACATTTTCTTTCCGGAGGATGGCCGACCCGCGCTGGGAGATTTTGGATTGGCGCGTCGTGTGGAGGATGATTTGGTGCACCGTGGAGATGTGCGTCGACGTCCGAAACTGGGGACGCGGGGTTACATCGCGCCTGAGATACTGGATGAGACGCTGGCGATTCCGGGCGAGGATGATCTGCAGGTCTGGAAGCGGGCCGACGTGTTTTCCCTGGGCGTAACTTTGTACCAGTGTCTGACGGGGAGATTGCCATACCAGACGGGCGAGGGGCCTATTGAGATTGATGCGGTGCTTCGGCGGGAAGCGCAGCGTCCGCGCGAGCTGGCGCGGGTGGATATGGTGCTGGACACGATTTGCATGCGGGCGATTCGTCGCGATCCGCGGAGTCGTTTTTCGTCCGTGCTGGAGTTGGCGGACGAGTTGGAGAAGTGGGTGGTGTCGAACTCGCGGGAGGTGTTGCCGAGTGAGGGTTCGGACGGGGGAAGTGGCGAATCACGGGCCTCCTCCACTGTGATTTCAAGCCCGGTTCGCTGGTATGCGCGGCCATGGGTGATGGTGGGAGTGGCTGCCGTATCGATCATCCTGTTTATTGGTTTGACGGCCTGGGGAACGACCGGTGGCAACCGAGGCAGCCGGGGTGTTGGGGGGACCAGTGCTGGCAATAAGGATGCGGAGAGGCCACAGCTGACACCGGGGGCGGCAAGGCTGGTTGAGGCTGGCTGGCGTGAGGACACGGCGTTGGCATTGGCGGCGGTAACGGAGCCGGTGCTGGCAGTGGTTGAGAAACGAGATCCTGAATTTGCAGCACGGACATGGGGGCGTCTTGAGCAGCTGCAGAAACGGGTTCCTGACGCGAACCTGCGGCAGCGTCCGCATCTTGCCGGGGCGCTGATTCAGCCGTCGTTTTTTGCTGAGCAGAACCAGACTCAGTGGCTGCGGATTTTGGCAAATGAGCAGGATGCGGGGTTGACGGACGACCTGTTGGTGAGGTTTGCAGATCCTGATCAGCTTCCTGAAGTTGTGCGGCTGCTGGATGAATTTCGTCCGGTGTTGCGGAGTCTGCGTGAGCGGGACTGGGTGGGTGCGGAGCAGCTGCTGTGCGAATTGCCGGAGGGTGATGCTGGGAGGTTGTACGGGGAGTGGCTGCGGCAGGTGCTGCAGATCAGTGATCCGGAGCAGTGTCTGGAGATGCTGGGGGTATCGCTGATGCACGGTCAGACCACGATTCTGCCATTGCTTCAGCATGATGACGAGTTCAGGCGGGATTTTCTGGTGCGGGTCTGGCCCGCGTTTCGTGATTTGACCTACAGGGAACGCGATCCGCAGAGGCGTTACGTATATTACGGCGAGGCTGGTTGCTGGGAGCTGCTGAAGCAGGACCAGGGGCGTGAGCTGCTGGAAATATACGGGCCTGGTGTTTGTGAAGTCTTTGTCGGGCAAACCGCCCTGCCCTTTGAGGCTCAGGCTGCGGCCACTGCGCTGCTGCTGGAGCGTCGGACAGCAGCGATTGCGTGTCTGAAGGATCCGAAACTGCGTCGGAATGAGGATTTCGGGCGGCTGCTGAGTCGCAGCTTGAATGAGAATGAGTTGTCTGTGCTGTGTGCGTTGCTGCTGGAGGATAAGAGTGAAGGTGCTGCGGAGAGGACGGCTGAGCGGCTGGCGTTACTGGATGATGACCTGATTCGCAGGGACCTGAATCGACCGGAGGAGGGATTTCTTGACAGAACACCGGTCGTTTATTTCAAGATTGGCTGGAAGGCAATTTCCGGGGAGCGGGTTTATCCGGACGAGTGGGCGCGGGTGGTGATCCAGGGATTGAAAGATGCTGCGACGCTGGCGTCCATGGGAGCGTCTGCGGCGGTGGTACCGATTCTTGAGGGGTTCAAGGTTGGTCTTGAGGCTGGGGATGAGGCCGTGCAGCAGGCGCGAGCCGAGTTATTGGCGAGGATCAGGCAGGGAGGCGGTGAGCAGGTGTCTGCTGCTGATCTGCGACGGGCGATCATGAGTCCGCAGGGCATGGCGAAAGCGTTTGTGCTGATTCTTCAGGGTGTTCAGCAGAGCATTGATCTGCAGCGGCATGAACGCATCTTTGATGCTCAGCGTGTGTGGCGATTCTTTGTGTCTGCCAGCCCGCAGCCAAGAGAGGGCCGGGTGGCCTTGAAAACGGATACCAATTTTGTGTGTTTGCGGTTTGCGGATGGATTGCGGTGTTGTGTGCCGCAGTTGCGACGGCCGCTGGCAGATCAGGGATATCAGAATCTGCTGGCGGAGCTGACTCAGAAGCTGGTGGAATCGGGAGCGGAGTTGAAAGCAGGTGAGCGACGAGTGTTGATGGGCCAACTGTTATTTGCGTGGTTGCTGCTGCAGCATCCGGAAGCGGCGGGATTTGTGGAATCAGGGACATCAGTTCAGGGAGCAAAGTAATGAAGAAATCAGCAGTGCAACACTCGGGAATGACGCTGCCGCCTGGCAGTCCGAAATTACGCAAACTGGCGGTGTACGGCCGTCGATCATCCGGTAAGACATGCATTCTGACGGCTCTGGCCATGTCCCGGTTGGCCAATCCGCGGGGCTACAGCTGTCAGTGGATCTCGGATCATGCGAACAGCCCGCAGGTGGCCAGCGATGCATCGCTGGCTGCTGATGACCCGCTGCTGGCCCGCTGGCGTGGCAAGGTGATGCTGAAGGAGCAGTGTGAGCGGATCAACAGTGGCGAGCTGCCTGTGGCTACCGAACTGCGTGACCCGCTGAGATTGTTGTATCAGTTCACAAAGTCTGAAGGTGAGAGTGAAGTCTCGGGCGAATGGACGGTCGGGTCGGGAACCTTCGTGGTGGAACTGATTGACTACAGCGGTGAGCTGATCAATCCGGATAATGACTCGTCATTTGCTGACAAGCTGATGGCGCATCTGGAGGATTGCGATGGGTTACTGATCCTGGCGGAGGCGACGACGACAGAGGAGCAGAATCAGCGTCTTCACGCTCATCTGGAGCTGCTCACACAGGTGCTGCCGGCGGTGGAAGCGCGGCGCAGGAAGCAGAAGGCCGGTCCGTTTCCGATCGCCCTGCTGTTGAATAAATGGGACAGACTGGTGGATGCATCACAGTTAACGCCTCTGCTGCTTGAGGCGGTGCGACCGGACCTGTCGGAATCAAGGCGCAAGGAGACACGGCAGGACATTGCCGGAATTCTTGAGGACAGCCTGAGAGCGTTTTTCAGCCGGTCCCCTCAGGTTCCTCAAGTGCAGCTCGCACAGAGGCTGGAGGCGGTTGCGGGTGGAAGGGAGTATTTTCGCACGTTTTGTGTGAGTGCTCTTGGGCCGTGTGTTCAGGAGCCTGCAGGTGACGGGACGGTCATTGAGCGTCCGCTGGGGCTGAAGCCGCTGGGGTCATATGGGCTGGAGGACCCGTTTGTGTGGATTTGTCAGCTGAGTGATCAGTTGGGGCTGAGACGGCTGGAGGAGGCTGCGGACACTCTGCGTCCCTGGCATGTGCAGGCCCTTGTGGACGGCAGGCTACCGCAGTTGTATCGCCTGCATCAGCGACTGGCGAAGCTGTATTCAGCGCCGCATCCGTTTCCAGTGCGTCTGGCTGGCGTTCGCACTCGGTTACTGCAGTGGTTTGGGGGAGTGTCGGCAGCGGCGGTGAGTTCTGTGAGTCTGATACTGGCAATATCGACTCTTATTGTGACGGCCTGTGTGGACAGCCGCCAGTGGGCGCGCTTCGGACCGCTGCTGGATGCCGCGGCTGCGGAATCGGCGACGCCAGTGTCCAGGGCTGGGCTGCTGGAGGCAGAGGAATGGGTTGGCAGATATGCATATCCTGGCTGGCGACGGCTGCTTTCGTATCTGGCGGTGCAGCCTCAGTCGGACGCGGCTGAATTTCATGCCGCTTTGAAGGAGCGGCTGCGGTCAATGGAGTCGGAAGAGCGACTGGTGTCGAGGATTGCGGATTTGGAACAGCAGGCCGGGAAGACGATGGAGGTGCCGCTGATCGACGGCCTATTGACTGACCTGAAGAAGCTGGAGATTCCCGGGACGTTCGCTCAGGCTCTGGATCGGCAGCAAAAGGCAACGGCAGCGGTGGAGACTCATCTGATGCTTCGGAAGCATGGAGCGAAATACGTCGAGCTTCAGGAGCAGTTGGATCGTCTGCTGCAGCAGAACGCAGTAGTTGAAGCCAGTCGAGTGGTCGCGGGCTGTACGAGTGAGTCCCAGCGGGATGAGCTGCGGGAACGATTCTGCCTCCAGGCCCCGAAGGTGATGAGTGGTGCGGTGAGGAATCTATTGCAGCGATTAGTTCCGGACTTCGGTGGTGCGGGTGGACTTGTGCAGACCTATCGGACTCAGCTGGGAGGAATGGTGGACGCCGAGCGGCTGGAGACGCTGTGTGGGCTGTGGGAGGATCACATTCGCAGGTTGAGGGATTTTCACTATTACGGGCTGTGTGTCAGGGATTCAGAGAATCGAGAGACTTTGACAGAGTATCTGAAGCAAACGGAGAACGCGGGCTTCCGGGCAACGCTGGTGCAGCAGCAATTGAAGTATCTGGAGTGGTTGAAGGAGCCACGTGACTGGAAGGTGGAGGTGAGTCGGCTGGTGATTAATTATCATAGTGGCAAGATCAAGCCTGACCTGACGGTGGATTTGAAACAGGATTCAGTCAGGCTTGCTTCACGTACCGTTGCAGACATTCCCGCAGGGACATCGATCACTGGTCTGTACGGGCGTTTGTCGAGACTGTCTCCGGAGCAGACGACAACAGTGCGGGTGACATTTTCAGTGACTTATTCAGATAGTTACTTTGGTGTTTTTACTCCAACTACGTCGACAGCCGCACTTGGCGAATATGTCTGGACAGGAAAGCTGAGTGAAATGGCGTCGGCGGGGGCTACGAGCTTGTCGAAGCGTAATGGCGACGACGCTGCTGCGAGCAACGTGGTTGTATTAACCGTAACACCGGAGGTGGATGCAGGAATTCCAGAAATTCAGCTTCCAGCGGCCGGGGATCCGCCACGACTGATGGATGAGGAGTTGCTGTGAGCGGTGCATTTTTGATGGCAGAGGTGCCGTACGGTGGCAACGGATTTACGTTGCTGCTGTCGTCGGTTTCCCGACAGCGGAGGTTGCTGGCTGAGGCAGCTCAGAATGCCGTCCCCCGTGTTGGTTCCGGGGCTGAGGGCAGCAACATCTTTGTTTGCCGGGACGTGTCGCAGGCGGACACGGGGCGTCAGGGTTCTGCGCGGCTGGTACTGGCGAACGTGGATCTGGCGCAACTGGACGAGCAGCGGCTGGAGCGACTGCAGTGGAAACTTGAGAGGTTTCTTGACAGCCTCGATGATCTGCTTCCGGACATACCGCAGGTGACAGGTCGTGACTGCGGGCCGGTCGTTTCGGCCAGGCTGCGTGAATGGGAGGAGGAGCTTAAAGTGGCTCAGCTTCCCGCGGCACGGGCGCTGCGGGGAGAGGGGGCTGCGGAAGGAGCAGCGACAACTGCCCTGCCCTTCAGCGGCTGGAAGTCTGCTGCCTCTATCATCACCGTGCTGTTGCTGCTGGGCTCCTGGATTTTGTGGCCAGGTGAGAAGCCGGCAGGGGTGGCGGTGGATGCTGAAACTGCATCCGATGGAATGTCGACAGTTGCCGAATCGGCAGCGGTTGACGGCGTACAGCAAATTGGGGCGGAGCAGAGCCAGCGGATTGCCAGAAAGCCCGCCTCTGTTCGCCCTGAGCTGAAGCCATTGGCGGAGTTGGTCAGAGGGTGGAGGAAGGACCGGGAGATGACTGCTGTCCCGGGTGTCGAGGAACTTTATACAGAGCTGGTCAAGCGTGGATGGAAGACAGCAAGCGTGGATGAGGAGCAGGAGATTGTGGACTGGCTGGGAAATTTGTGGTACACGGGGCCGGAGGCTGGTGAGGAGTCTGATATCCAGACTGAGTGGGGGGCTGTGGCCGCCAATCTCAAGCATCTGGGGGCTGTCGCGGAAACGCAGAATTTTGCAGGGCGAGACGGGCTGGCAGCCAGATTGCCAGCCGTACGGGATCGATTTGATCGGGATCTGTTGCGTGCCCTGCTGATTGCAAGGAAAAGTCAGTTGATCAGCCATGCCGCGAATATCTTCCAGTTCCAATATGCGGACGGCAATGAGAGTTTGAGAGAAAAATTTGCGGAAATGGTGCAGGAGGACGTTGCGATCAGGTCTGTAGCCAGCGGGACTGGGGCATCCGGGCCAGCGCGCGAGGTCTGGGAGTCGATTGGCATCGCCGAGCCGGACCTTGATCGCGCATTCACTGCGTTCCGAAACTATGGCGGTGAGATTCCGCCAATCCCGGTTCGACTGGCCGACGAGTTTCAGGGGCTGCTGAAAACGCTGCATAAGCTGCTGAATACTGAACTTGTGATTGGCATTCAGCCTCAGAGATTAAATTCGCGTAACAGACCACAAGTCTTTGGATCGGCTGCTCAGTCGCCGTTTCACGTGCTGGAGCTCCTGCACAGTGAGACTCTGTCGATTCGGGTTGACAACCGCGGATACATCCTCGGCGGGATTGCAGGGCGTGAGTACTGGAGAGGGCTTTTGGCGCAAGCTTCAAAGGAGAAATCGGCCATGAGGCATGTCCCATACCATAAGGAAAATGATCCGGTGGAAATCATTTCCCTGAAATTCGGCAGCGATGTCGGAAGCAACGCGACATGGTTTGAAGAACGGGACACGTTCAGACAACAGTTGAAAGTGTTTGACGAGTCAATGAAGGAAGCCCGGACAACAGTCCCCGGTGACGTCACCGAGGTGCTGAAGCGTTAGACGATTTGTTTCCTGTGGACCATTTTGTTTGTTACAGAAAGGAGTTCCCATCATGCCTTGTCCCAAGTGTCATTCCAGCAACGTGACTGAAGTTTCCAGTTGGACACAATCACCGCAGGAGCGGACGATCACGATGGCGTCAATGCGTGCGTTTCCTCCGAAGACGCTGCTGGGGGTTGCTCTGAAGGCTGCGATGCCAGTGGCGAAGGGGTTGCTGACGAAGCATTTCAAGTGCGGCAACTGTCATCACCATTTCCGCAACTGGTGAATTACCTGCCGACGCCCTGAGCGGCTGGTTTGCGAGTTTTGGCGGCTTTGAGGTCGTAGTTGGATTCGCCAACGACGTCGGTAAGAGCCTGCAGGAATTCGGGGCCGATGTTGACACGGCAGTCGGTGCCTGTGGTGAGGACATAGCGGAGTCTGGCGGGGGCCGAGTCGCTGATGGATGGCGACTCGGCTTCTGTTTTTTTGCGGCTATTTTCGGCCCAGGAGTCGACCAGCAGAATCACGTCGGTATTGCCGGGAAACCTGGAAATGAGTCCTCTGACGCGCTGAATTTCGGCGGCAGTGTGCAGACCTTTTTCCAGTCGGATGGCGATTTGTGCGGTGAATTCGCGATCGGCCTGATCGAGTGTGTGAATGCGGTTGACGATCAGATTGGGTTCGCGGCTGCGGCGATCGACTTTACCGGACACGATGACAACGTTTTCTGTTTTGATCACGTCTTCGTAGCGGGCGTAATCTTCGGGCCAGGCGATGCAGCGGATGATTCCCGAGGGATCTTCGAGGTCGAAGTTGGCGTAGCGGGTGTGGTTGTTGCGGCTTGGTTTTTTGGCGTTGGCGAGTTTGATGGAGGAGATCATGCCACCGACGATGACCTGGGCGCCATCTTCAAGTTCCGCCAGTTCTGCGTTGCGATTGACGGCATAGCGTTCGACTCGGCGGGCATGCTGGGTGAGCGGATGTGAAGTGAGGTAGAAGTCGATGGTGTCCTTTTCGTGCTGGAGTTTGACGGCGTGAGTCCAGTCGGGGACATCGGGCAGCGAGCCAGTGGAGGCGGTGCTGGTTTGTCCGGCTGCCGGCTGATCATCATCATCGCCACCGAAGAGACTTTTTTGACCTCGGGCTTTATCTTTTTGTCTGGAGGCAGCGGACTGGACCGCACGTTCGACGACGGCCTGCTGCTGGGCGCGATTGCCGGGGAGCGAATCGAGGGCGCCGGCTTTGATGAGTGTTTCGATGGCGCCTTTGGTGAGCAGTTTGGGATCGACGCGTTCGGCAAGGTCAAAGACGTCGCGGAAATGGCCACGGGCAATGCGTTCGTCGACGATGGCTTTGACGGCGGCTTCACCGACGCCGCGGATGGCGCCCAGTCCAAAGGTGATTTTGTCGCCGAGGATCCCGAAGTCGACTTCGGAGCGATTGATGTCCGGGGGCAGGATTTCGATTTTCATCCGCCGAGCATCATCCACGTGTTCGCTGATGCGTTCGGTGCTTTCCATTTCACAGCTGAGCAGTGCAGCCATGAATTCAACGGGATAGTGGGCCTTGAGAAAGGCGGTTTCCCAGGCGATGAGTCCATAGGCGGTGGAGTGGGATTTGTTGAAGCCGTAACCGGCGAAGGCCACGATCAGGTTCCAGAGTTCCTGGGCGACCTGTTCGGGGATGCCATTGCTGACAGCCCCGGTGATGTAGTCCGAGTGAAAGCCGGTGATCACCTTTTCCTGTTTCTTGCTGATGGCCTTAATGCACTTGTAGGCTTTGGAGAGCTCGATGTTGCCGACGCGGTTCAGAATCCGCATCACCTGTTCCTGGTAGACCATCACTCCGTAGGTTTCGGACAGGACTTCGTCGACGGTGGGGTGGACTTTGCGGGGCGGTTTGCGTCCGTGCTTGACATCGACGTATTCCATGACCATGCCGCCTTCCAGCGGACCTGGTCGGTAGAGAGCGGAGGTGGCGATGATGTCGGCGAAGCAGTCCGGCTTCATTTTGGTGAGCAGGTCGCGCATGCCGCCGGATTCAAGCTGGAAGACGCCTTTGGTTTCGCCGCGCTGCAGCAATGCGAAGGTGCGGGCGTCGGTGAGGTTGGTTTTGACCTGTTCGAGGTCGAAATCGGGGTGGCGGCGTTTGACGTTCTGAACGGCCTTATCGAGGATGGTGAGGTTGCGGAGTCCGAGGAAGTCCATTTTCAGGAGTCCCACTTTTTCCACAGTGGGACCGTCCCATTGGGTGATGATGTCTTCCTTGCCGGTGATAGTCTGCAGGGGCAGCACGGTATCCAGCGGGACGTCGGCGATGACGACACCGGCGGCGTGTGTGCCGGCGCTGCGGGCAAGTCCTTCGACGGCGATGGCGAATTCCAGCAGCTTGCGGGCCACGGGGTCGGTGTCTCGAGCCGCCTTCAGATCCGCACTTTCCTCGATGGCATCCTTGAGGCGGATATTGAGCGTTTCGGGAACCATTTTGGCGAGTTCGTTCACGCGAGCAAGCGGCACATTGAGCGCGCGGCCGACGTCGCGGATGGCGTTCTTGGCCTTGAGTGTGCCGTAGGTGCCGATCTGGGCGACGTTGCGTTCGCCGTATTTGGCTTTGGTGTAGTCGATGACCATCTGTCGGCGGTCGCGGCAGAAGTCGATATCGATATCGGGGGGTTCGTTACGGCTGGGGTCAAGAAAGCGTTCGAACAGCAGGTCGTACTTGAGCGGATCCACCCTAGTGATCCCGAGCAGGTACGCGACCATCGAGCCCGCCGCCGAGCCGCGTCCGGGGCCGACGGGGATGCCGTTCTCGCGCGCCCAGCGGATCAAATCCCACACGATCAGGAAGTACGAGACGAAGCCCAGCTCGGCGATGACGTGCTTCTCGTAC
>JBJTOM010000520.1:0-5761 GCA_046074585.1 Planctomycetota bacterium | reverse complement strand
GTACCGGCAAGGCGTTTATCCTGAAGATGCGCGAAGAATCCGGCATTCTGGCAATGGGGGGCGAAGGCAGCAACAAGTGCGGCTTTCTGCATTTGAGTTTTCAGGAATATCTGGCGGCCAGTTACGCTGTGCAGCAGGGGTTTGCAAAGGATCTGGCCACGCGAATCGCCATCAGCTGGTGGCAGGAATCCGCACTGCTGTCGCTGAGAAAATCGGTGCCGTTCTGTGAAGACTTCTTTTGAGAACTCCTCGCAGCGGGCCTTGCAGAAACTCGCGAAGATCTGGTGCAGCGCTGCCTGACAGAATCCATCTCGTTTCCTGGTCAGGTGTTCGTGGATGTGCTGAACGAATCGCAGACGCCCATCGCGCGGCGTGCAGCCGTGCTGCGGCTGGTGCGGGATAAACACAGGGAACTCCCGGAACTGCAGGGCGTGTGCGAGCAGATCGTCGCAGACAGCAGCGCGGACCGGGGCCTGCGGGATTCAGCGATTGAGATTCTGGCGCGATTCGGGCAGACGCCACAGACCCTGCGGGGACCGGAGGGCGGACAACCGCAGCCTGGCGAAGTGCGAGTGGATGAACGCACCGGAGTCACGCTGGTCTGGATCCCGCCGGGTGAGTTTCGCATGGGTTCAAATGCCGGGTACTATGCAAACGAAAAGCCGGTACACACAGTGGTGCTGACCAAAGGCTTCTGGATCGGGCGATATGTGGTGACGAACGACGACTACCGGCGGTTTCTGGAGGCCCAGCCCGGGGCTGTGAAGCCGCCAAGGTACTGGGATGACCGCAAGTACAACCAGTCGAAGCAACCAGTGGTGGGAGTCAGCTGGCATGATGCTGTGGCGTACTGCGAGTGGGCGGGATTCCGCTTGCCGACCGAGGCCGAATGGGAATACGCCTGCCGCGCGCAGAGCCGGCATGAATACTGTTTTGGTAACCAGGAGAGCAAGCTGGGCGACTACGCGTGGTATTGGAAGAACAGCGGCGGGGAACTGCATCCTGTCGGTGGCAAGCTGCCGAACGCATGGGGGCTGTATGATATGCATGGGAATGTCTATGAGTGGTGTCAGGACTCGCCGCGAATGTACACCGCCGAGACAGTGTCTGACCCGAGCGGGGGCGTCGCGGGTTCGGTTCGCGTCGTTCGCGGCGGCAGCTGGGACAGCTTCGCTCGCTACGTCCGGGCTGCCGCCCGGAACAGGCTCCGGCCGGAGAGGACTGACCTCAACCTGGGTTTCCGCCCCCTGAGAGTTCAGCAGTAACTGCAGAGAGCAAGCGGAGTGGAGTCGCGTCGGGTGCGATGTCGAGCGACCGAGGGACGAGGGAGTGAGCATCGCCCCGTACGCGACGGAGCGGAGCGGCGAGTGGTGGCGTGTGCGGCACCGCTGGCTCCTGTGATTCGCAAAAAAAACGCCACCGGTTTTCCCCTGGTGGCGAGTGTTTCTTTGCCTGCGGGAGGGTTCAACTGCAGGACGGTCTCTTCATCCGTGGGGGGGGAAGGGTTGTCCGGTCAGTCGGGTCCAGGCTTCGATGTAGCGTTCGGAGGTGCGTTGGACGACATCTTCGGGGAGTGTGGGGGGGGGGCTGTTTTTGTCCCATCCGGATCGTTCCAGCCAGTCGCGGACAAATTGTTTGTCGAAGGACGCCTGACTGCGACCGGGCTGCCAGTCATCAGCGGGCCAGAAGCGTGAGCTGTCGGGGGTCATGACTTCGTCGATGAGCAGCACCTGGTCCCCGATCCGTCCGAACTCAAATTTGGTATCTGCGATGATGATTCCTTTGCTGGCTGCGTATTCGCAGCCTTTTGCGTAGATCATGAGCGTGAGTTGTCTGAGGTGTTGAGCGAGTGGGAGTCCGATGAGGTCGGCTGTCTGCTGGAAGCTGATATTTTCATCGTGTCCGGATTCTGCTTTGGTGGCTGGGGTGAAGATAGGTTCTGGCAGTCGGCTGCTTTCGGTAAGACCGGGGGGCAGCTGGATTCCGCAGACGGTTCCGGATCGCTGGTATTCCTTCCAGCCGGAGCCGCTGAGGTAGCCGCGGGCGACGCATTCGATGGGAATGACTTCGGTTTTGCGCACGACCATGGAGCGACCGAGGAGGGGTGTGAGGTCGATGTGGGGGGGGAGTCCGGCATCTGCGGGGTTGTCACTGATGAAGTGGCAGGGGACGTTGAGGAGATGGAACCAGAAGCGGCTGAGTTGTGTGAGCAGTTGTCCTTTGCGTGGGATGCCGTTTGGCAGGATGTGGTCAAAGGCACTGATGCGGTCGGTGGCGACGAAGAG
This sequence comes from Planctomycetota bacterium, assembly GCA_046074585.1. GTDB lineage: Bacteria > Planctomycetota > Planctomycetia > Planctomycetales > Planctomycetaceae > SXXK01. The sequence goes on along the minus strand of JBJTOM010000520.1, from coordinate 3,476 downwards.
CAGTGTGTTGCCGAGATCATAGACATCGCGCACTTTTCCTCGGCGAACGGGCAGTCCGGGAAGATGACTTTGGAGCATGACCATTTGCAGTTGCCTTGCACGGGGATCTGGCTGGGTTTGACGCGGGATTGGCCGGGGGCCACTGACGGGATCATTCGACGGTGGGGCGTGGCGGATTTTTCCAGTGGCCGGCAGGATCAGAGCCGCGGACCACGATACCTTTTTCGTTCCAGTTCATGGCGGCGCGTACGGAGGCGTGGGCGTAGCGCAGTGTCAGTCCGCAGCGACGGCGGGTGGAAAGGTTGGCATCGGAACCGTGGAGCAGCAGATCGTTGTGAATGGAGGCTTCGCCGGCCAGCAGGTCATCCACGACGATGGTTCCGAATGATTCTGCATTTTCCACGGTCTGATCCAGCACATTATGTTCTTCCGGGCTGCTTTCGCGATAGGTGAGGTGTCCGAAGTGTTGTGAGCCGGCGATGAATTTCATGCAGCCATTGCCTGTATCGGCATCATCGATGGCCAGCCAGACGGTGACGGCGTGTGAGGGCGAAAGGGGCCAGTAGCTGGCATCCTGATGCCATGCCACTGCCTTTCCGTCCCCGGGCATCTTGCAGAAGAAGTGGGAGCCCCAGGCGACGACGTCATCACCCAGCAGATCGGCGACGTGATCGACAATCACGGGATTGGTGAGGATGTCATAGACGCCGCCGTACTTCATGTGGGCTGTGCTGATGGAATAACTGTTGCCGCCGGCGGCGATGGTTTTTTCGAGCAGTCGATCGAAGTAGTGACGGATGTCCGCAATCTGGTCGGCCGAAAACGCCCGGAAACGGCGAACAAAGCCGTCGCGGTTATAGTCCTGGATCTGCGTGGCGCTGAGAGTTCTGGAGCGGGCGGGGTCGGCGGGGTAGAAGGTGAGGTCCCGTTTGAGACGTCCCAGCTGATCAGCTTCGGGGATGACGCGAAAGTCCGTGCCGGCCGACATGCGAATGCTCCTGTAAAATCTGCGGTGGGGGGGGGGCGACGGGCTGGATGTTGTCGGTGATCTTCGTGGAAACCGGGGCTGCCGTCAAAAGTTGGAGCAGCGGATGCAGGTGAATTACCGCGGCTGAACACGAGTCGCAGGAAGTTCCCGTGACGGGATTGCTTCCGGATTTTTCTTCCTGGGGTCGCGGACGCGGTAAATCTCAAATCGCTGCTGCAGCACTTCGGCGTGCTCTGAAAGGTATTCCGCGGAGTACAGGTCCATCAGAGTGATGCGGCCCGGCTGATAAATCACGTCACCGACCCACTCAAACCGCGTTTCCTCTGCCTGCCACTGTTCCCAGAAGCCCGGGGTTCGTTTGGCGTTGGGCCCGAAGATCAGGAAGACTGCGGTTCCGTCGCCGCGAGCTTCTACGGCTGGCTGAGCAATCGGGACCGCTGCCATTTCCAGGGAATGCAGGTGCCCCGCCAGGGCGGGCTCGCCATAGACACAGAGCACCGCTGGTGTGCTCCGCAACTGTTCTGTCGTTGGCGGCAGTGCGGGAGCGTCGGCAGTATTCCGCAGCTGCAGCAGGCGGCTGGCTGTGAAGACCGTATCGACTTCAACAGAGCCCGTCTGCTTCCCGGTTCCCAGCACATGCAGGACGCAGTGTTCCGCAACGTCCCGGGCTGCGCGGCGAATATCCCGACGATCCTCGAACGGCGAACTCCCCGAAAGATCGCTCAGCGACACCAGCACTGGGTTACCGTTGCCGTCCGGAACGACGAGCGATCCGCCCGCCGCCATGCCCAGCAGCCCGATGAGAAGGACCCGTCCTGCGATCTGAGCGGCCCGCAGCGGACGACTGAGTCGTGGTGGCGGTCCGGAGATCATCAATTGACAGTCCAGCCACCAGCTCACCCCGCCCGCAGCGGCCAGCCAGATCCCGGCGATCAGCGGGAACATCAGACGGGAATAAGGCTGATAGAAGGGCGTTGCCAGGAGCAGCCCTGAGACCCATGCGAGGCTGAGCCAGAACCCCAGACCACGTCCCTCACCAGGTTCAGCGGACAGCAGCGAATCGCTGGTCAACCGTGCGGGTCTGGCTGAATTACCGGGCCCCGGCCAGAGGAACCGGCCGGACAGCCCGCCCAGGGCCAGGCAACCCAGCATGATGGGCGTATGGATTCGCAGGCACAGCAGTCCCAGTCCTGCAGCTGCAGAAATGGCCCGGAACCAGAACGTCCTGAGCACCCGTTGCGGATCACGGACGGAATCGCCGGTTGTGGCAGGCCCGTCTGACATCGGGGAAGCGTTCCACGTGAAACGCAGCCAGCTGACTGCGGCCACCACTGCAGCGGCCCCTAAACCCGTCGCCAGCGATGCTGCGCCCCAGAGGCCGTCCAGCTGCATCTGAAACGCCAGCTGCTCGCTGAGACGATCTGACCACTGCTGCCAGCCCGCAAGGTAACCTGCGTGGTTGGACGCCACCGCCGCATAGCCGCCGATCGACTGCAGTGACCACCAGCAGGGGAGGAATGTCGCGACGGCCGCGAATGCCATCATTGCCAGATGTCGCGGCAGTCGCCGCCCCTCGGGCGTCCCCCGACCCTCAGACAGCCACCACGCAACGCTGCCGCTGGCAACAATCGCCAGTGGCAGCCAGCCGGTGTATTTGATCCACCACGCGAGCCCGCAAAGGAAACCGGCAACCAGCGACCAGCGGGCTGAACCACGCTGAATCGCGAAACTGGCCACCCCAACCGACGCCACCACCAGACACAGTGCCGGCACGTCTGTGAGCGCCATCCGGGAATAGATCACGTGAAATTCGGAGCAGGTGACGATGGCCAGAACAAACAGGGCTGCCGAACGGCCAAACCAGAAGCGAGCTGTCCACCAGAAGACCAGCGGAGTCAGCATGCCGGACACCAGAGCGGGCACAAAGGGGGCGTAGTCGGATATGCCGGGCACCAGCGACGCCAGCTCGATCAGGAATGGCAGGCCCGCAGGAGCAAAATATTCCCGGCCCGGCCACGCGGTCCCGAACTGGGCGTCATACCAGAGCACTGATCCGTAGATACCCTCATCGAAATGCTCAACCGCTTCGAAGTTCAGGCACCATAACCGCAGCAGTGCCCCCAGGCACAGCAGGGTCGCGACCCCCAGGGCTTCGATCTGCCGTGTCTGAATTCGCATCGCTCGCTTCACTTTGCCGACCAGGACTTTGAGTTGTTTCTGCCGTTGACAATCCTACCCGCAGCCGTCTGCGGAGACAGTCTGAATTCAGAAATGCCGTTCGTTTTTTGCGGGCTTGCAAGGCCCCAGCAGCACCATTCCCCCCGCTCCGCGAGGGGAGAGGGGTCGGGGGAGAGGGGGCAAAGAACAGGAAATCGAACGCAGCAAACAAACGACCGCCCGCCATGGTCTCCCTCGCCACTTCTCACTTCTCACTTCTCACTTCGAAACGCCGCCGGTGCTGGGGGGGGGCCGCTTCCTGACGGGCGCG
>JBJTOM010000519.1:0-17130 GCA_046074585.1 Planctomycetota bacterium | reverse complement strand
ATCGACCTCAGCGACTGAATCCCGACCCAGCACTGATGCACCAGCCACACCAGTAACATCAGCCGCAGCATCTGCGCGGGAATCCAGCGCCAGCCTGCTGACGTGCCGATGGACTCTGACGCCATCAGACTTCCAGTACCGCCACGCAGCAATGCCCACAGCATCGCCGACAGCAACAGCCAGATCATGAGCCCCTGAACAGCAGGCACCAGCAGAACACTCCAGTCGCCGGCCCAGTTCATCGCTCCCGGTGCAGGGCTCAGACGGCCAGCCGTGGTTGCCGCCGGACGCACCAGCAGACCACCCTGCACTCCCAGACCACGAACACTCTCGCCATAGGTCGGATCATCCTGCGTCACCCAGCGCTCTTCCACGATCTTTCGCCGTTCCGCGTCCGGCCAGCCGGCCCCGACAGCCACCTCACCATCAAAGTCCGCAGGGGCCCGGTCAGCATCCGCAGTCGTCGTGATCAAAAAGGAGTAAACCGGATCGACGAACGGAAAAACCCAGAGACGATCCACTGCCGTTGGCTGCAGGCGGAAGAACTTCTGCTGCTGAATCTCTGCGTAAACAGCAAAGGATCCCGGCGCAAATTCCGTTCCAGGCCGGACAAAAACCTCCTGAAAATGCAGCCCGATACTCCAGCGAAACCAGCCGCAGTACAGCATCGCCAGTGGCAGCACAAGCAGCCAGATACACATCAGGATTCGTTTTCGACCCATTGTTTCCACCGCGCCCTCTGTTACCTGTTTGATGCTCATCCTCGGTGTCTTCGTTCTGACTTCGTCTCCACAGCTCAATGGAAGAACTCGACGGTCAGCGACGGAGGCCAGACACTGTTGCGAAGACTCACGTCACTCCGACATCTGAGCCTCAATGTGACAACCACTGATTTCTGAAATCCTGACTGCTTCTGTGCCGAGTCCTGCCAGAACTCAGCAGGACATTCAACAAAACGGCTGAACGCCAGATTTTCCAGCCGTCCCCGACTCACCAGCTGACCTCCCAGCAGCACCTCATACTCGATCGGCAAACCCTTCCAGCCGGCAGCCAGCACTGCCCTGTAATTGGGCTGGTCAGTCGGCACAAATCTGCGAACGTTGCCCGTGATAAAAAATCGTACTCCCGTGAGTGGCCTGAGGGACTCAACCACAAACTGCCGCTCCGCCAGATCACCAGCCCGCAGGTGTCCGTCCTGCGGCACCAGCCTCAGTCCGGCATGGACACGGCTCTGCACAAGCTCGACCTCTCTCTCTGACAGCCCCCTGGTCTGTTCCGCCGAATGGGCTGCAGGAGTGATTCTGTGGAAGGTCAACCCTGCAGCCTCGATAACTTCTCCCAAACCCACGTGCAGCGCTGCAATCCCGGACCAGAGTACAAACGCAATCAACAATCGAGCTGGTGCGATCGTCTCCAGCAGTCCCGGCCTTCTCCCATCAGAGACTCGTGCAACCAGGTCGGAACCCATCAGCCGCTGCCCAAGGATCCCTGCCGTCCAGAACAGCGGGAACGCCGAGTTCTGCCCGGTGTAAGGATGCCCCTCCGTCAGCAGACAAGCAGCGGCCAGAGTCGTCACTGCAGACAGCAATGGAAAGACCTCCCCGGCCTGCAGCGGACAGCCCCGTGCCATCAGCACACGCAGAGTCCCGGCCAGAAACAGCGACAGACTGATCTGCCATGCCAGCGTCACCTGTAACGCCGCACGCGGAGCGTAAATCAGCGAACGTCCGAAAGATACCGGTGATGTCTCGTCAAGCACCTGAGCCATGGCGTTTGTCGGATGGGCCATCACGCGATTCTTCAACAACACCTGCGAATATACGTTCATACCCCCGACAAGCTGCTCATGCAGAATCTTCCGGACCTGCAAGTCTCGCCGACGTGACTCCGGTACGTTCAGAAAAAAACCATGAATCCAGTGATGGAGTGACCTGCCAAGCGCCGTGGAGTCGGTTTCCAGATAAGCCAGATGCATGAGACGTAAATTCAAGTCGGCCGGAACCATCCCGGACTTCTCAGAAAGCTCAGTCGTGATTCCTGAAACATACGCTCGGAACGTCACGACAGTCACCAGCAGAAACAGAGCCCTCGCAAACAACCGGGGAATGACTCCCGGATCAGAAAACCAGCGACGAAATACGATGAACAGGAGCAGTGACAGCAGGAAGAATGCCGAATAGCCTTTAAGGAGTTCCACAGTCCCGATACAAACACCCGCGCCCACTCCGAGACTCAAAGCCAGCACAGCAGACTTCACAACTCCCGCCACCTCACTGCCCAAAGGATCACTCAGACTTCGGTCAAACACATCCACCAGCAGCCACGTGAGCGGAATCCAGAGGCAGGCAGCAACATTCGGAGCCACCATGCCGGTCGTGTACCAGAATTCTGAGTAAATCACGACCAGGGGCATACAGCATGCAGCAGTCTTCAGGCCGGATACTCGTGTGACCAGCAGACAGAATACGACAACACTCATCACCTGCAGAGCAGCGTTTACATACTCAAATGTTGTGATCTCGGCCCCGAACAATGCACTCACCGGATAGCTGTAGCACCACGCTCGACAAATGTAAACCAAAGCGTTCGGCCGTTTCGTCGCTGAAATTCCCTCCCAGTCCTCCGCCGCCATCTGCTGACCAAACCGGTGAAACATCAAATAGTCGCTGCTCGGGCGATATTCCACCGTACTCAGCCAATACACCTTCGCCAGCAGCAGCAGCAGACCCACTGCCAGCATCCTCAGAATGATGCCCCGGCCGGACTGCGACAACCAGATCCAGCGCAGCCACAGGATGTAAAAACACATCAGCAGTAAAAAGAGCATCATTCCCCACAGAAAACCTGCTGGACTTCGCACCCACAGCAATGACTGAATCGCCACCCAGCTCTGATGCACCAGCATCACCAGCAGCAGCGCCCGAAGCATCTGGGCCGGAAGACTGCGCCAACCTTTCCACGATCCAGCCGACTCCGTCACGGCACCCCGTGCAGCACTCAGTCGAATCACTCCCCACAACACCGCTGACAGAGACAGCCAGATCAGCAGTCCCTGCAGCATTGAAACCCACAGAAAATTCCAGTCTCCCCCCCAGTTCGTCAACTCGGAAAGCGAACTCAGGCCACTCCCCGACACCCCTGCCGGACGGACCAGCAGCCCACTTGAAATCCCCAGTCGACGCAGACTGTCTCCCAACTCGGGATCCTCGCTGGTGACCAGTCGCTCCTCTGCAATCCTCAGTCGGACCGCATCCGGCCAACTCGCCCCGACTCCCACGTCCCCGCGAAATTCCGCGTCCCTGCTCACCACACCAGGGCCCGCGACCACAAACGCCCGCACACCCCGGACAAACGGAAAGACCCAGAGTCGTTCAACGGCCTCCGCACGCTGCAGTCGCTGCAGACCGCCGGACGAAACCACTCCATACACCGTAAAGCCTGGCTCAGAAAATGCCTCGCCCGGCCGCACAAAAACCTCCTGGAAATGCAGCCCGCCACTCCAGCGGTACCAACCACACAACAACATTATCAGCGGAAGAACCGCCAGCCACAGACGACTGAACATCCCCAATCGGCTCATGGCTTCAACCCCGCCCCCGGTTCCCGGTGTGACGCAGATACTCGCCATACTCGTTTGGAATTCGCTGCGCCAGCTCCAGCAGCTGCTCTGTGCTGATCCAGCCCTGACGCCACGCAATCTCCTCCGGACACGAAATCTTCAAACCCATCCGCTTCTCAATCGCTGCGACAAAACTGCCAGCTTCCAGGAGCGCGTCGTGAGTTCCCGTGTCCAGCCACGCAAACCCACGCGACAGCAATTCCACATGCAACGCTCCCCGCCGCATGTACTCCCGGTTCACGTCCGTGATCTCCAGTTCTCCACGCGGTGACGGACGCAGATTCCTCGCAATCTCCACCACAGAATTGTCGTAAAAATATAATCCCGGCACCGCGTAGTCCGACCTCGGCTGCTGTGGCTTTTCTTCCAAAGACACCGCCCGACCTGCAGAGTCAATCTCCACCACGCCATAACTGCGAGGATCCCGCACCTGATAGCCGAAAATCGTCGCCCCTCCTGTCCGCCCCGCCGCATTTGCCAATATCGATCGAAATCCCCGCCCATAGAAAATGTTGTCCCCAAGCACCATCGCAACCGACTCACCACCGATAAAATCTGCCCCCAGAATAAAGGCCTGCGCCAGCCCTTCAGGACGCTCCTGAACCTGATAAGAAAACTGCATGCCCCACGAAAGGCCGTCCCCCAGCAATCCGCGAAATCCCGGCAAATCCCGCGGTGATGAGATCACCAGCACTTCATGGATGCCCGCCAGCATCAATGTCGCCAGCGGGTAATAGATCATCGGCTTGTCGTAAACCGGAGCCATCTGCTTGCTGATCCCCAGAGTAATCGGGAACAACCGCGACCCCGTACCACCTGCCAGCAATATCCCCTTCGTCACGACCGCCATCCGGATCACTCCAGCAAAGCCCCCACAGATTCGCGCCACAGGCCGCCACTGTGCGCAGCACTGCCCCGTTCGAACCTGCATCTAGCCCCGGCTCGCCGGCGTTGCCACCACCAAAATCGAAAACACCCCAAAAACCAGCAAATTCCCGAGCGACCGCTCTCAATTTGCCGGCCAGCCTGATCGGACCCGGAGCCCGGCCACAACGCCCGGTCAGCGAATCGTGATGAAATCGTGCTGATTGATCAGTACCTGCACCAGCGCTGCCCTTGATTCAGCTGCCGCATCCTTCCCGGCCGCCGCAGCCGCACGAAAGGCCGACAAGGCCTCAACACAGGCAGATAACTCGTCCTCCGCAGGCTCTGCCGCCAGCACTGCAGCATAGGCCAGCTTCACAAACGCTTCATCCCCGGCAGCCGGACTGCGAGCTGCCAGCGCGTCCGCAATCCGCGCTGACATCTCCAGAGCCAGCGGACTGTTTTCCAGCGCGAGTGCCTGCTGAGGCACAATGCTGTCAGCCCGGCGATAGCATTCCAGAACATTCGCATCGTCAAACAGTGCCAGGAACTTCTGGTGCTCGTTGTGCGAATGCACGAAATACAGACTCCGACGCTGTGAATTCTCCATGGACACGGGAATCGATGGGCCCCCGGATGTCGGATCCAGCCTTCCAGCCAGGAACAGGAGACTGTCGCGGACAATCTGCGCTTCCATGCGGACCGAATTGCCCCGCCAGTACCAGCGGTTCTCGGGGTCGCTCCCGGACTTCGCCAGGGCTGATTCCTGCTGCACCGGAGACGACGACAGCCCCCACGTGTCCGAGAGGAGGATCAGACGATGCAAATGCTTCAGACTCCACCCGTTTTCCATGAACTCCACCGCCAGCCAGTCGAGCAGTTCCGGATGGGTGGGGCGCGCCCCGCGGCGACCAAAGTCGAAGACAGACGCCACCAGCGGCCGACCAAAATGCCGCGCCCAGATGTGATTGACAGCCACTCGCGCCGTCAGCGGATTTCGCGGCGATGCAATCCAGCGGGCCAGTGCTGAGCGACGACCAGTGCTTGTCGTGGGAAACGGACGCCGCCGGGACTCCTCAGACTCGAGGTTGCTTTCGAGCGTTTTCAGGGAACCCACCAGCGGTGTAAAGGTGGTGGCTGGCTGAGCCAGTGCGGCCTCCGCTTTCTCCACAGCCATGGCGGCTGCCGCCTTCTGTTTTTCCGCTTCATCCCGCTTGCCTGGAGGAGCGGCCAGCAGCTGTGATTCGGCCCGGGCAAGCGTTTCCCGGGCAGTGAGAGCCGTGAATCGGCGTTCAAGCTGAGCGGCAGCAGTGACCAGTGCAGCAGTGTCCGCCGCAGCCGACTGGTCCAGCATCGCCCGCTCTGCTGCGGCTTTGGCGCGGAGCAGCTCAGGTTCGGCAGCAGCCGCAGCGAGCCGGGCTTCGGCAGCCTGCAAGGTGGCCTGAGCCTGGGCCAGAGTTGGCGGACCGGCTGGAGCGGTTCCATCGGCGGCCCCGCGCATCGGAACGGCCGCAGGGAGCGTTTTCAGCCGGAAGCTGTGAAAGTCGGCGACAGCGTCAAAGGCAATCAGCTGCAGCGTCCCCGTACGCCGCTCGAAAGGCAACTCACTGACAATCGCCAACTCGCCGTTGACAAGTACGTTGATAAGGCGTCCGCGAACGCGGACGGTGAGTTCCTGCGGGGCGTTCAGCGGCACCGGACGGGCCTGCATCGCGGCTTCGGGATAAACCTGCTGGCCATTCTGCTTCCACGCCAGCTGGACTTTGGAACCCCCCGCGTAGCTGCTGAGATACACCATCACGTTGTCGCCGCCCGTCACATCGAATCGCAGCCCCACAGACTTCCACATCTGCCCGTCCACGGTGGTGAACCGGAGCTGCGTTTCGAAATCCATCGGGAGCGACGGTTGACGCCGTTCAAGGACACAGTCCGCAGCGCCCGTCTGCTGCTGTCTCAGGTGGCCGTTCTCCCATTTCCAGTCACCGCTGAGCGGTGTCCAGCGTTCCGCGTTCCGGGTGGTGAAGGAATCTTCAGCGAGCAGTTCTGCGTCTGCTGCCGGTGGCGGGGACGGAACCGGCACCTTTGATGCGGTCGACTCCCGTTCTGTTGCCTCCCGAACAGCCCCTGTGGCGAGGCGAACCTCGTCCTGAGCCTGAGTGATGCGGGATTCCGCAGCCTGCTGGAGTGCAGCCAGAAATTCCGGGCGAAGCTGAGGCCGGCACGCCTCCGCCGGAAGCTGTATCGGCTGGATCGGAAAGGCATCGAAATTGAGAAATGCGGGCAGCCGCGGGACAATCGGCCGCTCCTTGTCCGGGTTGCGGTCGTCTCCCCGTATATGCAGCCACGTCGGAGCCTCGGCATTGCAGTCGAAGGCCCGCGGAATTCCGTTCCGGTCCGCATCCGTGATGCCGGGCAGCAGGTCTGTCCGGATCTGATACGGTTCGAAGAACGCCCGCAGCTGATAATACTCCTGCTGCGACAGCGGATCGTACTTGTGATCATGACATTTCGCACAATTGAAGGTCATGCCCAGCATGGACTTGAAGGTGTGCTGGAGCGTCTCGTCCAGCCAGCTGGTGCGGTTGAACTTGAAATACTGCCGCGCCAGGAATCCTGTGGCCCGCAGACGACTGCTGTCGGTCGGATGCAGCTCGTCCGCAGCCAGCATGTCCAGCAGCATCTGATCATAACCCGTGTCCGCATTGAGCGACTCGATGATCCAGTCACGCCAGTGCCAGATGTGCTTCTGCGAATTGCGGACCTCAGCCCCCAGTCCCCACCAGTCACTGTAGCGCCAGATGTCCATCCAGTGACGTCCCCAGCGTTCTCCGTAGTGCACAGACGCCAGCAGCCGATCCACCACCTGCGCACGGGCCGCCGGGGAATGATCTGCAAGAAATTCCTGCTGCTCTTCCAGGGTCGGCGGGAGTCCGGTCAGGTCGAGCGAGACTCGACGCAGCCATGTCCGCGGTTCTGCGGGCGACTGGGGCGTCAAACCGTGCTGTTCACGAACCGCCTGCAGAAATGCATCAAGCGGACTGGTCACGCGACTGACATCCTTCACATCGGGAACCGACGGCCGAACGGGGCTGCGAAAAGCCCAGTGGTCGCGAGGATCCTCTTCGGGCTGCTCACCGGCAGGCCCCGCTGCTCCCGACTGCACCCATTCCCGCAGCGCAGCAATCTGCTCAGACTTCAGCGCCTCACCCTCCGGCGGCATTCGCTGCGAAAGCTCTGTCGACGTGATCCGCGAAATCAGCAGGCTGGCATCCGGATCACCCGGCACAACGGCAACCCCGCTGTCACCCCCACGACGAATCAACTCTGCGGTGTCCAGCCTGAGCCCCGCCTCCTGCCGGAGCGCTCCATGGCAGGCCAGACAACGCTCCCGCAACACCGTGCGAATCTGCTGCTGATAGAGTTCCTCGGCCGGCGGGGCAGCCACAGCAGGATACGGCAGAGTGAATCCTGCACAGAGCCACAGCAGAAGGACCGAAAAGCAAAGACGGCAGGCGGGACGCATGGCAGGGCACCAGCGATGTTGGGGGAAAGACATGAGGAGCCGCCGCTATTCTAAAACGCGGGATTGCCAGTGTCACGACAGAAACGCTCGCGATCCCGGGAAGCCGTGAAATCCGAATGAACGCACGACTTGACCGGATTTGCCGCAAATTCCTATACTCCGACTCCTTCCCGTCGATTGCGCAAGACTTTACTGAAAGCCCCGACCATGTCGGAACCGCAGTTCACCCATCGTCCCGACGAAGTTCAACTCGCCAAAATCCTTCGCGAATCCCGCCCGCTCGTAGAACGCTACGGGACCGCAGCCATCTACGGCGCCGCTCTGCTGCTCGCCATCGCCGCCCTTGTGGTCTACGTCGCCCGACGCCCCCCCGCCACCGCCGCCGAGTCCGCCAAACTGCTCAAAGCAGAAACTCCAGAAGAATTCGCTGAGATCTCTGACAACGCCCCCGGCACCGCCATCGCTCAGGCCGCCGCCGTACGCGAAGCCGAACTCATCCTGCAAAATGCCCTGCGAAATCTGTTCACCAATCGCAAGGTCGGACTCGAAGAACTGGATGACGCCGCCAAAAAATACCGCGCCCTCGAAGACGATACCTCCCTCAGCGATGATGCCGGACTCAAAGTCGCCGTCGGCCTCGCCCGCATCGCCGAAGCACGCTGTGATGGCAGTGATCCCTCCGTCAAATCCGCCATCGAAGCCTGGGACTACGTCCTCAAAACCTACCCCGATTCCAAAGCCTTCTCCGCACTCGCAGAAGAACGAAAAAAGAAACTCGCACTGCCCGCAACTCACCAGTTCTACGCGTGGTTCCAACAGCAAAATCCCGCCCCCGGTGACTCACTGGGACTCCCCCAGGATGGGCCCGGTGCTGTTCCTTCAATCCCCAGCCTCCTCGGAAATGACCCTCTTCAGGGACTCATTCCACCCTCCATTCCTAAAACAGAGACTCCAGCTCCCGCTGAAAAACCAACTGCTGAACCGCCCCCTGGCGATGCCCCCAAAACCGACGAACCCAAAACCGACGAACCCAAAACCGAAAACCCAACCCCCGACGCTCCCCCGGCACCCGATGCCCCAAAGTCAGGCGAATGACGTCCGACCAGTCGCTTGATTCCAGCCCTTCGCTCGATGACGACGAAAATCCGCAGGATCTGGCCATTGATCTGCCCGAACTCCATGCAGATTCCCAGCCCGTGGATCTCACCGTCGAAGCCCGCGCCCACGGTTGGCGTCTCGATCATTACCTCGGCCGACTGTTCCCCAATCACAGTCGCGCTCAACTTCAAAGAATCATCGAATCCGGTGGTGTGCTGCTCAATGGGCTCGCCCACAAGCCCTCCAGACGCCTCCGCGTCAATGATCGACTCCACGTGCAGCTGGTTGCCGCCGAACGCCCAGGAATCGAACCGGAAAACCTGCCCGTCGGCATCCTCTACGAAGACGATGCGCTGGTGATCGTGAACAAGCCCGCCGGGATGGTGGTGCATCCCGGCCGCGGCTCCTCCCGAGGAACCCTGGCCGCAGCACTCCAGTTCCACTTTGACCAGCTCAGCGACGTCGCCGGAAGACACCGCCCCGGAATCGTGCACCGCCTCGATCGCGATACAACGGGCGTTATCCTGATTGCCAAGGACAATCAGGTGCACCAGAAAATCGCGGCCCAGTTCGAACGGCGCGAGGTGCAGAAGGAATATCACGCGATTGTCCGGGGCTGTCCGCAATTGGACGCCGACTATATTCGTACCTGCATGACCACTCACCCGAAGGTCCGCGAACGGATGATCGTCTGCCCCCGCGGAGGAGACGCGCGCGAAGCGGTCACATTCTACCGGACGGCTGAACGCCTTGGCCGCTACTCCCTGATGGAACTCCATCCAAAGACAGGCCGTACACACCAACTGCGGGTGCACATGCTGCATTTGGGACATCCAATCATCGCCGATCGACTGTATGTGGGCGTGGGTGAATTCCGGCTGAGCGACCTGCAGGGCCCTGCCGGGCGGCCTGCCGGTTCTCCGGATCGCCTGTTGATTGCCCGCCAGGCGCTGCACGCGTTCCGACTGACCATTCGGCACCCGGTGAGCGGTGAAGCGATGCGTTTCGAGGCTCCCTGGCCGGACGATTTCCGGCAGACCGTCGAGGCGCTCCGGGCCCAGCCCCAATAGCCTTGAAGTTCTGGCCCAAGGTACGGCCGGGATGGCGAAACGGCGTTAAGGATACATGATTTCGAACTTTCGATCAGCCCAACAATGACAAGGCGTGCAGTGGATGTCAATCCCCCGGTAACGGTGAGTGCCCGCGCGGCAAAACCGCATCAGGAACGCCCCAAAGCCTGACCGGCCGATTGACATCGACCGCACGCCATTGCACGTTTTTTGTGTTCGTTCGGGAAGTGAGGCCTGACAATAGCGGGGGAATTGAAACATCCCCGTCTGTCTATTTCAGCACCGTTTCACCATCCCAGCCTCGCCCTTCCGAGTCAGGGCCCGTCGTTTCACTGGATTGCAGAGAACTTCAAGGCCATTGGGCGACAGCCCGCGACCGGAGGGCCCTGCAAACGCACGGCCCTCACAACCAGCAGACGCACACTCTCCCCCCCTGCTGTCTGCTATCTTTCCTGCCCCCGGACCTGGTCCCCCTGAATCGGGCCGGTGGGAGCGAGCCAGATAATCAGCATGCCGACGGCATAGATCAGTCCGGTGCAGAAGCCGATCAGCGGATAGTCGACGGTGGTGTTCTGCATCCACAGGGCGATAAATACGGTCACGGCGGCAGCGGCGATGCGTCCGGAATTAAATGCAATTCCACTCCCGGCCGCCCGCACACGTGTGGGGAACAGCTCCGGCAGGAACAGCGGGAGCCAGCCAAAATAGGTGACACCGAACATGCCCAGAAGAAAGGCGGCCGTGTTGAACCAGGGGTGTCCGGGGCTCAACTGCGTGAACAGCACGGTGCTGGTGACCAGTGACGCAAGGCTGATCAGGAAGTAAGACAGTCTGCGGCCTGCCAGAGTGGCGGCGATTCCACCCATGAGGCTCCCCAGCACTCCTCCGCCAGACCGGGAAATCAGCGTGAATGCCTTGTCGCGGGACACCTGAGCAGCAGTTCGGGGACTGGACTTTTTTTGGGCTGCCTCTGCTGCCGAGGCCCCCGGTTTCGCTGCGGACGGATCTGCCGCGAGCTGTTCTGTCCTGGCCCGATCAGCAGCCACGCGGTCGGACCACGGCACCACCCAGTTACCATTGGCGGCGGTGCCGATGACCGGGACCGCCCCGAGTGCGATGCCGAGCAGTGTGTGTTGCAGCAGCGGTGGGCGAAAGAGTTCCCGGAGTGGCCCGGAACGTGGCCCGGTCGCCACGTTGAGCTCCCGTGGACGACTGCTGGCCGCCAGATGCTCACTCAGCCACCGCTGCGATTCTGGCACTCGCCGCAGAATCCACAGGCCGACAACGGCGGGCGTGGAGGCGACAAGCAGCGTCCAGCGCCAGTGTGCATCCGTGACAGGCTGCACCCAGCCGATTGTCCCCATGAGTACCATGCCGACATTGGCGGCGGTGCCGAGCAGTCCGGCCAGAAACGGTCGCGACGCACCAGGCCAGGCTTCCGCAACCAGCGAGACAGCATTGGGCCACGTGCCGCCAAAACCCAGCATCGCAAGGAAGCGAACAACCCACATCAGATACGGGTCATCAACGAACCATGCGGCCAGCGTGAGCAGTGAATAGCAGAGTACGCTGCAGCCGAGCGCACGCGTGCGACCGGCACGATCACCCAGCCAGCCAAACAACCAGCCACCGGCAGCCGCTCCCAGCATAAAAGCAGCCTGATTCCATGCCAGCCACTGCAGAATGAGTCCTTCAGCAGCACTGGCCCCCAGCAGTTCCCGCATCATCTGCCGATGAATGAGCACGAACAGACCGTTTTCAAGTCCCGCGAACATCCATGCGACAAAGGCGGCCGCCAGCACCTTACGGCGCGCTGCAACTGACAATTCTGCTGACTGGTTCATTGTCACGGCCTTTCATCAAAACTTCTCAACACCGGACTTGTAGCGATCCGCCCTCCGGCAGACCAGCGAATGCAGTGCGATTGTCAAGGGGTGCAGGCGGCAAAATCGCTGGCTTCGCTGCTCACAGCCCATGTCTGCCAGTCCGCCTGATCGCTTCCGTCGGCACACGTGATGCGCATTTGCCGCAGTTGCTGCATTTTTGCAACAACGGTCTCATCTGCCGGTGCTAGGTTTCAGTTGGTTCCGCCGTCTTCTGAGCCGGATGTTTGTCCATGTTCGATTTCGACCGCCTGAAAACTGATCTGCTGGCCCTGGGACTGCTGGCTCTGGCTGTCTTTGCGGGCCTGAGTTTCCTCAGTTATGACCCTGCGGACCCCCCTTCGACGCTCGTCTTTCCCCAACGTGAAGTCCCGTTAAATATCTGTGGCATCGCCGGTGCGACGTTTGCGTGGCACCTGCTGCAGTGGTTCGGGGCTGGCGTCTGGCTGCTCCTCGCCTGTCTGATTTCGTGGGACCTGCGACTGTTTCTCAGAGAACCGTCCCGAGGTACCGTGCCGACACTCGCGGGTACAACACTGGTGGTACTGTCTGCAACCGCCAGTCTGCATCTGCTGTTGCCGCAGCTGTCCAGCGGGTCCGCCTGGGGCAGTGGCGGACGCAGCGGAGCGATTCTGGGACTGTTGCTGTCCGAACACTTTTCCACGCATGGCATTCTGATTCTGACCAGCAGCCTGTTCGTGGCCGGCCTTCTGCTGACCCCGCTCACTGATCTGCTCTTCCCCACACTGAAGTTCGCTCTGCTGCCGGTCACACTCTCTGCTGAAGCGGCGGGCTGGACCGTTCGACGCGTGCTGCCGCGCCGTCGCGGACTGCCACCCGGGCCTTTGGCACCGGCAGCACCGGCTCCAAAAACGCGGCAGCGCACTGTGCCCGTGGTGGCTGAGGCCACGGCAACACCCGAGGCAACAGCCACGCTCTCCCCTGACCACGTACCGGTTCCCGTAACTCCCGCGCCGGGGAACTCCGGCGAAGCGGTGGACGAACCGACAGTGATTTCCTTTGCCACGGCGCTGAAGCCGGGTGCTGCGGCCTCTGCCACGCCCGGCACCACCAGCGTCGCCGTCGCTGCTGACAGCTCGACCGCTGATCGCTCGATTCGCATCAACGCTCCTGCAACACTCAGTCTGCACAACCCCGACACCGCAATGCCTGACAACGTTCAGCGGCAGGGGTTTTCGCTCCCGGACCCGAAGATTCTGGAAGAGCCGGAAGAGTTTCCGTATGAGCAGCTGGCGAAGAAAGCCCGTGTAGCAGCCACCACACTCGAACGCGCCTTCGTGGAATTCGGACTGAATGTCAAGGTTGCGGAAATTGATACCGGCCCAGTCGTCACGCAATTCGAGCTGGAACTGGAAAAAGGTCTGAGGCTCAATCGCATCACAGCTCTCGAGGATGACCTCGCAATCGCACTGCGAGTCCCGTCTGTTCGCGTAGTCGCTCCGATTCCCGGACGAAATACCGTCGGCGTTGAAGTCCCGAATGACAAACAGGTGATGGTGCGACTTCGCGAACTGCTGCAGACAGGCGGATCATCAGCTGAAGACCTGCGTCTGCCGCTGTTTCTGGGCAAGGACGTGAGCGGTCGACCACTGGTGGTGGACCTCGCAAAAATGCCGCACCTGCTGATCGCCGGGCGCACCGGGACAGGCAAGAGCGTCTGTCTGAACACGCTGATCCTGTCACTGCTGATGGTCCGCACACCGGATGAAGTGCGGATGCTCATGATCGACCCCAAAATGGTGGAACTGAGCCCTTATAAACGCATCCCACACCTCATGCACCCGGTCATCACCGACATGCGGAAAGCCGAAACTGTGCTGGCGTGGGCCGTTGACAAAATGGAAGAACGCTATGATCTGCTGGCAAGGGTCGGCGTGCGGCATCTGGAACAGTACAATCGCCTGGGGCGCGCCAATGTGCTGGATCGGCTGGGCATCAGTGCCGGCGATGCGGATGCCGCTGATGTCCCCGAACGTATGCCCTATATTGTGATCATCGCCGACGAAATGGCTGATCTGATGATGACCTCCGGCAAGGATGTTGAAGCCTGTATTATTCGCCTGGCACAGAAGTCCCGCGCAGTCGGCATTCACCTGGTCCTCGCAACTCAGAAACCCACCGTCGATGTGATCACCGGGCTGATCAAATCCAATCTGCCCGCACGCATTTCCTTCCAGGTGGCCAGCAAAATGGACAGCCGTGTGGTGCTGGATGAATCGGGAGCTGAGCGGCTGCTGGGCAGTGGAGACATGCTCTATCTGGCCCCCGCCACCAGCCACCTCACGCGTGCCCAGGGCACTTATGTCAGTGACGAAGAAATCAATGCCGTGATCGATTTCTTCAGCGATTCGCAGCCGGAATACAGCGCAGATCTGATGCGGCTCACTTCGCAGGCCGCCAGAACCACCAGTACGGACGGCAGCAGCGAAGGGCGCATTCAGGATGACCTCTACGACCAGGCGGTCGAAATTGTCATTCGTGAAGGTCGCGGCAGCGTGTCCCTCCTCCAGCGTTCACTTGGAGTGGGCTACGGCCGCGCAGCTCGCATGATTGACTATATGGCCGAGGATGGTGTGGTGGGAGACTACAATGGAGCCCATGCCCGGGAAGTGATCTGCACCCTCGATGACTGGCAGGCCCGCAGTTCCCAGGCCGGTGGCTGATACTCGTCAGTCGGCCCGACTCATTCGCAACTCGTCTTCACATGTGAACACATTCAGCTGCAATGCGGCAGCCGCGTTCGAGTGCACTTCGATGGTCAGTGGACTGGTCTCGCTCCGCCAGCACTGGAAGGCCGTTCCGGACATCACCCCCGAATGTTCCATGTCTGCACGCAGGCTCGCAATGGCCTGCGGACGTGCTCTCAGGATGTCCATGGCAGCCAGCGGCCCCCACTCCGCCAGACTTTCCCCGAACGACTGCCGCAGAACACCATCCAGCAGCTCATCGAATGTCTCACAGCGCTCAAACAACTCCGGCAGATTCGCCGAACGTTGCATGGCACACTGCAGAAACAAAAGCCCCGCCGGTCTTGAGCCACCCCGCCCCGCACCCCACGCCGACGGAAACCCGGTCACCACCGGGCAGGTCTGCGGACTCAGCTGAAATTCCGCCAGCCGCTGCTCATAAAATTCACCGGGCCCGGCCACGGAATGCTCTGCAACATGCGCCAACGCTTCGTGAAACCATTCGGGAATTGCAAGTTTCCCCTGTCCCCGCAGAAATCGACCACGCTGACGACAGTGCACAGCCGCATGCGCCAGTTCATGTGCCACCAGCGATTGACTGCCAGGCTGCCACAGGCCCTCAGGTGCCAGATACACAAGATCGCCACCTGTCTCCGTCTGAGCTCCCAGAAAATCCGCCTCACGCACGCAGCCCAGCACCGGCACTCGATTAATCGCCGACACATGATTACTCCGTCGGCGATCAAGGTTGGTCAGCACCACAGTCAGCCGTCCATCACCATCGATATCATCGATCGAACCCAGTTCCGTTTCAATGGCAACTCTGAGCGTCCCGTTCCCTCGCCGCAGCTGCTGTTCAAGCGCCCGACAGAGCGACAACGTCTCCTCGGTGTCAGCTGCAGGCAGTTCAGGGGCAACGTAAACAGCCACGGCCTCGCCCATGAAGATTGAGCGGCAGTCCATCGCAACATCATGCAGACCAGCGTCGGTAAACTGAGGCAACAGCAGCCTGCGGGTATTCGCGGTGGATCGTGCCAGGGCGATGGCGCCGACTTCCACGCAGTGTCTGGAACCGGGAAGGAGAAGCTCCTGCTGAGCCGTGTCTGCTGCGATGCCGTCACGCCACCTTGAGCCGCTACTATTCTGCAGGATTCGTCTGCCTGCAGAGTCCTCAGCACCTTCGCGGCTGACTGTCTTCAGACAATATGTGTGGTGGCCTCCGGTCAGATCGAGCGACTGCAGGACCACCAGTGATCCCTGCGGCACGTCAGCCCGCAAAACACTGGAATTGCCCCCGTCGAAATCGGTTCGCAATTCTGCCGGACTCCGCCTGATGATCGGCTGAGGCCGTTGCCGTGGAACCCACCGATCGCTGAGATCCGAATCCGGCGACGAACAACTGGAGCGGGCACAGCACCACCCCATTAATACAAAGAACGCCACCAGCAGCAGACCCGTGAGGCCCGTTTGTCCGGTTTTTCCAGCCATTCCGCACCATCCAGCGCCTGTCCGCCGGTGAAATTGGCAGCCAGCAGCCAGCCTGCACTGGTCCCCCGTCGCCTTGCCCCTCTCAGCCCCTGCCCCCGGCATTCCTTATCGGCGTTAAAACCGCTATTTCCAGATCGAATCAGGGAAAACGGCCGATTTTCGGCGGTGTTTCGATGAGCCGGTCACGTAGGCTGGCCTGGTCACTGATCTCCCGCACGAGGCTCCACGCGACGGTCGGGGCCATGGCGTCACTCTTCGGGGTGCCGCTGATTGCCTGGTGGACCATCACTGATGAGATGTGGGGCTGATTGGCGACCGTATGAGCCTGTCAGGTGTCTTCTGTTCTTCACCCCAGTGCTGTTGGGAATCGTGCTGATGAGCCTGCATGTGTTCGAGCTGCGAACGGCCCCGGCATGGCTGCATGCGAAACGAGTCGCCTATCGCCACAGCCTCCGCTGCAGTCGGCAGCGTTGCAGCCTGGGGATGCAGGGACGGTTGTATCAGATTCCTTCGTCATTGAGCTGTCGCTGGAGGTCCGCTTCCAACTGCTTCAACTGATCAGCCGAAAGGCATGCAAGCTCGTCCGGAGTGGAGACTGTCAGGCCGAGAATCTCCTGCAGGAGCACGACTCGTCCCTCCTGACGTCCTTCCTGACGTCCCTGCTGAAGCCCCTCGTGACGTCCCTGCTGCCGCCCGTCCCTCAGTCCTTCCTGTCGTCCTTCCTGTCGGCCTCGTTGAAGCCCCTCCTCGAGCCCCAGCCGGTGCCCCTCGATCAACGCACCTTGCCTGCGGGCTCGCTGGTCCCGCTGAAACTTCAGACGCGCTTCGTATTCCATCTTCTGCTGAGGGGTTTTCGAGATCATGTCCAGCACTCCAG
>JBJTOM010000518.1:0-15440 GCA_046074585.1 Planctomycetota bacterium | reverse complement strand
CCCCCGACCCCTCTCCCCTGAAGGGGAGAGGGGGGAATGGGATCAGGAGAGTTTTGCGGACTTCATCAGCCTGCTGGCATTGCCTGCCTGTCCGAAGGAGATCATGCGGGCGGCGCAGACTTGTTTCATGGCTTCGCGAGCGGGTTTGAGATAGTCGCGGGGGTCAAATTTTTCCGGGGCTTTCGTCAGGATTTCGCGAATGGCGCCGGTCATGGCCATGCGGCAGTCGGTATCCACGTTGATCTTGCGGACGCCGTAGCGAATGCCGCGCTGAATTTCTTCCACGGGCACTCCGAAGGTCTGCTTCATTTTCCCACCATATTTATTGATGATGTCCTGGAGTTCCTGGGGGACAGAGGAGCTGCCGTGCATGACGAGGTGTGTATTGGGCAGCTTTTTGTGGATTTCTTCGATTCGCTTCATGGCCAGCACTTCGCCATCCGGCTTCTTGTCGAACTTGTAGGCGCCGTGGCTGGTGCCGATGGCTACGGCGAGAGCATCCACGCCGGTTTCATGGACGAACCGGGCGGCTTCGTCGGGGTCGGTGAGCAGTTGATCATGGGACAGCGTGCCTTCGGCGCCGTGGCCGTCTTCCTGTTCGCCTTCGCCGCTGTCGAGTCGACCGAGGCAGCCGAGTTCACCTTCGACGGAGACGTTGAACATGTGAGCGACTTTGACCACTTCGGCGGTCACGCGGACGTTGTAGGCGTAGTCAGCAGGCGTCTTGCCGTCTTCCTTGAGTGAGCCGTCCATCATGACCGAGGTGAAGCCGTACTTGATGGCCGACATGCAGGTTGCCGGGCTGTTGCCGTGGTCCTGATGCATCACGATCGGAATTTCGGGGTAGAGTTCAGAGGCAGCGAGCATCAGGTGCCGGAGGTAGTTGTCCTGGGAATACGAGCGGGCGCCGCGGGAGGCCTGTACGATGACGGGCGAATCCGTCTGCCGGGCTGCTTCCATGATGGACTGGATCTGTTCCATGTTATTCACATTGAAAGCCGCCACGCCGTAACTGTTTTCGGCCGCATGATCAAGAACAACTCGCAGGGGCACCAGGGGCATTGTTCAATTCTCCGATGGACGGCGCGGGAAGGGCGCCGGATGATGTTGAAAACCACAAAGTCAAAAACACCTGTGTTTCACTTGAATGTGGGGCATAAAAAATACGAAAAAATGGAGGTTGGGGGAACGGTCCCGAGCCCGCAAAAGCCGCAATTCCAGAAATTCACTACTGCAGCGGACACAGAACGGCACCTGCCTTCCGGAAGGCAGCTTCGCAGAGATATCAGAACCGGGCCACTGCGACTCAAGGCTTCGGGTGCGTCTTGAAGAAGTCCCAGACGGTCTCTGTGGCTCTGAGCTTCCTGCTGGATTTGCCCACCAGAAACTCCGGCGCCTGACTCTGTCCGCCCGGCCAGTGATGCCCGAGCTCCTCAACCGTGATCCAGAGGATCTCTGACCGCTGTCGGCCGGGCCCATACGTCCGCCTGCGAACACCCCCTGACATGACATCTGTGCGAGGCTGTTCCGGGCAGTTCAATTCACTGCTCCAGCGGTCAATGAACGTCTGCACAGGGGGTTTCGGCTGACCACCCTGCTCCTTTCCGCCGAAGGCCAGTTTTGGATATCCACCATCAAGTGGATTCAGAGAGTCAGCTGTGCCCGTAATGTAACACAGCGAAACCGCAGGCGACGGCCCGACGTGTTCCGTCCAGCAGGTACCAGCCACAGGGGCAATGGCGGCGAAGCGCTGAGGGAGTTCAGCGCCCAGACGAAATGTCATCGAAGCACCATTCGAAAACCCGGTCACGAAAATGCGATCGGCATCGACTTTCCACGTGTTATTGATTCGGTCGATCATGGTTTCGATGAAGGCCACATCGTCAATGCGTTCCGCTGCCGCATGAAAGCGACCAGACCCGTCGTTCCATGCCTGCGGATTGCTGCGGAAATTTGCCGGTCGGGTCCTGTCCGGCCGCGTTGCTTCCGGATAGACAATCATGAAGTTCTGCTGATCAGCCTGTGCAGACCATCCGGTTTCCTTCGCTGCATTGAGTGCCGTGCCGCCGAATCCATGCAGCATGATGACAAGCGGATTCGGTCGGGATCTGTCGCAGGAGACCGGAACGTGAATCACACACTCGCGATTTCCCTGCGGCGTGCTGATCGCCAGCCGCGTATGCAGCGGTGGCCATTCATCGGCACCAGCGCGCGACCACAGAGCTGCCATTCCCGCAACGGCCGGCAGAAGCACAAGCAGCATGGTACGGAATTTCATGGCTGTCCTTTGCTTCGGATTCATGTTACTTCAGCGTTCCTTCGATCGCCGCCAGCGGCGCCTTTCACCGGGATGCGGCAGTGAGGATTTTTCGGAGTGGCGAAGATCTTCAGCGGCTGTGTCCCTGCCGGACGTCAGCAGAATATTCAGCGCGATGATGAAACAGCGGACCTCATTCGGATTCTCGGCACAGTCAATCACCATTTCGGTGTCGGTGGTCTTCAGGATCAGCTGATCCCTGCGCAGACCGAGGAGCGGCATGAGGACAGTGAGTAATCCGATGATGTCCAGCAGACAGGTGACCACGTTATGCGTGGAAACAAAGTGGGCGATGCCAATCAGTCCCAGCCCCACTCCTGCAACGAGGATCGATCGTGGATCGATGGGCCGGCGAAATTCAGCCGACAACACCGCAGACAGCGGCATTCGAAACAGCGTGCTGTCATCCTCGTTGCGTCGCCGCAGGATTGACTGCAGCACGTCCAGCCGTGTCCTGGCCAGTGACAACATGACATCTTCGAGGTCAGCGTCGTAATTCTTCATACAGAATCCAGCAGCATGCTTGTAAAAGAACCAGTGGAGAATGGAAGCAATCGGGGACGTGGGCGATGAAATATAGGTTTGGCGGATTATGGCAGCAGCAGCGGCGATTGGCCATCGTTGCTATTCGCCTCATGCGTCGCATCTGGCCCGTGACGCGATGACGCAAAAGGCCATAACCGAGCCGCGCCCGTGAGGAAGCGGGATACCCACGGGCCGGGCTGCGTTTTGAAGTTGGAGGTGGGAGGTGGGGCAAAATGAAGAGTCGCCAACGAAGGACCGGGAGCTCAGCCCTGCTCCGGAGCGCTGGACATCCGTCTCATGACTCTCGGAGTCCCATCTGTAACATCTGTAACATCACGCAAAAGGCCCACTCGAGCCGCGCCCGTGAGGAAGCGGGATACCTCCGGGCCGGGCTGCGTTTCGAGGTGAGAAGTGAGAGGTGAGAAGTGAACTGCAGGAGGGTGGACGGAGTTGGAGCGTCTATTGACTGGTGACTGTTGACTGCCCTTGAGCCCTTACCCCCGACCGTTCTCGCCTGAAGGGGAGAGGGGTGAGGTCAGCGTTCTCTGAGGGCGGTGATGATATTCAGTCGCACGGCTCGGAGGGCAGGGAGGATACCGCCGAGGAGTCCCATGACGACGGCGAGGGTGACACCCTGCAGCAGCACTCGGGGGCCAAATCGGAACGAGAATGTGATTTCGCTGAACTGATTGACGGTGCCTGTGGACAGGCCGTTGAAGGGGAGTGTTCCGGCGCAGCCGAGGATTCCGCCGAGCAGGCAGAGGACGATGGCTTCGAAGAGGAAGGATACGAGTACAGCGGAGCGGGGAAATCCAAGTGCTCGGAGGGTACCGATTTCGCGTGCTCGGCTGGCGACGGCGGCATACATGGTGTTGGCGGCTGCAAACATGGCGCCGAAGATGAGGAAGCCGGCGATGACATAGCCGATGTACTGAATGGCGCTGGCCTGATTCATCTGATCCTCAAAGTACTGGGTTTCACGGACGGCCGAGAGCTGAAAGCGTTTATCGGCGGCGAGTGTTTCGATGAGTCGATCGCGTTGTTCGGGGGATTCGGCGCGGAGGCAGACGGAGCTGACGGCGCCGGCGGATTTGCGTGCGAGGGTGAGATCGCGGAGATCGGTCCAGACTTCAGATTCTGCGGCGCTGCCAGCGGCCTCGAAATAACCGACGATGCGAAAGTTGCGACGGTTGATTTCGAGTTCTTCGCCGATGCCGAGGTTTTCGAAGCGGGTCGCCATGGTGCGGCTGGTGATGGCTTCGAACGTGCCAGGGTTAACGTCCCGGCCTTCCACGATGCGAAAGTCGGGTCGCAGGGTGCGACCGGTGTCATCGAGCCCGCGTACGATGAGGTTGACGATGCCTCCGTTGTTGCGGCGAGGTTTGGTGAGAATGGTGACGAATTCGACGGAGCAGAGCGGGCGACCGGCGGCGTCTTTGGCGATGCCCGGGAGCGAGGCGACGTCGGATGCCACTTTTTGTTCAAGGCCGCTGCTGATTTCGTCGGTGGAACCTTTGCGAAGCACGATCAGGTCAAGTTCGTGGCCGGTGACCTGCAGCGCATAGCGGAGTCCGTCGGTGAGACCGAAGCAGAGTACGGAGGCCCAGACGACGAGTCCGGTGCTGATGACTGTCATCAGCGTGGTCATCCAGCGGACGCGAAGGTTACGAAGATTGTATTTGGCGGGGATCATGGGCGGGGGCCTGTTTATGCGATGCGGCGCAGTCCGTTAATGACCGAGAGTCTGGCGGCCTGCAGGGCGGGAACGATGCCGCTGACAATTCCGAGGAAGGCGGCGGCGATCAGTCCGTACGTCATCCAGAGTCCGGCCAGTTCATTGAGTGCGAGCGGGAAGAATTGCGGAATGGCCTGGTTCATGGCCTGCAGAAACACACAGCCCACGGCCACCCCGAAGCAACCCCCGAGCATGGAGATCAGAAACGCTTCTCCGAGCACCAGAATGAGTACTCGACCGCGGGAAAAGCCGATGGCCTTGAGCACTGCGATTTCGGTGACACGTTCCCGCATTGACATTGCCATGGCGTTGGCTGTGACCAGTGACAGGGAAAAGACGACGGCCAGTCCGATGTTGCGAATGAGCACCTGCACGTTGCCGAGCATATCTGCGAACATTTTGGCGAACGCGGCTTCGGTCTGGCTGCGGGTGGGTGTATCGGAGCTGCCGAAGCGGTCGTCGACTGCCTTGATGACCGGGGTCATATCGTCTTTGTTCTGAACGCGGGCAAAGACCGTGCCGGCATTGTCGAGTTCCGGGAAGTTGATCTGGCGGAGTCCTTCGTTGAGATAGTCCCAGTGGAAGTAGAGGGAATCGGTGTTTTTGGGTGAGTCAAAGATGCCGCTGATTTCGAGGTCGAGTGGGAAGGGGTAGATGGAGCTTTTGAGGGGGATGCGGGTGCCGATGGTCCAGCCGCGACGTTCGGCGATGCGGCGGTCGATAATGCAGCCCTGGCGGTTGGCCTGCCAGGCTTTGAGCTGTTCGGGGGGAATGGTGTAGTCGGGCCAGACATTGAAGAAGGCGGACGGGTCTGTGGCGAAGGTGGCGAACGGCATACGTTCATCCTGATAGGCGCCACCGTACCATGCCAGCGGCACAGCGGCCGCCACGGATTTGGTGCGGCGGACATCATCGACGGCCGCGATCGGCAGGCTGCCGGCGAAGCCCTGAATGTTCATCACCACGATGCGGTTGGACTGGCTGGCTTCCTGCCGATAGGTATCGGTGGATGCGAGGAATCCGTAGAGGACGGTCATCAGAGCGAGGCTGAAGCCGACAGAGAGAACGGTGAGCAGACTGCGGATGGAGTTGCGGCGGACGTTTCGCCAGATGTATTTGATGGTGTACATCAGCGGGTGGCTTTCTGGGTTTGGCTGGAGGAGACTTCAGAGACGAGGACACCTTTTTCGAGGTGCAGCGTGCGGGAGGCTCGTGCAGCAGCGTGGGGGTCGTGGGTCACCATGATGATGGTCTTCTGAAATTCCTGATTGAGCCGTTGCATCAGGTCGAGGATTTCCGCGGCGGATCTGGCGTCAAGGTCACCGGTGGGTTCGTCGGCCACGATGAGGTCCGGGTCCGTGACGATGGCTCGGGCGATGGCCACGCGCTGTTCCTGACCTCCGGAGAGTTGTCTGGGGTAATGATCCATGCGATCGGCAAGGCCGACGACCTGCAGGGCGGTGCGGACATGTTCGTCACGTTCGCGGCGTGAGAGTGAGGTCAGCGTGAGCGGCAGTTCGACATTTTCCCAGGCCGTGAGGACGGGGATGAGGTTATACATCTGGAAGATGAAGCCGATATGGCGGGACCGCCATTTGGCGAGTTCGGTTTCGGAGGAGCGTCCGAGGTCCTGACCGCAGACGATGACGGATCCGGAGCTGGGGCGATCGAGTCCGGCGATGAGGTTGAGGAGCGTGGTTTTGCCGGAACCGGAGGGCCCCATGAGGGCGAGGTAGCCGCCGGGATCGACGGTGAGATTCATGCTGGAGAGTACGGGGATGGTGATCTGATCGCGGCGGAATTCGCGGCTGACATTCAGGACCTGCACGATGGGGTCGCTCATGACGTGGCTTCTGTCGTTGGGTGAAATGACTGCAGACGGGTGTTCGAGGATTTACTGGGCGGGTTTGACAGCCAGCCCATCGCGAAAATCCTGAGGTTTGCTGACGACAACTTTTTCGCCGCCGCTGAGTCCGGAGGAGATTTCGGTGCGATCTTCGCGGCGTTCGGCAATCTGTACGGTGGCCTTTTGCAGGAAATCGTCGCGGTTGACGAGCCAGACCCATGTCTGGCCGTCGGCTGTGTGCAGGGCGTCGTTGGGGCAGAAGATGCGAGGGTTGGGTTGCCGGACGGTCTGAGCCTGGCCTTCCGGAAGGAAGTACACGGTGGCACTCATTTCGGGGAAGAGCTTCTGGTCCGCATCCTCAAAGGCGACTCGAACCTTCACGGTCGCTCGTGCCCGATCGCCCATGGGGATCACTTTGCGAACCGTGCCACGGTAGCGACGATCGGGAACGGCATCCACGCTGATTTCGGCCATTTGCCCGGCGGTGACGCGGCTGATGAAGTCTTCCTTGACATCGCAGTCGACTTCGAGGTGTTCGAGGTCGGCGATGGTCACGACAGAACCTCGTCCGGAAGCTTCGCCCATGCCGCCGGGCATAATGGATTCGCCGAGTTCCGCGTCCTTTGAGATGACGGTGCCGGCGAAGGGGGCGCGGACGAACATATTTTCGCGGAGCTGTCGGGCTTCCTGCACGCGGGCTTCGGCGAGTGTGAGGGCTGCTTCGAGGGAGGCGCGTCGGGCGAGAGCGGCATCGGCGTCGAATCTGGCGGCGTCGTATTCGGCGGCGGTCATGGTTTTGGCGGCGAACGCCTTTTCGGCGCGCTCGAAATCGCGACGAGATCGCTGGATCACGACGTCCTGTTCCTGAAGTTCGCTGCGACTGCGAGCGGCTGCGGCTTCGGCTGCGGCGAGCGATGCGTCGAGGTCGGCGTGTTCGAGGACGGCGAGGACGTCGTTGGTGGCGACTTTGGAACCTTCTTCAACTTTGACGTCCTGAATCCGTCCGGTCGCTCGGGCGCCAATCCGCGCCTGCTGGCGGGATTCAATGTAGCCCGTGGCAACCACGGTAGCGTCCGCGGAGAGTCCGGTTTCGACGCTGACGATGGCGACGCGGACTTCCGGTTTGGGGCGAACGGACCTGAGCAGTTTTGCGGCATCCGGGAACACGCCGCCGGAAAAGGCGAAGAACCAGACTGCGGCAGCGATGCCACCGAGGAGTGCGGTGAAGAAGAGGAATCGCAGGAACCGGCCGAACGTGGACGGAGCGCTGGGGGCCTGATCACGGCGAATTCGCAGCTTAGCGAGAGAATCGGCCTGGGGGCCGGGACTGCCGGTTGACATGAGCCACCTGTGCAGGAGGGGACAGAGCCATTGCGTGGGTCATCAGACTTTGATGACGACCGCGCTGGCCTGGCCCATGCGAGTGACGCTGGTTTTGAGGAACAGGCCACTGGATGCCTGGCGGTGTTCGCCATGGACGACATCGAGCGGGGTGTCGGCATCGGTTGTGGAGAAGTTGAGGGTGCGGGGGATGAGTCCCTGCTGGAGGGCGAGGAGCGAGGCGGCGAGTTCGCAGAGCGATGAACCGCTGCCGGCGCTGCCGGTGTAGCTTTTGATGGCAGTGACGGGGACGTGCCCTGCGTCGGTACCGAGAAGTTGACGGAGGCCGAGGGCTTCGCTGCGGTCGCGACCAGGGTTTCCGGAGGCACAGGCGTTGATGTGTCCGAGCTGAGCGGGAGTGACACCCGCGCGGCTGAGTGCGGCGGAGGCAGCCAGAGCGACCGCGGCGGCTTCGTCGGGTTCACCGGTGCGTGAAATGACGGAGCTTGCGCCGCAGGCGAGCACAGTACCGAGAATTTTAGCGCCGCGTTTTTCGGCGTGTTCGCGGGATTCGAGGATCAGGCTGCAGGCGGCTTCGGCAATGGCTTCTCCGCTGCGTTCGGCGTCGAAGGGGCGGACACGCGTTTCGGCAGGGCCGTCGGCGAGCCTGTCCCAGCGGGCGGCATGGCAGGCTTTGACGGTATGCAGACGGGTTCCGGTGACGCCTGCAATCATGACGTCAGCACGATTTCGGCGAATGGCGTTGCAGGCTTCGCCGATGACCAGACCACCGGAGGCTTCGTCGTGAGTGATGGAATTGTTGGGGCCGCAGGCTTCGAGGGCGATGCCGATGTGGCAGCCAGGCATGTTGGGGAGGTATTTGAGCAGCCAGAGGGGTTCGAGTCCGAGGCGACCGACTTCACCCCAGCGGTCGTAGTCGAAAGCCAGCGTGCCAAAGCGAGCGGATCGCGATTTGACCGCCGCTGCCTGAACGACCTCGGGGGGGCTGGACATGAGGTTCGCGCCGAAGTCGCAGCCGATGCGGCTGGAGGGGATGGAACCTGGAGCGATGCCGGCATCGTCCATGGCCTGCAGGGCGGACGCCACACCCATCTGAATCTCGCGGCACATGACCTTCAGGCTTTTGCGCAGCGCCTTGAGGTGGACTTTTTTGGCGGTTTCATCGTTGAAGTCGCTGACTTCACCGCCGATGCAGCCCGGGGCTGCCACCCAGTCTTCAAGCTGAATGCGGCGCAGACCACATCGGCCGGATGCAATGCCGGACCAGAAGTCTGACCGGCCAATGCCGACCGGAGACAGGATGCCAATGCCGGTGATGACAACTTCTGTGGAAGCTTCAGCGGTCATGCAGAGAAACCACCTAAAACCTGATAGACAACTGTTGAGAGCGGTGAACACGTTGGAAAAGGTAGTTTACCACGAGAAACGGAGGTTTACTGCGCTGTAATTGGCAGAATTGAGGAAGCGGAAGAGGAACGCTGGACGACGCGGAATGTTCTGAAAAGCCCGCGGAACTGACGAGGTTTGATGCAACCTGAGGTATGCTTGGCGATGGAAGTGCTAAACTGCTTCGGATATTGACTTTATAAAGAATTTCAGACGCCGGCGCCGGGGGGCGAATGCGATTTCTCCAGCGGATGCGAGGGAGGTTGCCGACTTTTCCGAAGTCTCCAAAAATCCGGAATTCAACCAAATTCGACCGAAAATCGGATCCGCTCGAAGGCAGATCAGGGCGTGTTTTCAGAACAGAATTGTGCGTTCGCTCCCAGTGGATAGCCATTGGCAAACGCTGTCCCCTCCATCGCCCGACGTCCCTCCGGCTGAATGCTCCGGACTTCCAGCCAGCCATCGCCGGTGCGAACGCACAGCCGCCGATCTGCCAGCACCGCTCTGCCTGGTTCGGCCACCGCCGATGGCCATTCTGCTTCCGCCAGTACACACACCTGCTGGATCAGACAGCGGACGGCCGGCTGTCCCTGACGTTGCAGGAGCGTGGTTGCTTTGGGCCACGGCTGCATCGCGCGAATGTGACAGTCGATCTGTCGGGAGGAGAGCTGCCAGTCGATGCGTCCGTCGTCCCGCTGAATTTTGGGGGCCAGAGTCACGCGGGCGGGGTCCTGAGGTTCAGGCACGGCGGTTCCATGCTCCAGCTGATCCAGCATTTCGAGGGTGAAAAGCGGGCAGAGCCGGGCGAGCCGCAGCAGGAGTTCGCCGGAGGTTTCGCGGGGAGCCACAGGCGTTTCCACACGACCGATCATGGGGCCGGAATCAAGTGCAGGTTCAATGCGGAACATGGTGACTCCGGTCACCTCTTCACCTTTCCAGATGGAATACTGAACGGGTGCTGCACCACGATATTTCGGGAGCAGTGAGCCGTGCAGATTGAAGGCGCCAAGACGTGGAATGGCGAGCAGTTCAGGGCGGAGGATCTGGCCGAAGGAGGCCACAAGGAAGACGTCTGCGGCGGCGAGTCGGAGCTGTTTCAGCACCTCGGGGTGATTGACTTTTGCGGGCTGCAGCACTGGCACAGAAAATTCCTCCGCAAGCTGCCGCACCACATTGATGTGCTGATGGTGCCCACGGCCCGTTTTGTCGGGCTGAGTCACCACGAGAGGGACGGTGTGCGCAGATTCAAGCACAGCACGAAAAGCGGGGATCGCAAATTCACCCGTGCCCATCAGCAGAACCTTGAGCGACATTCCCGGGATTTCCTGATTGAGGTGCGAACTGACAGCGACTCCGCGACCGGTTATCATAGCGGATCATCGGGCATCCGCCGAGCCTCCCCGATCTGCTCGGTGTCCCCTCTTTATCCCCATTGCTGTCTGCGGACCTGACCATGCTTCTGAACTCTCCCCAGCGTCATTTCTGCCGCCTGCTCTTCACCGCCGCTGTCGTATTCCTGCTGCTGGCGGTACCGGGTCAGACCGATGAAAATCCGAAACAGAAGAAGTCGCCCGAACGCTGGGAAAACGAGATTCAGGCGATCGAGAAGAAGCTGGCCGACAGGAATCCGCAGTCAGCGGATGTGGTGTTTGTCGGCAGCTCCAGCATCCGCCGCTGGGATCTGGCAAAGTCCTTTCCTGAGCTGAACGCCATGAATCATGGTTTCGGCGGTTCTCAGCTGGCCGATTCCGTGCATTTCTTCAGTCGAGTGGTCACTGCAGCCAGGCCGCGGGTGGTGGTTCTGTATGCGGGCGACAA
The DNA here is from genome assembly GCA_046074585.1 of Planctomycetota bacterium. GTDB lineage: Bacteria > Planctomycetota > Planctomycetia > Planctomycetales > Planctomycetaceae > SXXK01. Next base: position 4,472 of record JBJTOM010000518.1, on the reverse strand, counting down.
TGATCTGAGCGACGGCAAGACCCCCGACACAGTCGTGCGGGACTTTGAAGCGTTTCTGGCCCGCGTGAATGACGAACTCCCGAACTGTCAGAAACTGATCTTCATCTCCATCAAACCCAGCATCAAGCGCTGGAAGCTGCGGGATTCCATTCGCGAAACGAATGAACGGATCCGGAAGATCTGTGACGCACACCCGCGAGCTGTCTATGCGGATGTCTGGACACCATCACTCAATGCCGCTGGCGAGCCACGCCGTGAACTTCTGAGCGATGACGATCTGCATCTGACGGATGCTGGCTATGACGTCTGGTGCCGCGTGCTGCTGCCACTGCTGAAGTGAGCGGTGACGGAGTCCGACGGCCACTGGGTTCTGCAGTCGTGGCTGTCGCGTGCGGTTTCTGGCTCGGAAGTGTCGTGCACTTTTTCCGACCCCACGGAATGGTGGCTCAGCAGGAGCTTCGCCCTGGGATGACGAAACGGTGCAAAAACAGACAAACTGGGATGTTTCAATCCCCCCGCGATCGTCAGGCCCCACTCCCCGAACGAACACAAAAAACGTCCTGTGGCGTGCGGTCAATGTCAATCGGCCGGTCAGGCTATGGTGCGGTTCTGATGCGGTTCTGGCTGCGCGGGCACGCGCCGTTACCGGGTGGATTGACATCCACCGCTCGCCTTCTCACTTCTCACCGCGAAACGTCATCCGGGTCGTTTGGGTAGCACGCCTCATCACGGGCGCGGCTCGATGGTGGCGTTCGCAGCGTCCTTCGCCCGCGGACTGCCGTCCTGCGGCTCAGTTGCTCTTTACCGGGGGATTGACATCCCCCGCACGCCTTGTCATTGCGGGGCTGATCAGAAGTACGAAATCTTTGTTCTGAACACCGTTTGGCCATCCCACCCCCGACTCCTCTGTCCTGACAGGGGCGAGGGGGGATCAGGGGGTTTCGGCGAGGGCTTTGCGGTAGACGGCGGCTGCGTGGTCGTAGGCGGCGCGGGCTGCGGGGCGTTCGGATTCCCGGATGCGATCGCGTTTGGCATTCCAGCAGACTTCCACTGCGTCGAGGCACCATTGTGCACTTTGGCGACTGGCCCGAATCGGCTGACCGCCAATGTGTACGAAGACCGGATTGGTGTGGACCGAGGGCAGAATCCGGACCGCCACCCAGGCCGATGCAGGCAGCTCCACGGGGATCTCGAACGAACGCACCTGACCATCGGCCTCAAGTTCCCGCACGGCGACCGCGCGGCCATTCACGATCACTTCAACCGGCACACGCCGTGAATTGCCGATGCGACAGCGTTCCACATGCCAGTATGGCTTATCGTCCAGGCGACGATTTCGGATTGATTCCGTAAACTCCGTCGGCGCTTCCGCCAGCAGAGCAGCAGCATCGAAGGACACGGTCACCGTTTGTGGTACATCCAGATCCAGTCGACTGACGCCGGTTGCCGTGCGTTCTCCCACGCGACGTTCATTGACGCGAAAGTCGAGAATGTGGCTGAGTCCGTCGCCGCAGTAGCTGCGGCCGTCCCGCAGACCCTCCACCCACGCGTCGTAACTGAGGGGCTGATCCTGGGGCAGACTGACATAGATTCGACCCAGACCCACACGATCTCCATAGATGCACGGGAAATCGGTTTCACCGCTGATTCGTGTTGTCATGCCGCAGTTGAGCGTGTGGTACCAGACGTTGAGTTCCCAGATGGCCGGAGTATCCACGGCGGAGATAAAGTCACACTCGCCGTGCGTGGTGGTCACCACATATTCATTGGCTCCGATGCCATCAAATCGGGGCATGGCGTCATCCGGGAGTGAGGCGGCGGCGGTGCCCTGCCAGCCTTTGGGAGCACCGCCCCAGGGCTGGCCATGAAACGCTCGGGAGCCATCCGGCATCACGTCGGGCAGAGCCAGTCCCCAGCCACTGTGACTGTAGCCGGCCACCCCCCCCTGTGCCCGGGTCCATTTGAGCACTGGCAGTGTCCAGCTGGGCCAGTCTTCGAGTCGCTGTGTTCCGGGATAGTCGTCTTCGGTGAGTTTGAGCAGGCAGAGGTGACCGGCGTGGGAAGATGGGAACCCGCTGACCTCCACATCATACCGCATCAGGTTGTCTCTGGTTGACAGTTGTGAAATCGCCCCGCTGAAGAATTCCTTCTGCGTGTACCAGCAGGGTCCCCAGCTGAGCACACAGCCAACGTTGAGGTCCTCGCCCAGCAAATGCCGCAGCATGTCTTCCGGACCAACGCCCTCGGTCGGGCTGTCATAATGCGCACAGCCGGCGGCATGCACATGATGATCCCCTGAATACCAGCCCCGTCGCGCCGCATGGATCCAGCGTTTGAGCTGAAATGAGAGTTCATGTTCGCGGCCGTCCGGAATGACAACCTGATGTTTCTGTGGCAGGTATTCAGGGCCGCGATTCACCAGCACACTGTAGTCTCCGGGCGGCAGGAGCACCGATTCCCCGTCACCGCGGTAAATCTGTTCATGAAAAAAGAAGTCCGGTGCCAGTCTTCGTGAAGGCAACGGACAGACCCGCCCCGCAGCATCCCGAATCACGAACGCAGCCGTTGTCGGTGAACCGTCTTCATCCTGAACTCGCAGCACTACCTTCACCGCCGGCTGACACTGAAACAACACCGGGATCGCGCTGCGAAAACCCAGATCCTGAGTCCCCGCACCAATGTGAAAGCTCAGGAGCGCCTCGCGGGGACCGGCATCCCGGCTGTACAGCTGCACCACCTGGTACTCCACCAGCAACCCGGAGAGGGTTGCTTTGAGCGGTTCGCGGCGGAGAATCTGCAGGTCGAGAAATCGATCGGACACGTCCTCCGGATTGACAAGCTTTTCCTTTCGGCGCGGTTCTTCACGAGCACCGCGACCCTGTTGATACACCGGCAGCGCGTTGGGACTCTCCAGCTGCATCGGGGGATTGATACCCGCCTCGTTATGCACCTTCACCAGAAAGGTCCGCCATCCCTGCTGCTGCAGCTGCTTCTCTACCGGTCCCTCCGTCACCCGCACACGACTCTCCGGGTTAATCGAAACCAGTGCCAGGCAGAGCGGATCAAGGATTCGCTGAATCTGCAGAACTGCCTGGCGATCGTCCGTCCCTGCCAGCGCCTGCTGCAGTTGCTGCTGAACCGACTCGGAAAGTGGCGAACCTGCAAACTGCAAAGCCTCCGTCAGCCGACGCACCGACGAGACAAACGGCTGTCGCTCCACCGCATTCACCAGTGGAAAATCCTCTGCAGCCAAAGACGAATGCGACGTCCGGAACAGCATCGCCAGAGTAGCGAACAGGAACAAGGCACGAAGTTTCATGGGGCGGCCTTTGGGGTGGTCGAGGAGGGGGCGACAGCAAGACGCCGTTGGCTTTGCGCATCTACGTTACCACTTCGGGCATCCGAATTCCAATTCCAGACGACCCGGAACGCCTCCCCCACCCCACTCGTCGTGTGACTGGAAGACGGAGCGGGCGAACTTCGAGGGTATTCCGCCGTCACAACGGCCGCACGATAAGAAACCTGTACAGTCTGTCACGACATTGCGCTAAGTGTTCTTTACGCGCAGAATTCAGGACAGATCCAGCCGAATCGGCGAATCATGACGTAAACGTCTGAAATAAAACAACTTACAACAATGTTAATTTGTGACGCTTATGCCAGTTGCAGCGATGGCACGGGTTCTGCTGCGTGTAATGATTGTCGTGACTGTAGCGATCGCAGCAAATCTGCTGAAAACACCGAAAGTTCGGAATTTGCCGATTTTGGGGTCCTGATTCGAGCGAGGGCTCGGCGTCAGCAGTATTCTGTGATCCACTCTGTTCACTGCGAGAGAGAACCGGCGGCCTGAGAAACCGCCCTTCGGTCCGGCAGGAGCCAGACTGATGAACACGCGAATGCGAGCAGGGGTTTGGCCGCCTCTGCTCGCATTTTGCATTCCCGCCTCCGCTCTGCCAGCCGTGACTGCATCGAGCCTCTCGGGCAGCTTCCAGCCAACAACAGAGGTTCTCGGGTCTCTACCGCTCTGATCAGCAGTCCGTTATCGCATCCACAGCGATTGCTGGGGTGTATTCAGCATGATTCCGGCAGGGAGCAACACAATGGTGGGCCTGTTACAAAGGCTGCAGAGATTCAGACACTGTGAAACTGGCGCGGTGATATCCGCGGAGCTTGTAATTGTGGGGACTGTCGTCGCCGCGGGGCTGGCGACCGGCTGGGCTGCACTGCAGCAGTCTGTCGTGAGTGAACTCAGTGATCTGTCCGAGGCCGTGAGTGCGCTTGATCAGTCGTATTCATTTGCCGGGCATCAGCATTTGGGGCCCGGGCATCACTGCCTCGCCTCCAGCGCCGGCTCCCGGTACGTCGACACGCACATTCTTTGCGATGATGCCCGTCCGGTGCCAATGTCAGAATGCTGTCTGTCACCGATTATTGTCCACGACACCACCCACCCGGGTCAATGGCACTGTGAT
>JBJTOM010000517.1:0-9069 GCA_046074585.1 Planctomycetota bacterium | reverse complement strand
GCCTGACCAACCCCTCCCGGACGACGGACGGAAAAACCCCTTTTCCGTCGAGATCACAGTGACGGCTCTGCCGGAGCATGCGGATCCGTTTGCGGCCGATGCTCATGCATTGTCGGCGTCTGCAGACCGATCTGCAGAGGGACTTGCTGCGTCCGAGCAGCAAAGGGTCCTGTATCGAGCGTGGAAGCGGCGGCAGTGGCAGAAAAGCCTGATCCTGTTCGCACTGACGTTCCTCAGCACCTGGCTTGTCGGCGGGCTGTCCTATGCGGTTCCGGTGATGCTGATTCTGCTGTCCCACGAAATGGGACATTACCTGCAGTCTGTGCGCTACAACGTCCCTGCTTCGCTCCCCTATTTCATTCCCATGCCACTGACACCACTGGGCACAATGGGAGCTGTCATCTTCCAGGGACGTGGAACGGCGACCAGGCGGCAGATGTTTGATATTGCAGTGTCCGGACCGCTGGCCGGGCTTGCGGTGACGTTTCCGGTGCTCTGGATCGGCCTGAAAACGTCCGGTTATGCTCCGTTGCCGGACGGACAGTACCTTGAATTCGGTGATCCGCTGATCATGACATGGCTCATGGAGTTCATTCATGGACCGTTGCCGGCGGGACAGGGGATGCTGCTGAACAGCATCGGCTTCGCCGGCTGGGTTGGTGTCCTGCTCACCGCCCTGAATCTGCTCCCGGTTGGACAGCTCGACGGGGGCCATATTGCCTACACGCTGCTTGGTCGCCGCGCTCATCTGCTGGCTCTGCTGACCGTGGCCGGGGCCATCGGCATGATCGTGTTCCAGCAGAACTATTCCTTTGTTCTGCTGGTGGTCCTGATGCTGCTCACCGGAATTCGACATCCGCCCACCGCAGACGACAGTGAGTCGCTGGGCTGGTTTCGGCATGTGGTTGGCTGGCTCACGCTCAGTTTCCTCGTCGTTGGCATGACACCGAATCCGATGATGCTGCGGGATTCTTCAACTGCGTCTCCCGCACCCGCTCAGCCACCCGATTCAGCTCCGCTTCCTTCCAGCGATTTCTGATCTTCTCCGGTCCTCTGCACTCAGTTTCAGGTTTGCGGCATGCGTCTGCTCAGCTTTGTAATCCCCTGTTATCGCAGCGCTCTGACCATCGGGCAGGTGATTGATGAAATTGACCGGGTTGTCGGTGAACGTCCGGAATTTGACTATGAAGTCATCGCCGTCAATGACTGTTCGCCCGACCACGTCCTCCAGGTCCTGAAAGAGCTCGCGCTGACAAGGCCAAAGCTGCGAGTGGTCAGCCTTGCCAGGAACATGGGCAAGCACGCTGCGGTGCTGGCTGGTTATCGTTTTGTTCGTGGTGAAATCGTCGTCAATCTCGACGATGACCTGCAATCTCCGACCCCCGAGCTCTGGCGACTGCTTGAACCGCTGCTCAGTGGGGAATTCGATGCTGTGACGGCCAGCTACCCCACCAGTGTTCAGGCGTGGTGGAAACAGCTGGGCAGCCGGCTCAATAAGCTCATGGCCGATCTGCTCCTGAGCAAGCCCCGACATGTGCGATTTCACAATTTCAACGCGCTGCAGAGATTCGTCGCTGCTGAAGTCGTGCGTTACAGGCATCCGTACCCGTACATTGAAGGACTGGTGCTCCGCGTCACCACAAATATCGCATCTGTGGAGATGGCAGGGCGCGCTCGCGGCGACGACCTGCCAACCGGATTCACACTTCGCAAGTCCGTCTCGCTGTTCGTGAATGGACTGACCGCATTTTCGGTGACGCCTCTGCGAGTCGCCACGATTGCCGGGTTTTGTTTCGCGCTGATCGGCTTCATCGGCCTCGCCATCACCGTGGTCAAAAAGCTGCTGCTGCCTGAAGTGCCAGCCGGATTCACCTCGCTGATGTCTGTCCTGCTGTTCACCAACGGTTTCACCATGCTGTCGCTGGGACTGCTTGGCGAATATCTGGGACGCGTCTACATCTGCATCAATGATTCTCCGCAGTATGTGATTCGCGAGACCATCAACGTTCCGGCTGAAGAGCTGCGGGGCCCGGACAATCAGACCATCAGGATTTCATGCACAACCGAGCCATGCACGTCGGTGAGTCGATAATCGCGGCCAAGATGGTTCCACGTCAGTCGCGTATGATCAATCCCCAGCAGGTGCAGAATAGTCGCATGCAGATCGTGCATGTGAACTCGACCGCTGATCACTCGATATCCCAGGTGATCTGTTTCACCATAAACTATCCCCTGTTTCACCCCCCCCCCGGCCATCCACGCGCAGAAGCTCTCCGGCTGATGTTCGCGACCATGCACGTCAATCGGTGCTGTTCCGCTCAGATCCTGACTCCACGGTGTTCGTCCGAATTCGCCGCACCAGACGACGAGCGTCTCATCGAGCAGTCCCCGCTGTCGAAGATCGCGGATGAGTGCCGAAACGGGCTGGTCGGTCTGTGCACACAGCCGCGGCAGATTACCCCGAATGTCTCCGTGATGGTCCCAGCCCCCCATGGTGACCTGCACAAACCTGACACCCGCTTCACTCAGACGTCGCGCAAGCAGGCAGGCCCGTGCGTTGCGATCGGTGTCTTTGCCGCCCATTCCGTAAAGATCCAGTGTGGCCTGAGTTTCTCCGGACAGGTCCACCAGAGCGGGCGTGGTTGACTGCATGCGAAATGCCAGTTCCATCGCATCAATCATGCCCTGCAGCGATTGATCGGCCGGATACCGTTCCTGCAGCCGTTGATTCTGCCGCTGAATGAAGTCAATTCGACGGCGCTGCGTGGCCGTGTCTCGTGACAGATTTCGCAGATTATCAATCGGCGGTGTCTCAGAGTTGCCGGACGCCGCGAGTCGTGTTCCCTGATGCTGAGCCGGGAGCCATGCGGAGCCGTGGTACCGCACATCGGCGTGTGGATTGATCGTGATGAACCCCGGCAGATTGCGGTTTTCCGTTCCCAGGCCATAGCTGATCCAGGAGCCCATGGAGGGACGTACGTCATTGAGTGCTCCGGTGTGCAGCTGAAGTTCCGCGGGCATGTGCTGAGGATTGTCGGCACTCATCCCGCGGAGCAGGCAGATTTCGTCAGCGATGGAGGCCAGGCCAGGGAGCAGATCTGAAATGGGCATGCCGCAGCTTCCGCGGGGACGCACGGGCACTCCGGTTCCCAGCGCCAGAAACTTTTCGGTGCCCACCTGCAGGACATTTTTGCTGAGTGGTGAATCGATGGGCTGGCCATGTCGCTGCTGAATGAATTCCTTGGGGTCAAACAGATCCGGCTGTGATGGCCCGCCCTGCATGAACAGGAAGATCACGCGTTTTGCAAACGCCGGAAAGTGGGCGCGGGTTCCGCTGGAATCCTCGGCAGCGTGCAGGAGTCCATGCAGGGCGAGCGCACCAAATCCGCAGGCAGACTGTGCGAGACTTCGGCGACGGGAAACCAGCGATGTGTCCATAAATTTCACCTGGCTGCTTCGAGACCTGACTACTGACGGTAAAGAAACTCGCTGGAACTCAGCAGGGCGTGACAGAGTTCCGTCCATGCCTCGCCGGAATCGCCCGCGGCCGCCAGAAATGACTCCGCATCCTGCTGTTCGTCTGCTGACAGCGGACGATTGAAGACGCGCAGCCAGAGCAATTCCAGACGCGGTGGGGTTTCGGGGACTTCGGCAGTGAGTTTTGCAGCCAGTGCTGCGGCGCGGGTTCGAGGGAGTGTGTTGTTCAGCAGGTAGAGCGTCTGAGTCGCCGCGATGGTCTCAGTCCGGCGACCGGCGATTCCATTGGGCTGGGTGAAGTCGAATAAATCCCTCAGCTCCGCAGGACCTCGCTGAGCACTCCGCACGACAGGCAGGTAGAGAGTCCGCTGAAACTCCTGTTCCGGCCGGAATCGCCTCAGAGAGAAGCTCGGAGGATTCACCGACCCGGGCTTGAGGTTTCCGGTGTTCTCAGGGAACTCAAGTGGCAGACCAGGGCCGCCCATGCAGTCCTGAAGTTCGCCACTGACAGCCAGCATGGAATCACGGATCGCTTCGGCATCGAGTCGTCGGGTGGGCATCTTCCAGAGCAGGCGGTTTTCCGGATCAGCAGTCCGTGCTGCGGCCTCGGTCGATGGCTGCACCTGACTGCTCTGGCGGTAGGTGCGACTGAGCACGAGACCACGGATGAGGGCCTTTTGAGACCAGCCGGAGCGGATCAGGCGGGTGGCGAGGTGATCCAGAAGTTCGGGATGACTGGGGTGTTCACCGCGAGTGCCGAAATAGTCGACGCTGCGAACGAGTCCTTCGCCGAAGAGCTTTTGCCAGATTCGGTTGACGGTGACTCTGGGTGTCAGCGGATTGCGGGGATTGGCCAGCCACTGAGCCATTTCAAGACGTCCGCTTTGGGTGGCTGGCATGGCGGGGCCGGCATCCCATGCTGCCACGCGAAGCACTCCCCGCGGAATACGCCGACCTTCAGCATACGGGTTGCCGCGAATCGCGATCGGCATGTCAACGGGAACGGCGGCATCCTCGACTGCAAAAGCCCTGGGGACTGCCGGCGCAAAGAACGTTGCGTGAGTCATTTCGCCGGGAATCTGTCGCAGGCGGATGCGGATCTGTTCGAGCCTTGCCGTTGCAGCAGGCGGCTGTTCAGGCTCTGCCTCGTCCGCAGCAGTGCTTAGCTGGCTTTGTTCCTGTTCCAGCCGCTGCTGTTCAGCCTGCAGGTCGTCCATTCGCTTACGGTGTTTTATCAGGTGTACTTCTCTTTCCGTCTGCTGCTGCGGCGTCTCCGGCAGTTCCACCACATTCAGACCGCTCCAGATGCCGTGATCAATTTTACGAGTGGAGATGGTGCTGCGCAGTGTTCCGGCGAGTGCGTAATAGTCGTCCTGAGCGATCGGATCGAACTTATGATCGTGGCAGCGCGCACAGCCGAGTGTCATGCCCATGAAGGCGGTGCCGATCCGCTGGAGCTGGAAGTCGATGTGATCGGTCTCCAGTTTGAGCTTGTCAGGGTTGACGATTTCAACGTCACCGACGAGCAGAAAGCCGGTGGCAGTGATGGCGGCCGCGCGTTCGGCAGCGGAATGCAGAGGCAGCAGATCACCGGCCAGCTGTTCGATTATGAAGCGATCCCACGCCTTGTCGGTGTGGAAGGAATCAATCACGTAGTCCCGGTAACGCCATGCATGTTCCGCGAAGACATCGTTGGATGTGCCCACCTGATCGGCGTAGCCAGTGAGATCCAGCCAGTGCCGCGCCCAGCGTTCGGCGAATGCGCGGGAGCTGAGGAGTCGGTCCACGACCGATTCGTAAGCGGTGGGGGATGAATCGGCAAGGAATCGCTGAATGTCGTCAGGGGACGGCGGCAGCCCGGTGAGGTCCAGTGAGACGCGACGAAGCCACGTGTGGCGGTCGGCGTCATCGGCCGGCTGCAGGCTGCGTGCTTCAAGTCCCGCAAGTATGAAATGGTCGACAGGATCGAGGCACCATGCTGTGGCCATCGTGGGAGGGATCTGCGAATCACAGAGCGGACGGAAGGCCCAGTGCTGACGGCCGGCGACGAGGTCAATTTCCCGCGGGGCGGTTGGTGCTTGAGTGGTTCGAGGGTCCGGAAGGCCCATCGCAATCCAGCCTTCAAAGTCACTGACGATTCTGTCTGCAAGCCGGCCTTTCGGGGGCATGGCGTAGCCGTCGTGGCGGAGGGCTTTGAGGAGCAGACTGGAAGCTGGCTTGCCGGGGACTACAGCCGGCCCTGAATCGCCTCCCTGCAGCAGGCCCGCTCGAGAATCCAGACGCAGCCCGCCCTGAAGTGGGCGGGAATCCGACGAATGGCATTCGTAGCAGTGTTCCACCAGCACAGGCCGAATGCGGGTTTCAAAGAAATCCCGTTGTGCGTCAGAGATCTGCAGCGGGGCCTGAGCAGACAGCGGGGGGATGGAGAATGCGGCGAGGAACAACAGCACCCACCGCGAGAACGACGGGAAAGATCTTCGCCGATCCACCGGGGGGCTCACGGGAGGCATGGGGGGTGACATGGGGCCTCCGGGGTTTTGCAGGAGGGATGACGGGTGCAGTGGGAACGCACGCGAGTCAACAGGCGTCCCTTCACGGGAAACAAATGAAACGTGCGATGCTGTTCCTCAGGGAGATTATCCTGATAATGAGCCGCGGATGCAAACGGCGAACCGGGAAAACGCAGGGTAACCGCTCTGATTGCTTGCAGGGAGCTGGGAATGTCGGAACATAACGGGTCCTCAGCGTTGACAGAGTGGAGTTCCTTATGAGCAAGCTTCTTTCCCCGCAAGTCCGTGTTCAGGCGATCGTCGCTCTGCTGCTCTTGCTTCATGCAGGCTGCGAACGCCCATCCAGGAAGGCTCCCGGGGTGACCAGCGGCACCGGTGCTGGAACGTCAGCTGCCGCCGCCGAGGTGCTTGTGACGCACCCGGTGCTGCTTGAAACCGCCCGGGCGATGACCGCAGATACGGACATCCGTGTCGCTGCAGCACTCCCGGATCTGCTCGCATCACGCGACTGGCGGCCGCGTGCCCAGTCCATCCATGCCATGCAGCAGGCTGCACTCCTGGTCATGAATGGTGCATCGTGGGAACCGTGGACCAGTCGCGTGTCCCTGCCAGCTTCCAGACTGGCCATCACCTCCCGTTCCTTCACCAAAGAACTCATCAGCGTCCCGGATGCCGTTACTCATCAGCACGGGCCGCAGGGACGGCACAGCCACCCCGGAATCATCCCGTCCACATGGCTGTCGCCCACCTTGCTTGAGGCTCAGGCTGATACTCTGCAAACTGCCCTCCTGCAGCAGTTTCCAGCCCATCGCGAAACGCTCACACGCAACGCGACCGAGTGGAAAAATGCACTGCAGCAGCCCAAACGCCTTGTCCGGCAGCTCCGCGAAGCCACACAGAATCAACGCCCCGCTGTGATCGCCGACAGCCCGTTATTTCTTTACCTGCTCAGAGACCTGGACTGGGAGAGCACCTATCTTGCGGGCAGCGAAACAGGTCCGGCAGAGCCTGAACAATTGACGCAGCTGCGAACGCTCTCCAGCGAAAACTCCGCAAACCCGCGCCGACTCTTCCTGCTCAGTGACCAGCGCCCGCCGGACATCGAGCAGGTCGCTGTCGAATGCGGGCTGAAGCCACTGCGACTGGATACAGGACTGACTGCCAACGCTCAACAGAGCATCGCACAGCGGCTGGCGGCAAATCTGGAACGACTTCGTGAAGTGATCAGTCTCAGGCCCTGAAACTTCGGCGATCCTGAATGCAGTGTAAAGCCACCTGCGGTGCCCTGCGCATCGAAGTGATGACCACGCGGTGACGCGTTGTGGAGTAAGTACCCCCAAAGATCAGTCGGTTTCTCCAGAAAAATTCACCCTGGCCTCTCAATCCGCATCAGATTTCCCCTGAATTTGTTGCGTTCCCTGGGAAAAAGAGTCAGACTCCGGTCGCTTAATCTGCCTTCCTGCAATCCATGGGAGAGTACCATGCGCTGCTTTTCCCCCGCCCGCCTGTTCTGCGTCCTTCCCGCCGTGTTACTGCTGTTCGCCTGCACGTGGCTGTCGGCCACGGCCGCTCCCCCGGGCCTTGGCCCGGCCGGAGATTTACAGCGAATTGAATTTGAAGCCCAGGGTCCCGCGACGCTTGTGGGGCGTAACGCTCGCCGCCAACTGCTGGTCACCGGAGTGTACTCCAGCGGCCAGCGACATGATCTGACGCACACCGTTCGGTACACCGTCGACAAGCCGCAGGTGCTGTCGGTCAATACAGAGGGGCTGGTGATTCCGGCGGCCGACGGGTCTGCGGTGATCACAGCCGCAGATGCCTCCGGTAAATCGGCCAGCGTCACATTGACAGCATCCCGCTGCAATGAAGACATAGCGGTCAACTTCGAGAACGAAATTGTGCCGATTTTCACGAAGCTTGGCTGCAATGCAGGGGGCTGTCACGGAAAAGCGGACGGGCAGAACGGGTTCCGTCTTTCGCTGCTGGGCTTCTACCCTGATGAGGACTATGAATTTCTGGTGCATGAGGACCGTGGTCGGCGAATTTTTCCGGCGGATCCGGAATACAGTCTGCTCCTGCAAAAGCCGGCCAATATTCTGCCCCACGGCGGTGGCCAGAGGATGTCGCCTGGCACCTACGAATGGGATCTGGTGTCCCGCTGGATTCAGCAGGGGATGCCATATGGTTCCGCTGAGGATCCGGTGCTGCAGCGAATCGAAGCGGTTCCGGCTGTGCGGGAAATGAACTTCCGGGGACGCCAGCAGCTGTCCGTGCTGGCTCATTACAGCGACGGTTCCGTTCGCGACGTGACTCGACTGGCCTCCTATGAGGCCAACCATCCTGAGATGGCGATTCCCAGCGGATCCGGGCGCATCACCATTGAAGATGTGCCGGGTGAAGTGGCGGTGATGGTCCGATTTCAGGGTGAAGTCGGGGTGTTTCGAGCGATTATTCCGCAGGGTCTGCCCGTTAATCGCACACCACCGGAAAAGAACTTCATCGATCGCCTGGTGTTTGGCAAACTGCGACAGCTCGGCATTCCGCCCGCCGAACTTTGTGACGATGCGGCATTCATTCGCCGCGCCACGGTGGACCTCGCAGGTCGCCTGCCGTCCGTCAGTGAAACCGAACAATTCGTGGCCGATCAGGATGCCTCCAAACGTGACCGCCTTGTCGATCGCCTTGTCGACAGCCCCGGCTATTCAGACTATTTCGCCAACAAGTGGGGCGCGGTGCTGCGCAACAAGCGTCGTCAGGCGACAGACATTCAGTATACCTACCGATTCCACGCATGGATCCGCCGGGCGCTGCGCGACAACATGCCCTACGACCAGTTCGTCCGCTCAGTGCTCACCGCGACCGGCGACTCCGAAACGCATCCTCCCGCAGCGTGGTACCGCGAAGTCGCCACGTCCACTCAGCAGATGGAAGACGTGGCCCAGCTGTTCCTTGGAATGCGTCTGGCGTGCGCCAAGTGCCACCATCATCCATTCGAACGCTGGAGCCAGCAGGACTACTATGGATTCGAAGCCTTCTTCTCCCAGGTCGGCCTCAAAAATTCCCGCTACAACCCACAGCTCAA
>JBJTOM010000516.1:0-22248 GCA_046074585.1 Planctomycetota bacterium | reverse complement strand
GGACCGCCGCATTCAGGTTATCAGACGGGGTACCGGATTGGCGACGGGAGATCAGTCGCGAATGGACGGCACAGCTTTGTAGATGTCCGCTGCGGAATCTTCTTTGCGGCGGTTTTCATCCGGACGCAGGCTGCGCCCCTGTTTGACAGCATCTGTGAGGTGCTGCATGATGAGGCGAATGGAGCGGAGGCTGTCATCGTTGCCAGGAATTGGCAGGTCGACGAGATCGGGGTCGGAATCGGTATCGATCAGGGCGACGACTTTGATGCCGAGGAGCCGTGCTTCGCGAACGGCGTTGCGTTCTTTGGTGGGGTCGATAATCACCAGGCATTCCGGAAGCCGGTCCATTTCCCGCATGCCGTTGAGGTTGCGGTAAATTTTCTGGTATTCGCGGTTAAGCGTGGACTGCATTTTCTTGGAGTAGTTGCGGATCTCTTGAGATTCGCGAGTTTTTTCCAGTTCTTCCAGCCTTTTCAGGCGGGTGCGGATGGTGCGGAAGTTGGTGAGCGTACCGCCCAGCCAGCGTTCCGTGCAGTAGGGCATCCGGCATTCCTGGGCGAGCTCTTCGATGGAGGCGGCGGCCTGCCGCTTGGTGCCCACGAAGAGAATGAGCCCGCCCTGAGCCGCGACTTTGAGCAGGTATTTTTTGGCGCGGATCAGACCACGGATGGTCTCTTTGATGTCGATGATGTGAATCTGATTGCGACGACCGTAGATGTACGGTCGCATTTTGGGGTTCCAGCGACTGGAGCGGTGTCCATAGTGGACGCCCGCATCCAGAATGTCTTTCACCACAATCTCAGCCATTGCCGATCTCCTGTTTCTGCGGGTTTCCGCAGCGTCCGGACCATTGTTGCCCGGACACAGAACAATTGTGTGAATGTCAACTTGCGGATGCAGAAGTGACATGCAGCACGTCGCCAGTACAAGCCGGCGGCGACTACCCGGTACCGTTGCGGACCTTCCGCAGCAGCAAAAATTGGGACCCGTGAGTCTACCAGAATGTAAAAGTCGGTCAAACAGCAAACGAACGTTGTTTCACATTCTCTGCAAACGGGGGCGAAATCGCAGCTTCATCGGCTGCAACTCCGCAAAAATTCACTCAAATTGCCCCCCGGAAAAAATCCAGTCCGGTTCCCACGCCTGCAGTGGTCCTGAGCCTTCCCGGATGGGAACACCCACAAGGACCGGGCGACTTTGCCGATTTTCCACCCGATAAACCTCCAGCCTTGTCTCTTTGCCTGGCAGTCGTTCCGGGTCTACCCAGGCAGCCCACGTCTGGCGAAATCTCAGATCGGAACTGGTGCGGGTGGTTGCCAGAATTCGCCCACCGGCGGCAATTGCCAGCCAGACGGGGCCGTCAGGAACAGGTCCCAGCAGCCGCCCCTGGATGAGGCAGGGGACAAACGGTTCAGACGGAACGATGGGTGGAGGGCGCAGCAGGGGGGCCACCATTCGGGGGACAAGAGCACATCGCATTTCGCCGGCATTCGCCGATGACTCAAACTCAGATACCTTGCGCCCCACAAGTTCCGGGATCGCCTGGGGGCTCTGGATCCGGTTTGTTTCGCCCGTTTGCCCGACAGCTTCCCACATGCGTTCAAGGTGGCCAAACCGCGCGGGAAAGTCGGGTTCCAGCACTGTATCGAATACACCATGGACCGTCTTGCGAGGTCGCGGCACCCCGGACAGCAGCGAGCTGCCTTCCCACTGGGGATCGGCCCGGATGCGAAGCACCTCCGCAATCGTCGGCAGGATATCGATCGTTTCCACATTGCGATCGCTGATCGCGTTCTGAGCCTGGCCGGGGAGCCTGATGAACAGCGGAACCGGGAGCAGGTCGGCAAGAGTTTCCTGAGAGGGATCACGCAGGCTTTTCCCGGGGACGAAGCACATGCCGTGATCAGACGTGACCACCAGCAGCGTCTTTTCCAGCTGCCCATTTTCTGAGAGCGTATCCAGAATCCGGCCGATGACGTGATCTGCACACTGGATCTGCATGAGGTTTCGATGCCAGGCTTGCCTCGCTGGCCACGGATCGTCAGCCCACGTTTCGTTCTCAAGACCATAGATTCCGGAGGCCACTGTGCCGTAGCCCAGATAATTCCGGCCGTCGGGCAACAGCGACCATGGATAGTGCGGCAGCGCGATATGCAGAAAGTGGAAACCTGGTCGCGTGCCGGCCTTAAGTGTGCTGATGAAATGATCGGCCTGCACACTGCGTTTTTCGTCCCAGCCGTAGATGATCTGGCCCTGCATGGGTTTCCGGGCCGACGGGGTGATCGGGAGCAGTCCGAACCATTCCCGGGGGATGGCCGGCTGAAAAGGCAGCTCCTGCGGGATCGAGATTCGCACGCAGACGCGCAGGAGCGTTCCCAGCAGCCGCTGAATCTGCTCAGGCGCGCTCCGCTGATGTGAAAGCTGTCGAAGTTCTGCGGGAGCCATGCGTGTGAGCGGCTCGAAGACACTCATGTCGTACTGCCGGCTGTCAAAAATCAGCCGGAACAAACCTGTGGGATAGTCAACTTCGACCGGTTGCTGTCTTTGCTCAGGAATCGAGCTGGTGAGCATTGCCGGCACAGAGTGATCCGTGCGCGGATGCACCGTGCTTGCGTTGCGGTAATACGTGCTGATATCCGCCAGACGGGCAAAGCCCGGGAACCAGTTGCGATTGATCTGACGGTCGGCATTCAGCAGTGACATGCCATTGAGTCCATCAAACACAATCATCACGACAGGCACGGGGTTGCCGATCTGTCCAGGCGCTGCCCTGGCCGAGATTGGCTGGCCCAGAAGCTGAAAACGGGCTGCGGGCACTGCGAGCAGCCCGAGGGGAAACAGGAGAGTTCCGGCGGCACACAGGGCGAGCAGTTGCCGGAAGGGTTCAGAACGCCGGCAGAGCAGGGGCACGGCAATCGCCGCAGGCAGCGCCAGCAGCGCCAGAATGGTCTGCGGCACAGCGATGTCCCAGACCTGCAGTCGTGCCGCCAGCCAGCGTCCCAGAACCAGCCCGAACAACGCGCCGCCAAGGCCCAGCCAGGCCGTCATCAGGCGATCAGCGGCCGTTTTTCTGCCAAGCTTTTCGAGTCCTGCAACAGCAGCCAGCTGCAGACACGGCAGGAATCCCGCCAGGCACAGCACGACCACGGCGACTTCGGCAAGTCTGTAGTTTTCCAGAATCAGATATTCAGGGTTGCCGGACAGCTGATCGA
The DNA here is from genome assembly GCA_046074585.1 of Planctomycetota bacterium. Classification (GTDB taxonomy): domain Bacteria; phylum Planctomycetota; class Planctomycetia; order Planctomycetales; family Planctomycetaceae; genus SXXK01. The sequence goes on along the minus strand of JBJTOM010000516.1, from coordinate 19,036 downwards.
GCGCAGGCTGCAGGATGCAGAACGCGTTCAGAGCGAAGAGGTGGCAGAGTCGGCGCATGACGGCATCTTTTTCAGAAAAAACCCCAACGCACTACTCAACTGTCAATCGGTTCGAGCCAGTACAGTCGCCTGCCGGCGCTTTCAAGCTGCTGAGTCTGCAGGATCCGAAAACGACCGCTGAGCGAGTTCAGGAACACCTCTTGCTGCAGATCAGAAAACACGTCGCGGCGGTTCTGCAGAAGTCGCTGCACCAGCGGATCCTCGCGGTCCACCCATTCCAGCACCACATGCGCTCTCTTCTCCCGCAGCCACTCAACGATTTCCTCCAGCCGCAAACCACTGCCGATCACCAGATGATGCAGCACTGCAAGTGCGAGGATCAGCTGCGGCCGGGACCGCTGCTCGAAGCTCTCACGCTCCCTGCCGCGCCAGCCCTGGCCGGGTGACGGATCCGCGACGTTATGCACCAGCGGCAGAATGCGTCTGGCCGAGGCTGACGAATCCTGCTTCAGTTCCTGAAAGAATTGATCGATCGTCGGCTGGTCTGCATCGAGGGCCGCCACGTCGCCGTATTCCGCGGCAATCGAGGAATAAAATCCGCCATTACAGCCCAGATCCCACGTCAGCTGTGGCCGCAAAAAGTCACAGACGGCAGTCACAAAGGCGGCCTTCGCCGGCTGGTCCGAAGACACGTGCGACTCTGCAGTTGTATAGTTGAGCCAGGCTGACCGTGGATATCGCCACTGCAGCCCCGCGACAATTCGCTCCAGTCCCCGCACGTTGTGCAGGATCATTTCCCTGCTGAAGCCCCCTGCGGCCAGCGATTCACGGACAGGGCGCCGGGGCCCCTTCGAGTCCAGCAGGCCGTGCAGCCACACATGACTGAAGGCCCCTCGGCGAAGGAAATCCCGCACCGACAACAGCCTCGAAAACTGTTGCGGCGCAATTCCGTCCAGACGCCCTCGCAACCACGGCTGAAAATCCACACCTTTCCACGCCTGCAGCATCAGCGGATACAGGAACTGCTGACAAAACTGCCGGTAGCCCTCCCACGCCCCGCCCGATGTCAGCGGGACGAATGAACCCGTATCAATGTGCACCGGCCGGGAACCCACAAACTGAATGTTAAAGGGAGTGGCATCGCACAAATTCCACCCAGCCTCCAGCGCCTGCCGCATCAATCGCAAATGCAGCAGCGCCGCATCCTGAAGCATCGAAAAGCACCATTCCCAGGGCCAGCTGATCAGCGGGACGCGCACGTGCCGGACCGCCCAGCTGAAACCGGAAGGCTGAACCACCGGTACGAGGTCCGTTGCCGGCACCGTGTCGATGATCTCACCGCGCTCCATCGCACCCTTGAAAAAAGGCGCTTGCAGCAACTGTCTATGTTGGTCGGCAGCCTCAGCATTCAACGCCCGGCAGACATCCCCCTGCCACTGAAACACGCGGCAGGAACGGTCGCGAAATGATCCCGGCTGAAACGCCAGATCCGGCATCTTCAGTTGCACACCTGACTTCGATCCGCCGACGCCTGTGGACCCTGGCCGAAGCGAATCAGCCTGTAAAAGTGGCGGACGACCACAAAGAGACCTGCAAAACCGCCCACAAGAGCCTGCAACAGAAGACTGCCGGCACCTGGATCCAGGTAGGCAAAGATGGAGAGACTGGACATTTGGGGGCCTTCGCTGGAGGGTTACGTCAGACCGTCGCCGTGCTTTCCAGGTTGAAATCGGCTGGCGATCAATTCAGCAGGCATGCCCTCCTTAACCAGGACCGCGGGCAAAGGTTTCGGCGAAAACTGGAATTTCTTCAGGCTGACGGACTGTTTGCCGGCCGTCGCCGACTGCGGGCGTGCCGCAGCGTGCGGGTTTTCAGCTTGAGGAACAGCGCCAGCATTTGCTGAGCGTCCCGAAAGCGATGTTTGGGATTCAGGTCAATTGCGCGTTTCAGAAAGTCAATAAAGTCCGGGTGAATGCGGCCTCGAATGCGAGAATACCCATCCGGCGGCCATTCAAACGGCCACTCCGGCCAATGTCCCGACAACATCCTCCAGAAAATCAGCCCGATCGAAAACACGTCCGACCGGAATGACGGTTTGCCCATCGCCTGCTCGGGCGCCATATAGCCAACGGTGCCCGTGCCCCCGCCCTGAATGGTGCGCTGTGAAACCTTGGCAATTCCAAAGTCAGCCAGACGCACCCGCTGACCGGCAAACAGAATGACGTTTTCCGGTTTGATATCACAGTGAATCACGTGGTGGGAATGGGCCAGTGCGGCCGCACGAAGAATCTGTTCGCCAATGTCAAATGCGGTCTCCACGCTGATCCGCCGAGTCATTCGCGTGGCCAGCGTTTCATCCCCCAACGGAAACACGACCACCAGCCGATCTTCAATAATGCTGGCGTCCTTGATCGGCAGGATATTGTCGTGTTCCAGCGGTGCGGTGGTGCGGATTTCACGGCGGAAATCCGAGAGCACGGATTCGGTGGTGTACTGGGCGTGAGGCACCTTGATGGCCACCCGGATCCCCTGCACCGTGTCCATCGCCTGATAAACGCTGGCAAACCCGCCAGTACCCAGCTTGCGCTCAATACGGAACTTGCCCAGCTTCTGGCGGACTTTGAGTTCGCAGGATGGCGCAGCGGTTTGAGGCATGTCTGAAGGGGCGTTTCGTGGTCGGGAGTTTCGAGAGGACGCAGGCGCGCGATTCCACAACGCCATACTCAAAGCATTTCTCTTCGACTTTTCCACAGGACTTTCCGAAGTCCGAAAATTTTGTGAAAATTTTGTTCGCAGGAATCGGATCAGTCATAGAGCCCGTGCAAATACCACCCTCCCTGCAGCAACTCACGAAATAACCAAAACCTCGCACCCTCCTCCGATACCGCCTGATAGTAGTCCCGATGGCAGGCCGAATCCGTCCACCAGGCCGTTTGAATGCGTTCCGGCCCCGTCCATTCCACCACCCGCCACTCACGCCCCAGACACCGCAGAATGGCCACCCCCGACAATCGCTCTGCCGTGCTGGCACCCGCCCCCGCAGCCGCGTCAGCCCCCCTGCCCGTACCCGCCACCGCTGACACCTCCCGAATCCACTCCACCACCACCTCCACAGGCTCCGCCAGCAACCGCAGCGGACGCGGTGGCCTGCAATCCGCGCTCGATCCCCCTTCCTGATCCGGCCTGATCAGCCGACGGTCGGCCCCCCGCGAGGCCCCGGAACGGGCCGTGCCACGCGATGAACCGGAACCCCGGGATCCGCCCCGCTCTGCCCGGTCGCCCCCGGACAGCCCGCCACTGGTTCCCGCCAACTCCTCCAGCAGCCTTTCAAACCCTGCCCCTGTCACCGGTGAAAACCCGATACTGTGCTCCGGTCTGGCATCGTCCCGCTCGCACACTGTGAGCACCGCATCGGCTCCCAGCCGGCCCGCCAGCCGGCTCAGCAATGTCCCCAGCGGCTCTGTCACATCCTCCGCCTGCTCCCCCGCGTCCGCAAACAGCCGCCGCTGACGCCCCGCCGGAATCGGACTGCTCACCGCCGTTACGCGCACCGCCGCCATCGGCTGCTCCGCCAACGCCCCGAAATCCAGTGGTGGCAGCACCGCTGGTTCCAGGGATCCGGGGTCGTTGAGCGACTCTCGGTCAACCGCAGGTGACGTTGCACGACCAGCAGCGGGTTGACGAGTCTGCGTTTTCCGCAGGTCCTGAAGCACAAGGAATTCAAGGCGGAGGGAGAGCACATCCGCAAGCAGCTGCGGAGTGCGTTCGGGGCGAACCAGTCCGGCAGGCATAGCCAGCGTCCGCCCGTCGACAGCAATGAATTCGCAGTCAAGGCCGCTGCAGGCCAGGCGTCTCTGGTCCAGCTGTCCGGCGATGTCTTCACAAAGTCGCCCCAGAATCCACTGCAGATCCCGCACGCCGGCAGCCGGTTCATCACCAACCCATGCGGCCATCACAGGGTGTACTTCCGGGAGCGGATCGATCTGCTCCACAACATCGCCGCGAAGCTGCCGGACGCGCATCACGCATTCGGCCGAAAGGCGGGCTGGCAAGTCCTCGATCGGCAGCGTCAGCAACTGTCCGATCCGCAGAATTCCAAGGTGCTGCAGAATCTCCAGATCCGCTGGCGAGAGCCTGGCAGCGGCCACGGGAAGGTCCGCCAGCTGCTGCCTCGAAGCTTCCCTCGAAACAATCACCAGTTCGGGGCTGCCAGCGACATCGGTATGGGCGATCGCCCAGGCGGATGCAATGGTCTCGGCAATGGCGACGCGGCCCCGGAGCCCGGCTTGCCGCAGCATCTGCAGGAGTTCCTTTGCCAGGTGTTCTTCGCCGCCAAACAGGGGACCACAGCCGGTGACATCCAGCAGCAGTGAATCGGGCAGAGGGAGTGAATCGAGGCCCACGACAGGAGCGAAGCGACGAACCGGGTCGCTCAACTGCCGCAGCTCAGCACGGTCCGCAGCGGGATTCCACGGGACAAACAGAACCGGCTCGGGAGTGCGAAGCTCCTGCTGCGCCGCATGCCCGCCCCGAGGTTCACGCCGATCCCCGATGCTCCCGGAATTCCGCGGCGAACGCCCCTTCCGGGAATCAGCGGCTGGCTGCTCGGCAGGAGCCTCGCCCTCCCGAGCTGCATCGTCGCGTTTCACGGGTTTCCGCTGAACGTCAGTCTGTGGCGAAGACTGCAGCGGAGCCGCCAGACTGCGAGCTTCTGCCAGCGGCAATCCCGGTCGCACTCCCCGCTTCCACGCAGCACTGCTGACAGCCACGACCGCAGGTCCTGTGCGCGCTGCAGGAAACAGCTGACGCACGAGTGACAGATCGTGCAGCGACTGCGCATCCGTGACAGCCGCCTCGCCAACGCTGGCTTCCGGCTGCGGCGTGTGCAGCGCGATCGCCACCGAACCACTCGGTGCGGGTGCGGGTATGGGTGTCGTCGCGGCTGTCGCTGCCGGGACTGCAGCACCCGCTCCGCACCCCTCACGACTCGTCCGCAGCCTGTGCGCCTGCACCGGCCAGTTGGGGAATCGCAGGCAGAGTATTCGGTGGTGTTGCATGGGTCAGAGTTCTGAGTTTCAGCGTTTGCAGGCCGCCAGTTCTTCCAGCCAGAGCACCAGTTCTTCATGGCCGGCCTGCTGCAATCGCTGCAGGCTCGACTGCCATTCGGGCAAAGCCTGCAGGAGCACCTGCAGATTGCGTGACGTGCCGCTGGCAAGCACTTCACGGGCCTCCCGCAGCACTCGCATGGCAAACTGCCGCAGTTCCGGTTCGGCCAGTGAACGCGTCTGCCGTTCCACTTCACAGCAGATCGGATCCCACGTCGTCCATGGGAGCCCGTCGCCAACGGCCGCCTGTTCAAAATGCAGAAAGCTGCCGCCCCACGCCTGCTGACGAATATAAGCCGAGAGTGCCGGGTGAATGAAGTACCACGGGGAATTCGGCAGATCGGTGCCGTCAATGCTGACCAGATCATCCGGCCGACGGAATCGCTGGATCACCATTTCCGTTTCCGGCTGCCGTGTGACAATCCCCAGCAGCCCCGCGAGGTACAGGTCCTGAAACGGGTGAAAGATCTCTTCCGAATCTTCACCAAACTCCCGCACAACAGCTTCGGTGACACCATTGAAGCGTGCACAGAGTGTCACTGCGTCACTGCGGCTGAGGATGTTGGCGGTGAGACAGCGAATAAAGCGATCGCGGTTGTCCGGGTCCCCCAGGCAATCCATGAACACCCGCATCTCCTCAAACACCCCGGTCACGAGATTGCTGGCGCTGACCGTCCGCACCACTTCACAGTACCGCGCTTCCGACAATCGCCCGCGGTGACTGGAAAGCTCCGCGGCGATCACGACCAGATCGCGTGGTCTGCCGAAGGTGTGCCGCCGCAGAAACCGGAAGGCGTCTTCGGGGGTTGAGCGGCCAGGGTGCTGGAGCACCCGCAGCCCCACGAAGTCCCGAAAACCACGGCTGGATTCGTAGCAGCAGGTGAGCCGATCCATCAGGTGTTCAAGTTCGGCGTCCGAATACCGCAGACGCACCGTAGCTCCCAGCAGATTCGATTTCACGTCGGAATGATAGTTGGAAAATGCTTCCTGCCGAATCGAGGCATAGACGCGGATGTGGCTGTTGGAATTCATGATTTCCCATGCCGCTTCGATCAGTCCCGCCTGAATGTGAATCCACGCATCACGACTGCGTTCCCGCACCGCCTGATCCACCTTGTCAACAAAAAAACAGGTGGGACTGTGAATCGATCGCAGCTTTTCATCGAGGAACGTTTCGGTGTTGTCGACAAGGCTGTTGGCGTGCCCCACAGAAAGATTGGTGAGCTCCTTGAAGACCACTGACGGGGCGACCTGAGCACCGCGAAGCCAGCGACGAAACCGCTGCGGAAACGCCTCCAGCTCAAATCGCTCCTCATCCGTGATACAGCCGGGATGATGCGAGATGGCTGAAATCCGTAACGCCACACTCCAGAACCGCTTGGTGACAGAAAGTTCCGCGAGGCTGGTCTCGTAGTTCTCGCTCACTGTGCGCATTTCATGCATCAGATCCAGCCGCGAACCGCTGTGCGGAATCAGACAGATACTCCCGGCCCCTCCATCGCCTTCCGCCGCCCGCCGCGCAATCAGCTGCCGCTTAAAACTCAACAGCAGCGTCTTTCCCAGCCCCTTCGTCCCCGAAAGAAAGTATCGATTCCGGCGACTGAGAAACTCTTCCACCTGCTCATTCTGAAACACCACCTGCGGCAGGTCTTCCACATCAATCTGGCTGGAATCCGTCGCCCAGATCTGACTTTGCACCGCCGACAGACCGGAGCTTCGATGGGCATCCACTGTCGTGGCTGCAGCAGACGCACGCCGATTCCCTCGCCGCGGAAATTCACATTCAAGCCCAGCCTGCTCAAGCCTTTGCAGCACCTGCTGAAACCCGATCGATTTCTCGATGCCGGTGACGTCTGTGAGCAGAGCAGGGCCAAGGAGTGCCCGCCAGGTCGGCTGTCGCAGCTCAAATTCCTCTGGCGAAATTCCCTGCAGCAGCGGCAACAGCAGCCGTCCACGCTCCGTCGCCGCCCGCACCTGCCGTCCGAATTCCTCCGTCACCAGCGACGCCGGGGAAATCAGCAGCAGCACCACCCGCGATCGCTCAATCGCGTCCGTCGCCTGCCGCAGAAATGACACGCCAGGCCGCGCGTCACGCTGGTAATACCAGGTCTTCAGGCCGAACTGCTGAAGAAAGTCGGCCAACTGCCGCACATAGAGTGAATTGAGCGCCACATGACACAAAAACACATCCAGCTGCTCAGACTCAGGCACCACCAGCATCCGCGGAGCGGCCACTCCCGACACCACAGCTCCAAACGCCGCCTCCGCAAATTCCCGGCAGGTGGCGAAGCGATCCGCCGGACGCTTGGCAAGCGCCCGCTGAATCGCGTCCGCCGTCTCCGCCGGTACGTCCCCGCAAACAGCACTCAAATGCGGTGGCTGCTCGTCCCGGTGACGTCGCAGCAACTCCAGCTCTGCCCCCGACTGAAACACTCGCTGCCCCGATAACATTTCAAAGGCCAGCAGCGCTAATGCATACTGATCGGAACGACCGTCCGTCGCGGAACAGGCCGCCTGCTCAGGCGATGCATAGTTGGGCGTTCCAAAAAAACCACGCCGCTCCTCGTCGATACTGACGTCCCGCGCCACCCCGAAATCCAGAATCTTCGGCTGACCGTCCAGCGTCGTACAGATATTCTCCGGTTTCAGGTCCTGATGCACCACTCCAGCCGCATGGGCGGCATCCAGTGCGTCAGCCAGTTCCAGAACGATCGTTCGCACCACATCCCAGCTCAGACGCCGACACTCATGCAGCACCGATCGGAGTGTTCGGCCACGCACGTATTCAAACACCGTGAAACTTCGGCCACCGTGATGCCCGAAATCATGCACGACCGCAATGCCGCGGTGATTGAGCGATGCGGCCAGACGCGCCTCCCGCTCCAGCGATTCCTGAGGCTGACCACCCCGCCGCTGCGGACGCCGCAGCAGCACCTTCACGGCCACGTCCCGATGCAGCAGCTGATCCCGCGCTAAGAGCACACATCCCATGCCGCCTCGACCCAGCAGATCCGTCACCAGATAACGGCCCTGCAGCAGCGTGCCAACACTGAAGTCCCGATCAATCTCCGCATCCCAGCTGCGATCCGCCGCCGCAATCACGCCGTCCCCCGAAATCATGCACCACACAGCAGCCGGTTCCGCCGCCTGTCGCGCTGACACCGCCTCCACGTCCGCCGGACTGGCCACCTCGCCTGGACTGGCCACCTCGGCTGGACGAAACACCTCGGCTGGACGAAACACCTCGGGCCGGTTCACCACTACGTCCGCAGACACCCCGGAAGGCTCAGAGCCATCGTCCGCAGACACTTCGGAAGGCCCCGTGGAAACACTCTGAGGCATCTGCCGCGTCCCGGCAAACGCCACTCGTTCACGAGCCGCCTGCAGTGCTGCCGACAACTTCTCAGCATACTCCGGAAATCGCCGCTCATAGTCCGCCTGCACCAGCGGCAGATTACGCATCAGCCGATGCTCGAATTCCATTTCCATGAGCAGCTGCAGGAGCTGACCACGGATGGCTGGAGGCACGCGATCCAGCAGGTCCTCGGCACGCTGCGGCTGGCCGTCAACAGGCACAGCCCCGCTCTGCAGCTGCTGCTCGTACTCGTCGCAGAGACTGTCGAGGTCCCGAAAAATCGAACTGTGTTCGGCTGACATCCGTGATCCCCTTCAGACCCAGACCGTCAACTTTCAAAGCATTGATCCGCCGCTCGGCGACCACTGGCAATGCTGTCCGGAATGCCCACTCCATAATACCCGCTGCCAGCCAGATACAGGCCGCGACAGTTCTGCAGTTCCCGTTCGATCGCTGCCACCCGCTGCACGTGCCCCACCTCATACTGCGGCATCGCCCGCGGGTAACGCACCACCTCAGCAAACATCGCCTCCCGTCGCATGCCGAAGATCGACGTGAGCTCTTCATGCACCGCCCGCAGCAGGGCCGCATCGTCCAGTTCCAGCAGTTCCGGCTGCATGGCCCCGCCGACAAATGTTCGCAGCACGAGCTGACCTGCAGGTGCTCGATTCAAAAACTTGCGGCTGCTGAAACTCACGGCCAGAATTCGCCGGCGCTCCACGGCCGGAATCACCAGCCCGAACGCATCCATCGGATGACTGAAATCTTCCAGCCGGTGCCCGCTGACGATCAATGCACTCCCCGCGTAAGGGATCGACCGCAGTCCCCTGCAAAGGCCACGCAGATGGTCATCCCTGAGCAGTTCAGCGGAGGCCCAGGCGGGAAGCGTCAGAATCACCGCATCAAAATGGTCCACACCAGCCGCCGTTCGCACACCCCAGCCAGAACCCGCAACCCCACGCAGGTCGCTGTTCCCGGCCGGTACTTCATTGTGAGTCACTGCAGAGGGTGCAACATCAAGCGCCGGAGTTCCGAGGCGAAATTCCATGCCTGCGTTGCATCGGAGATGCCGTTCGAGTGTCCCAATCAGGTCTCCCAGGCCCATCGCGGGTGCTGTAAACAGTCCGTACCGCGCACCACTGCCGGAGCTTTCCGGGGTGGCCGCAGAGCCGCGATTCTGTGCTGATTTTCGCTGCGCCAACACTCCCCGAATCACACTCCCGTAAGCCTCTTCCATCTCGGGGAACCGAGGGAGCGTGGCACGCAGGCTGAGCTTTTCGGGGTCGGACGTGTAGATGCCGCCGATCAGAGGCTGAACGAGTCGTTCAAGGGCCTCCGCACCAAAGCGACGCCGTACAAAATCGGCCAGACTCTCGTCCCCGCCGGGAGGACGCCCGGGAATGAAGTATTCCGCCAGCAGACGCAGACGACCTGCCAGGGAGAGCACCGGGGACGTGAGCAGTGCGAGGGGCTTTTCTGGAGCCATCAGCATAAAGCCGTCAGGCACTGGCAGCGGCCGGCCTCGCGACAGCACCAGCGAACGTCGATATCGAGCGTCCGTGTCAATCAGTTGCGGCAGATAATTCAGTTCCCGGCAGAGGTCCACACCGGCCGGCTTGTTGGTGATGAAGGAATCCGGCCCCAGTTCCATCAGAAAACCATCGGCCTCTTCGGTACGAATGATACCGCCGAGTCGCCGTGAGGCTTCGTAGAGCACCACGGTGGCCGACGGGTGGGCGGAAAGGAGTCGATGAGCCGCCGCCAGGCCGCTGATGCCGCTCCCGATCACCGCCACTCGACGCGGCACCGAACCCGTCGTACCCGTCACGGCTGCCGTCTTCATCTGCGGCGACCCAGCTCGTGAACAAAGTCAACCACTGCCTTCACGTGGTCCGGATTCATGTCCGGCATCACTCCGTGACCCAGATTGAAAATATGTCCCGCACGGCCCTCAGCTGCATTCAGCACATCGGCCACCCGCTGCTTCAGCACCGGGAGCTCTGCGTAAATCGAGACGGGATCCAGATTCCCCTGAATCGCCACATCATGTCCGAATGTCCGCCACGCTTCACCCAGGTCTGAACGCCAGTCTGTCCCCATCACCTGCCCGCCCGCTTCCCGCTGCAGCCGGAGCAGTGAAGGGTTGCCGTTGAGAAAATGAATGACCGGTGCGTGGTCCTGAACGGCCGTGATAATGCGTTGAGAATACGGGAGCACACAGCGGCGGTAGTCCGCCGGACACAGGCAGCCAGCCCAGCTGTCAAACAGCTGCACGCACTGGCACCCCGAGCGAATCTGTTCCAGCAGATACAGGCTGACACTGTCGGACAGCCGGAGCATGAGTTCGTGCCAGGCACCACTGTCGTTGTACATGAGCGATTTTGTGTGCACGTAGTTCTTCGACCCGCCGCCCTCGATGGCGTAGGAAGCCAGAGTGAATGGAGCGCCCGCGAACCCAATCAGCGGAATGTCGGCAGGGAGTGCTGCGCGAATCAGCCGAATCGCAGCGAAGACGTAGTTCAGCGATTCAGTCGATGCAAGCGCCTGCAGGCGGTCGACGTCAGCCGCCGTGCGGAGCGGATTGTGAATCACCGGGCCCTCACCCTGCTGATATTCCAGATGAATTCCCATCGGTTCCAGAATCGGGAGCAGATCCGCGAAGAGGATGGCGGCGTCAACCTGGAGCACCCGCTGGGCCGTGACCGTCACCTCACAGGCCAGTTCCGGGGATTTGCAAAGTTCCATAAACGTCACTTTGCGACGCACCTGCATGTATTCAGGCAGGTATCGCCCCGCCTGACGCATGATCCACAGAGGCGTCGTGTCCACCGGCTCGCGACGCACTGCCTTCAGGAAGCGACTGCCTGCAAGCGCCGGAGAAAGCACGGGAGTTGAGGGGACAGCGGTCATTTCAGATGGGCTTCCGTGGGGCAGGAGTTCTGAGAGGAGCGGAGTATTGGGGGTGATTATCGCAGGTTGAGGCAGGTTGTTCTATCCAAAGATCAGACCTTCATCAGCAATCCTGTAGGGCATGATCTCCTCGGAACAGGCACTCCCGCGGTGCTTCGCCACGTACAACGCCCGGCCAATTCGCGCACCGTCGCGGACTTTGCCCATGAGCAGAATCGTGTTGGCGTTGGAAAGAATGTCGCCCGATCGAATCGGACGCGAAATCAAATCCTCCAGCATCACCTCGTGACTGGTGTACAGAAACAACCCGCTGATGCCCCTGCAGTCATAGGCGTGCTGCTGCACCTGAGCCTCCTGGGACCGATAGTGCACCCGAAACAAGTCCCGCGCCAGCCAGTCATGCTCCTTGCGGAGCACCTGATGGTAGATGTAATCGAACAGGTGAAACTGAAAGGAATCGGCGTCCTGAGCTGTGGGCTCCACTCCATCCACCACACATCGCCGCACGCCGTGCACGAAATTCCCGTAGAAAAATGCGATTGTCTGATCCAGACGACGCATCAGATCCGCCTTGAACTCCTGCCACTCCTCAGGCTGCATGTCGCCAATGGTGACACGACGGCCGCCGCGAGTGAATACGTGGAGGTAGTCGAAGCGCGCTGACTCTCTGCACCACACCAAAGCCGCATCAAAGTGCGCCGCAAACTGCCGCTCACTCATTGCCCAGCCACACATCCGCTCCGCGTACTCCCGCTGATTCTGGGAATCGCCGCGAGTCGTCAGGTCGAAAATGACGCCCCGCTCGCCCTCCTGCCGCAGACCTGTGTCCGCATACCGCACTCCCAGCTGCGTCTTGCCGATCCCGGTGGCGCCCATCACCACCGTCAGCGTTCCGGGAATCAGGCCACCACCAAGCGCTTCGTCAAGCTGGGGAATGCCGGTGGAATGTCGCACAGTTGACATGCAGGGTCCAGTTGCAAAAAGGGAGGGATTCAGCGAATCAGCCGTTCAGAATACAGGCCACTGCTGCGGTTCTCAATCATGCCGTTCGGCTCCGCAGCCAGTTCACGATTTTTCTGCCGGTTGTCGGCATGGCCAGTCCGTCCAGATCCTGCACGGCATGCCATGACCAGCCCGCCTGAGCCGTGACAGACTCCGGCACCACACACTGCACCACAATCAGAGACACGCGATATCGAGTCACCGCGTAAGTCGTCCGGACCGCCCCCAGCAATTTTCCGGCGTCAATCCCCGTTGACCCGGCGATGCTCCGCTTCAACTCCTGCGAAAGCTCCTCACCGGCCACCGGGAACAGCGAACGGCCCCGCGGCAACGGCTCAGCTCGCTGAACAGCCGGACCAGTCGCTCGCACCGATCCCGCCGGACCAGATGAGCCGCGTTTTGTCGCCCCTCCCCGCTCCGATAACCACTCCACACAGGGAATCTCCTCGAACTGCTCAGCACTCAGCTCCAGTCGCGGAAAATCGTGCATGCCCGCCCAGCGCTCGCGCAACTCACGCTGACGCAGGAGCACTTCACCGCGTCGTTCGAACACCACCGCCAGCTCAGAGACCTCCGTCACACCAGGTCGCGGTCGACGCACAGGAAATCGCTCCGCAGCCCCCGACAGCCGCGCCCGACATAGTCCGGATAATGGACATTCACCGCAACGGGGATCTACTGGAGTACAAATGCGGGAACCCAGATCCATCAACGCCTGATTGAAGTCACCCGCACGGCGACCGGGCACAATCGATTCCGCAAACTCCCAGAGTTTCTTCCGGCCACCAGTCGAATCAGAAGGCTCGGCAAGCGCCAGCAGCCGCGCGTAAAGACGCTCCGTGTTCGCCTCCAGAATCGGAGCCGGCAAATCCCACGCAAACCCCGCAATCGCCCCGGCCGTGTAACGGCCAATCCCAGGCAGTTTTTGTAACCCCTCCACCGTTCGCGGAAACACCCCGCCAAGCTCTTCGCAAATCACACCCGCCGCCCGGTGCAGATTCCGCGCCCGACTGTAATAGCCTAACCCCTCCCAATATCTCAGAACGTCGTCCACTGAAGCTGCTGCCAGCGACTGCACAGTCGGAAATCGCAGCGTAAACCGCTGAAAATACGGAATCACCGCCGCCACCGTCGTCTGCTGCAGCATGATCTCGCTTAGCCAGATCAGGTAGGCGTCCTGAGTCTCTCGCCAGGGCAGCCGACGACCGTTCGCCGAATACCAGTCCAGTACCAGCGTCTGCAGCGCGCGAGGATAATCGCTCGCTGACTCTGCCACGGCATCAGCCTCCCCCACACCGCAGTTCCCGGCCGGACGACGACGCGGCATCTGGTTACAACGCCACAGCAGCGCCAGCAGCGATGCTCCGCGCCTCTGACCAGCACAGCTGGAGTGCCGCCAAAGCCGTCTCAGCTGTCAAGGGGCCCGCAGAACGCCGCCCCCGCAAGGCGTCCGCTGCCAGCTGCAGCTCGTCCGTAAACGCACCACACCATGAACTTCCCCCGGATAACTCCGGATGCACAAGCGTTCCGTCGTTCTGCAGCAGACTGAGCGGGCGACTGACGATCCAGTTGCCCGCCAGTGTCCCCGCGTCGAAGAGCAGCGTCGCGTTCTCAAAGTACAGCTCAAATCCGTGAGCAAACTGCAAACCCTTCGCCGCAATCCCGCCACTCACACACGTCACCGCCCGACCGTCACCATAGATATAGGAAGAATGCACATGGTTCACAAAGCCCTCCTGCAGCAAACCACGCGAAAACACCGCCGTCGGACGCCCGCAGGCATGCGCGATGAAATGATTGTCGTGAATATGCAGGTCAATTCCCCACCCCCCAAGCTTGCGGAAATCCGACATGTCTCCCGACCACTCCGGACGACAAATCACCCGCCGAAAATTGGCCGCCAGCAGACTTCCAAAACGCCCGTCCTGAATGCTCTCCGCCGCATAGCGAAACTCCGGGAAAAACGGGAGCACATGCGCGACGTACAGCGGCACACCCAGACGCCGACTGGCCTCCACCATCTGCTCCGCCTCCTCCAGAGATACCGAAATCGGCTTCTCCACCAGCACCGGCTTCCCTGCCCGCAAACACTTCATCACCACCTCGAAATGACGGTCCGTCGGCAGGCAGACATCCACCAGATCCACGTCCGGATCCGCAATCAGCTGCCGGTAGTCCGCATACTTCTTCAGTCCAGACGTGTCCACATGCCCCCCGGGAGGACCGAAGTTTCCCTGAATCGAAGTCCAGTCGCCTGCCAGCTTCTTCGCGTCCCGAGTCGCAATCGCCGTCACCAGGGCGCCGTCCAAACCCCGCGCGCCCTCGAAGTGCGTGTAACCCATGAACCCGATTCCAATGATCCCAATCCGCACCATTGCTCGCACTCCCCACAACACCAGAAAAAAGCAGCAATCCAGAGCAGCCCAGAAGGGAAAGAATACAGCGATTCGGGGGAAAACGGCAGCCCGGAGGCATTTTCGTTGATTTTTTTGAGCCGACAGGCTGAAGCCTGCCATTTTGGCACCCGCCAGGAGTGCTCGATTTTTCAGCACCCACACGCCGCGCAAGCCCTGCCCAAAAAACAGGCACCCGAAAACTTTGCCGAATGCGCAGACTTTAGGCATTTTTCTGTTGGCACGGATTATGGCGAGTGTTATCGTAGTGATGACGTCGTCGATCTGATACCGGCGGCTTCCACCGAAAGCTTCGACTCATCGGCAAAATCCCCCGGATCACAGGCCGGTGGTCCAAGGGGTCCACTCCCGGGCGTTCTCTCGGGGGCGGATTCAGTGTTCAGGGAAGATTTCTTTTCACAAAAGGAGTGTTTCAAATGTTGGTGCTCTCCAGAAAAACAAGCGAACGCATCCGGATCGGCGACGACGTGGTG
The DNA here is from genome assembly GCA_046074585.1 of Planctomycetota bacterium. Lineage (GTDB taxonomy): Bacteria > Planctomycetota > Planctomycetia > Planctomycetales > Planctomycetaceae > SXXK01. The sequence goes on along the minus strand of JBJTOM010000516.1, from coordinate 3,777 downwards.
GTGACCATCGTCCGCATCGGCCCAAACTCCGTTCGCATCGGCATCGAAGCCCCCAAAGACACAAACATCGTCCGCGAAGAACTCTGCCACTTCGACGCCCCCCAATCGCCGACCGCTTTACCAACCGCTGCAAGGTAGCGCCCCCACACACAACTGCATCGGCCGTCGCTCCCTCCCGACTCGGAGCCCCAGTCGGTAACTACTCACTGAAAATTCCAGGCCAGGGTTCATCCCCTGGCCTTTTTTCGTTTCCACACCCTTCCCCCCCGTTTTTTTCTTGCACCGACATGCATCTCCGGTAATCTTTGGAGGAATATTTTATCCCCCTACACTCCTTTCCGGAAAATTCCTGTGAAAACTGTGCTGCTCATGCGCCACGCCGAAGCACACCTCGAACAAGGCAACCAGACCGACTTCGACCGCACCCTCACCCCCGACGGCGAAGCCATGGCCACCCAAACCGGCACGCTCCTCAGGCAACTCGGCATCTCCACCTGCCGCATCATCGCCTCATCTGCCCCGCGAACACTCCGCACCGCCCAACTCCTCGCGGCCCAGGCATGCCCCTCCACACCACTCCTGCCACTCCCCGAACTCTACAACGCCCACACTGATCGACTCGTCAACGCGCTCCTCCGCCACTGCTGCCCCGACGAAGATTCCATCATGCTCGTGGCCCACAACCCTGGCATCTCCAGCCTCATGTGCCGCTGGTCCGGCCGCAACCTTGCGGTCCAGCCCGCCACCCTGCTGGTGCTCACCGCCGACGTCGATGACTGGACCCGCTTCCCCACAGCCGCACACACAATCTCCCTGTTCGTCCAGGATGCTCTCCTCCAACCGACCGACGACGGTCAATAACCAGCGGCCACCTTACAGTTCGCATTCCCCCCCCAGCCCCAGGCAGCCGCCAATGTCCGTCTCGTCAGACACGTCCCCTCTCTCCCCCGCCGGTGTACCTGGCCCACGTGCCCCGCAGCCATGCCCGCAACAGCCCAGCGGTGTACACGGTGTACAGCCCAGCGAAACACAGCTCGCCACCCTCGCACTGTCACTCGCCCAGGGCCTGGGCCCACGTCTGCTCACCCAGTTGCTCGATCACTTCGGCGACTGCCAAACCATTCTCCGGCAATCAGCCGCCAGCCTGCGGACCGTCACCGGCATTGGTCCGCAGATCGCCGCTGCGCTCACCAGCCCGTCCCTGCCGCAGCAGGCTGCTCAGCTCTGGTCCGACTGCCTTCGCAACTCGGTCCGACTCTCCTTCCACAACACCGACAGCTACCCCACACGCCTGGCTGAAATCTGCGACCCACCCCAGGTCGTCTACGCCCGCGGCACGCTGCTTCCCACCGATGGTCTGGCCATTGCCGTCGTCGGCTCCCGACGCTGCTCAGTCTATGGTCTCAGACAGGCCGAACGTTTTTCTGCCCAATTGGCCCGTGCCGGCTTCACCGTCGTCAGCGGTCTTGCTCGCGGCATAGACACCGCCGCCCACCGCGCAGCCCTCCAGGCCGGTGGCCGTACCCTCGCCGTACTCCCAGGCGGCGTCGACTCGGTCTACCCACCCGAAAACCAGGCACTCGCCGACGAAATCATCCAGCAGGGTGCCCTGCTCAGCGAAATGCCGCTCGGCCAGCAAATCCTCCCAGGGCTCTTTCCTCAACGCAACCGCATCATCAGCGGACTGTCGATCGGCGTGCTCCTCGTCGAAGCCTCCGCCCGCTCCGGCGCCCTCTACACCGCTCGCCATGCCCACGAACAGGGCCGCGAAGTCTTCGCAGTGCCCGGGCCCGTCGACAGCCTCGCCAGCGCCGGCTGCCATCAACTCATTCGCGACGGAGCTGTCCTTGTCCGCCACGTCGATGACATCCTCGAAGCCCTCGGACCACTCCCCTCCCCCGTCAACATCAACGCCACTACGTCCGTCCACTCCCCCCGCGAACTCTCCCTCAACAGCATCGAATCCAAAGTCCTCAACCACATTTCCCCGCAACCAACCCCCATCGACGAACTGCTCCGACTGCTGCCCGCAGAATCCTCCCAGGTCCTCGCCACTCTCACCGTTCTCGAAGTTCGCCGACTCATCCGTCGGCTTCCAGGCAATTTCGTGGTACGGTACTCCTGATCCACCCCCACCCCCACCCCCACAGCCTGTGCTCCGGAACGCCACATGACCATCCCGCTGCCACAGTCCTTCAACCTCGGCGACTGGCTCCAGTTCTGCTCCACCCTTTCCACGCCGCTGATTGTGGCCTGCGCCCTGCTGCACCTGGCATTCTTCGGCTTCCTCCGCGCCTGGTGCCGACGCGATCTCCGGATCCTCACGCAGACACTCGATGACTTCACCCGCCCGCTGCATTCCCGCAGCGTCCTCGATCGCGCCAATTCCCTCCCCGCACAGATCGACGCCTTCGTCCAGGACATCCACGAAGTCCTCACCAACCCCGCTCTCACCGCTTACCGCCCCGCACTCCTCGATCGCCTCTGCATCCTCGACGAAAAACGCCGCTACCTCGATTCCCTCCGCTTCGACACTGCCTGGAATGCCGCCCGCAGCATGATCGAAGCCTACCCGCTCAGCGGAATCCTCGGCACCATCCTCGCCATCGGCTCCGCACTGCATGCCGAATCCGCAGCCAACACCCCCACAGCCGCCTCCGCAAATCCCACAGCCTCCGCCACACTCTCCGACAATACCACCAGCAACACCGGCAACGATCCCGAGAGTCTCCTCCGCCCCCCACCGTCCGCCGCTGCTTCCGTGTCCCTCGTCATGGACCGCTTCGGTGACTCCATCTGGTCCAGCTTCGCCGGACTGCTCGCCGCCATCATTCTGATGTTCATCAGCAGCCTCAGCGAAGTTCGCTTCAGCCGACTTTCAGAATGCCGCACCAGCGTTCGCCAGCTGGTCGCTCACGCCCGCCGCGAACTCCAGCTGTCAACCATGCCCGCTCCCGAACCGGAGCCCCACGCATGATCGCTCGCCGACGGCTCACACTCCAGCTCACACCACTGCTCGACCTGATGCTCATCGTGATGTTCTCTCAACACCTCGCATTCCGCCAGCACACCGCCACCGAACAGCAGGCCCTCCAGCAACGCCGCCAATCACTGCTGCTTGAACTCCAGACCCGCGAAGAACAGCTCACCCTGCAACACCAGTCCCTCTCCCGCCAGTACCTCGAATCAGCCCGCCTGCTCAATTCCTTCCTCACACCTTCCCAAAATGCTCAACTGGCCCGCCAGCTCGCCAACTTCCCCGACGTCCGCCAAACGCTCGAACAACACACCCGCAACTCCCCCGAAGGCGCCGCACGATTTCTCACCCGCGCCAGTGCCATGCAGAAACACGTCACCATCTGGGAAGTCCACCTGCCTGACAGCGGCCGCGCCGAACTGCGCTGCGATGAACTGACTGAATCCACCGATTTCGCCTCCCCCGAAGAATTCGCCTCACGACTCTTCCAGGCCTCCAAACGCCTTCCCACCCCCCACAGCCTCACTCTCGTGCTTCTCTCCTGGGGCGACACCCAGCTCCGCCCCCGCCAAAACGCACTCGATGGCCTCCCCCTCCTCCTCGATCAACTCCGTCGTGACGCGGCCGGAATTCGCTGGTATGATTTCTCCGTGACCGGTTACCGCCCCCGTGGCACTCTGCCCGATCCCCCTTCACCACCCACCAATCCCTGAACATCACACCCCATTCCCGGGAAAGCCCTCCGATGCCCGATTCGTCCGCCTCCAGCATCACCCGCCTGCGCCAGATCCTCCGCATCG
>JBJTOM010000515.1:0-4825 GCA_046074585.1 Planctomycetota bacterium | reverse complement strand
CGTTTTTTGTGTTCGTTCGGGCAGTGGGGTCTCTGGTGTTTCAGCGGGGTGCCGGGAATGACTCAGCGTTGAGTGCATGCGGCTCAGCCGGGGCTTCGGCCTCCCGTCGTGATCCACAGCCAGACGTCAGCGACTTAGGGTGCGGGATGGCGATGGAGATCTTCGTACAAGTTTTGGGGGCGTTGGTTTCATGAAGTTCGCCATGATTGGATCCAGTGTTTCCGCCTGGCCGCTGTTGCAGGAGCTGCACAGTGAGCCGGGTGCTGCGCTGGCGGGCTGCGCGATTTCGGGACCGCTTCTGGATCTGGCAGCCGGCCGCATTCCACTCCGATTCATGGCGACACCCGAAGACGCGTTGATGCAGCAGCAGCTGGATGTTGTGGTGCTTGCACTGGACGACATGGAAGAAATCCTGCGACTGGCGCAGGTGGCGGTGCAGGCGGAGCAGCATGTGGTGGTGGTGGTGCCGGTGTTGGGCGTTTCCCCGTCGCTGTTATTTGACCTTCAGCTGATCGCTGATGAATCCCGGGCCGCAGTAATTCCCATCGCCGACCGCTGGCTGCTGACGGATTTGCCCCCAGCATCGCTCGATCTGGCACTCCCGGCCAGCGACGTTCGTCAGCTGCTGCTGGAACTGAACTTCGACGCTGAATCAGAAGAAAGCCTCGCCCGCGCAACCCGCACCGGACTCGATGTTCTATCCGCTTCCGGTTTTCGCTATTCGCAGGTGACCTGTCTGGATTCAGCGGCTCCGGGAGGAATTCTGCTGTCTCGGCTGATCACGCTGGGAACGCAGCCGGAGGCCGAATTGCCTCTGCCCCCGGCAACGCTCACACTGCGCCCCGGCGCGTCCGCAGGCGCGACGCTGCGGGCGCTGCTGAGTACGGGTGAGGTGCGTGAGTTTTCGTTGGGGACAGCCGAGTCCCAGCAGGTGCTCCCGCGCATTCGCTGGTTTTGCGAGGACCTTTCGCGGTGTCAGCCATGGCTGGACCGCTGTTCCGAAACACTCGAGCTTGCCGAAGCTGCCACCAAATCGCTCCGTCGCCGTCGCACGGTGGATGTGCACTTTGATGCCGGCACAGAGCGCAGCGTGTTTAAGAGTCTGATGACAGCCATGGGCTGCGGTGTGCTCACATGGCTGTTATTCAGCATGGTCGCACTGCTCATTGTCGGACAGCTGCTGGATCTGCCCGACTGGTTCTGGCAGACCGCGCGGATCCTCTGGTTCACCCCCGTTCTGCTGTTCCTGGTGGCCCAGTTTCTGCTGCCGCTGGCGCGTGATCGATCGGGGCCGCCGCGAGGACCGCGTTGAGCAGGGAGATTGGCCGCGTGTCTTCAACTTTGCCACTCATCGATTCCTGCGACGCCTGTGCAGCCTGCTGCAAACGTACGCCTGTTCCACCGTTTCAGCCCGGGGAGGAGGCCGTGTGGAACGTACCGGAGTGGATGCTTGCGGTGGTTCGCGAGCGGATCGAGCGGGACGAGCACTTTGAGCTGATCGCGTGTGTCTGGCTGGATCCGGCCACACTTCGCTGTCGGCATTACGAATTTCGCCCGCAGGCCTGCCGCGACTTTGAAGTCGGGAGTCTGCTGTGCCGCCTGTCGCGAGATGACGAAGGCATTCAGAATAACTCACGAATGGGTGATCCTTCTGCAAGCACGGGCACAGGTCGCTGCTGACGATCGGGAATGACCAGATTCGGATCGACGCCCACGACGCGATAGATGCTGGCGAGCAGATCGCCGGGTGTGAGTGGTCTGGTGTGGGGTTCGCCGCCGTCGCGAGTTGTGCTGCCGATGATCTGGCCGGAGCGAATGCCGCCACCACTGAGCACTGCATGCATGGCGCGGGGCCAGTGTCCACGGCCGGCAGCAGAATCAATTCGAGGGGTGCGACCGAATTCTCCGCAGGCCACCACCAGCACTTCATCCAGCAGACGCTGCTCGTGCAGGTCCTGGATGAGTGCCGCGAATGCCTGATCAAACATCGGCAGTCTTTTGCGGAGATTGTTTTCAATGGCGGAATGGTCGTCCCACCAGTCAACGTCCTTCTCGTACAGATTCACGGTGACAAATCCAGCTCCGGCCTGGACAAGTCTGCGGGCCAGCAGCATGTACTGGCCCCACGAGTGACGGCCGTAGCGATCCCGGAGTGCTGCGGGTTCGTCCGACAGGTCAAATGCCTGCCGGGCGGATTGGCCGGCCACCAGTTCTGCGGCCTGCTGCTGAACATCGAGCGCATCCTGAAGAGCCGGGGTGAAGCCGACCTGGGCGGGGAAGCGATCGAGCGCCGCGGTGAGCGATCTGCGGTCCTGAAATCGGCTGCGATTGATGCCCGCAGGCAGATCGAAGGCCGGTGGCCGGAAGTTGCCCAGCCGGGGATCACCACCAGCGTTGAGGGCATTGTGTCGCGCGCTGAGAAATGCAGCGGTCTGATAAAAACCCACGTGCGTCCGATAGTCTTCAGGAACGCAGAGATAGGCCGGCAGGCCCGCAGTTGCAGACGATCCGCGACTGTAGGACACCACAGAACCCTGACACGGATGCTGCTGACCTGCCTGGCGTGCGTTGAGCTGCGGGTAGCCGGTTTGTACCAGATGCTGAGCATCATCGTGAACGCTGAAGGTGTGTGTGAGCGATCGAATGACGGTGAGATGACGGGCCACAGTGGCATGGCCCGGAAGCAGCTCGCAGACTTCGAGTCCGGGCAGCGTCGTGGCGATCGGCTGAAACGGGCCACGGACTTCGGCGGCCGCCTGAGGCTTCATGTCGACCAGATCAATGTGCGATGGCCCGCCGGCCATCCACAGCAGAATCACGGACTTCTGCGGACGCGTCACCGATGCACCTGCGGCCCGGCGCAACCCCATCACGTGTGCCAGTGACAGACCCCCGACAGACAGGCGGCCAATGTCCAGCAAACCGCGACGGCTGATGGCAGACGGAGTCACCGGGAGTGCAGTGGTGGCCACGGGCGGAACCCTTTCACGAAGCGGAATGGGGAGGCTGCAGCAAAAGAGTCTACAGCCCGAGTCGGCCGAGGGGGATCCCAGATCGGGTGTTTGAAGAGGAAAAACGCCAATTCCCCACGCGACCGCCGAGTGTTTCGCACTCCATGCGGAAATCCGCGGGATGAAAATCCAAAACGCCCCGCGAAGCATCACGACATTCGCCCGACTTCCCTGTATCCTTCCGGGTTGTCCGCTGAGTTCTCCTTGTCGGGTTTCGCAAATCAGGTTTGGATTTCCATGAGTTCTGACAGTCCCGTGTGGTCACCTGGCGAGGGCTTGCACTTTCGTCTTCTGGCATCCAGTGGTCGTGCGCGCAGGGGGCGGTTTGTCACCGCGCATGGACTTGTGGAAACCCCCGCCTTCATGCCCGTGGGAACTCAGGCCGCCGTCAAATGCGTGCTCCCGGACCAGGTGGCCGCCACCGGTGCTCAGGTTGTGCTCGCCAACACCTACCACCTTGGGATTCTTGATCGCACCCAGATCGTGGAACGCCTTGGGGGCCTGCATTCCATGATGCGCTGGAACCAGACAATACTCACCGATTCAGGTGGCTTTCAGGTGTTCAGTCTGCCGGAGCGGACAATCACTGAAGAAGGGGTGAGCTTTCGGTTTCGCTCAGGAAAAAAAGACGCCGAAGGCACCCCGATGATGCTCAGCCCGGAATCCGCCATGGAGATTCAGCGACGTCTGGGGGCCGACATCGTCATGGCCTTCGATGAATGTGTGGACCACCGCATGCCCGCCGGCTACGTCGCACAGTCGCTCGAACGCACCCAGCGATGGCTCAAACGCTGCGCCGCCGTCCCGCTCCAGCCCCACCAGCACCTGTTCGGCATCATTCAGGGTGGCATGGAACTCGAACTGCGATCGCGAGCCGTGCGACAGGTCACGGCGCTCAATCTTCCCGGCTATGCCATCGGTGGCGTGTCCGTGGGCGAAGGTCACGAAGCCATGGTCCGGGTCGTGCGCCACACCGCGCCGCTCATGCCCGCCCATCAGGTCCGCTACCTGATGGGTGTGGGACTCCCCGAAGACCTTGTGGCAGCCGTGGAATGCGGCATGGATATCTTCGACTGCATCATCCCGACGCGCTACGCGCGCGAAGGCACCGTGTTCACCTGGGATGGCAAAATGCGCCTGCAGGACAAGACCTTTCGCAAGGATCGCTACCCCATTGACACCTCCTGCAGCTGCACCGCCTGCAGTCAGGGCTTCAGTCGCGCTTACTTAAGACATCTGCTGTTTGCCGATGAACCCATCTACGGCACACTCGCCACCATCCACAACCTGCACTTCTATCAGGACCTCATGCGCGGTATGCGGCAGGCCATCGAAAGCAATCGGTTCGCGGCCTGGGCCGAACAGTTCCGCCAGCGATATCTCAAACGATCCGCCTGAATCCGCCTTCTACCTATTCAGGACCAATGCATCCACATTTCCGTACATGGAGTTTTCCCTGTCCTGGGCTTGACAATCACAACGGATTCAGCCTTTAATAGAGGTTTGGCGGATAAAAGTGCTCCGGTACAGACGCCGGTTGGCTGTGTTGTTATTCGCCGGACAGACCTTTGTTTCGGAGTTGTTCTTATGCATCGTTTGCTCGTATTTGCGGCCATTCTTGGCCTTGCAGTGGCTGTTCCTGGTTCCGCCGACGAAAAGAAGCCGGAAGGTCAGGCAAAGAAGGAATTCAAGGCCACCTGCCCGGTTTCCGGCAAGGACGCTGTCCGTGATCAGTCCGTCGCTTACAAGGAAAAGAAGGTCTACTTCTGCTGTGGCAACTGCAAAGCTGCCTACGAGAAGGAACCTGCCAAGTT
>JBJTOM010000514.1:0-5717 GCA_046074585.1 Planctomycetota bacterium | reverse complement strand
GCTCCGCCGGCTGTTTTCACTGGACACCCGAGGGCCGACGTCTGTACGACTTCACCTCCGGCGTCCTCGTCGCCAACCTCGGCCACAATCCTCGCCGCTGGATGCAGCGGTTCTCCCGTTACATGGGCTGGAACGCCACTGACTTCTGCAGCTCGGACGAAGGTTATTTTCAGGCGGCCACCATGACCGCCTACAATGCCATGACCAGCCTCGAAGCCGAAGCCAGCCAGCGCCTGCTGGCCAATCTGCAGGCCGCCAGCGGTGGCGGTCGGCTGCAGACCGTAATCTGGGCCGCCTCCGGATCCGAAGCCGTGCAGAAAGCGATCTGGGCCTGCATGCGTTTTGACCCCGCTCGCCCTGGAATCCTCGCCACCCGCTTCGGCTTTCACGGCAAAAAGGGACTCAGCGGTGCCGTCACGGGTTCCGAAACGGACCCCGAGCGCGATCCCCGTGTCCGTTTCATTACGTTCCCCCGCGAAGAATGCTCAGACTTCGATCATCCCCGCAAAGCCTTCGATCCAGCATGGTACCGCGATGAACTCCACCGCATCTGGGAAGACACTCAGGGCACTATCGGCTGCCTGATCACCGAACCCTACCTCGGTGGTGGCGGCAGCTACCATCCGCCTCGCGCCTACCATGCACTCCTGCAGGACTTCTGTCGGGAAAAAAACATTCTCTTTATTCTTGACGAAGTCCAGTCCAATTTTGGTCGCACGGGCAGCATGTATGCCTTTGAAAGCTACGGCATCGAACCCGACTTTGTCTGCCTCGGCAAGGGACTCGGGAATGGCGTCCCCGTCAGCGCCGCTGTGGGCCGTCGCGATGTGTGCGATCAGATGGGCTACGGTGCCACGTCCGATACGTGGAGCGCGAATCCGCTCTCGTCCGCTGCCGTTCTCGCAACGCTGGATGAATTTGAATCCACCGACATCATCGCCCGCACCCGCCACCTGCATTCCATCTTCCTTGATGGACTCAGACGACTCAAACACACCGGCCTCATCATACAGGTTCGTGGTGAAGGCATGGTGTTTGGAATTGAATGCGGCCCCCATGGCAGCAAAACGCCGGCTCAGACCGCCAACGCCATCGTGGAACGCTGCTATCGCGGCAACGCCGCCGGCGAAGGTATCCACCTCCTTGGTCCGCTTGCCGGCTGCGTCATTCGTGTCAGCCCCCCCATGACCATGTCCGACGCAGACGCCCATCATTCCCTCGAAATGCTCCGCAACTTCTGCGATCAGGTCGCTGCCGGCCCGGCGTAAGCAGCACCGGGCGGAGTCGTCCTGCAGTGCTGTTTCAGACTCCGCCCCAACGCAACCACGCCTGCGAGGTTGTCAATCCCTCGGTCAGTGTGTGTGTCCGCGCGGCCAAAGTCGCGGCAGCAGCAATTCAGGGCCGCACCGGTCTATTGACATCGGCCGCTCGCCACCGAGCGTCTTTTCGTGACTTGTTCGGCCGAGTGGTGTGGGGTTATTTGTCTGCCGGGGCTTCAACCTGCAGTGTTCCCAGATCAATCGCTCCGCCCGCCGGGACACTCACATAAAGCGCCGCTGCGTCAGCGGCAGTGGCGGGCAGTATCTCCTGTTTCCAGTCTTTCAGCCGAGCGGAATTGACGAAGTGCGCGGAGTGCAGTCCGGCCACCTCCGCCCGCCGCCCCCGCACCACAATCGCTGTCCCTTCATCAAGGCCAATGCCCAGCAGCCCGGAATGACGGGCGATGACGGGAAGAAGTTCCGGCTGACGGCCACGCTGACTGAAGTGCTGGTCAATCGCCGTGCCCGGCAGAAACGCAAACCCGCGTTCATAGCCTTCTGCCATCATCACTGTGTTTCCCAGCGGACTGCCGCGCACCAGAAACTCACCCTGGATCGTCGCGCCAGCCGAACTGCCGCCAATCACCCCACCTCGTGCGAGCACGTCTTTGAAAAGTTGCACAGCCTGAGTCGCCTCGTAGGCGTCCACGAAGTGCCACTGACGTCCACCACCAAACCAGATGCCGGTTGCATCAGTGATGGCTTCAGAGAACTGGGGCGAGTCTGTCAGGCGACCGCGCTGGTCGAGAACCGTGACTTTGCGGAGCCCGGCCTGCACAAGAAAGCCAGGCAGACGCCGATCGGTTTGCTCGGGCGGTACGGCAGTCGGCAGGACCACAACGTGGCCGGACGAGCCACCGGCAAGTTCGACGAATCGCTTCACCACATCCGCTGGCATCGCTCCACCGCCGACGATAACCAGCGATCCCGCAGCGGCTTCCACGGCCGTAGTTGCTGTCTTTCCGGGGTCGGTGTCGGAGGATCGCTGTCTGGCAGCACGGCGAAACTGAGTCAGATCGGCAGATTGTCCTGCGGGGATCCGGATAACATTGTCGTCGCGGTAACTGCAGGGGGGCAGCACCACGGTCACAGCGGCCGCCCCGATCACCGTCAGTCGCCGCCCTTCAATCACTGCCGCCGTGCCTTCGTCCACTCCAAGCCCCGCCAGTGCCGGGTGCTGACGGACGGCTGCTTCCAGACGTCCCTGTCGGCTGCGTTCGCTGAAGTGCTGGTCCACAATGACCCCGGGAATCACATCCCAGCCACTGGCAAGCTGCGGCTGGTCGCGACCGGAGGCGATCATTACCCGTGAAAGAATGGCAGCACCTGCAGACGTTCCTCCAACGAAGCCGCTCCGCTGAAGAATGCCCCGCAGTTCCGCCTCGATCGCCGTCCCCTGCCACGCGTCTGCAAGCCGCGACTGCTGACCACCACAAATCCAGACGGCAGAAGCTGTGCGGAGCTGTTCCAGAAATGCGGTGCGGGCCGGAAGATCTGCTGCTGCTGCGTCTGTGATCACGGTGCTGAAACCTGCTGATCGGAGCCACGCTTCGGCACTGGAAGCCGCCTCCACAGGGGATTCAGAAGCGGTCGCCAGCACCGCCACCGTTCCACTGTCTCCCGCGGCGCGGCGCATGAGCGAAAGCAGCTGTGCGGGAGGCTCACCACCGCCGACAGCGGCCACGGTTCCCGGCCACCCCGAAACCTCCAGTGCGAGCCCGGACGGGTCGTCAGCGACCGTGGCTGAGGCGAAAATGAGGCCACTCAACACCGGCAGCAGCACTGCCCAACAACTTCGGCCCATCACATTTCTCCTGTCTTGTGTTTGCAGCTGGGAATACGTAAGCTCGTGGGAGTGTATCGCGGGGCTGAAGCAGATGCGACTGCTCCCTGCTTCCGCCATCACAGCAGAACAGCCACCGAAATCCCTCGATTCCTCACCAGTCCCCAACCCGAAACATCTCACAGACAGTTGAATTCGCTTCATGTCCAGCGACGAACTTTGCTACTGCTTTCACGTATCCCAGCGGAAAGTAGTCAATTACATTCGCATTCACCAGCCGCGAGTGCCCAGTCAGATCAGCGAATGCGGAGGCGCAGGAACGGGTTGCGGCTGGTGCGTCCCGTTTCTGCGGAAACTCTTCGATGCAGCTCTGCAGAAAGGCGAACTCAAACTTGACATCGACCCCGTGCAATATGCTCGGGAGCGTTCCGAATACATTCAGCGACAGAAGGAGCAGCGCGCGGCTCAGGGCAGGGCAGAAGAAACGGCAGGCGGGGAATGATGACATCGATGGGGGGCGATTCGGCCTTTTTTGTACCCGTCAAACCAGGGCGCCTCTCCACGTGCCGGGAAGCAGGGCGGATGTCGGCTTGAGCTACTGTGCCTGCGCTGGTTTGGGCGGCGCTGAGTTTTCGAGGACGACGAGCGGGATTCCGGCAGCACTGGTCCAGCGGGCGGTTAACAGCCACTGCAACTGTTCATCGAAGCGGGCCTGAAGGCGTGCCAGTGCTTCCTGGACGACGCCACCCATGTTGAGCGCTGTCTGCAGCTGATTGTCGCCGATTCCGAGTGTCTGGACGATTTGATTGAGTTGCTGAATTTGCGGATCATCGGCCAGCTGCCGCGCGCGATCAGCCGGAATATCCCGGACACTCGCCTGTTCCTGCAGGACAAACAGCCTCCTCCACTCGCCTTCACACTGCAGGAACACCTGCCGTGAAACGACGGCTGTCCCGGTACTCAGATCGGACTGACTGGACGAGATGACCAGGGTTCGGCTGCCCTGTCGCCGGGCGATGGCGATGGCTTCGGCGGGGATGCTTCCGGCAACCGGAGCTGCTGGAGCGGGTGCAGCGGGTCCAGTGCCGGAAACCTCAGCCAGCAGTTCACTGACAGTGCTCTGCAGATTCTGTTGAAGGGCCTGCTGGAAGAGCACAGAGATACTGTCGGATGACGCCTCGTCGACACACAGCGGACCGGCCTGAATCACACGCGCTGCGGCTCCGGCACGCACATCCACAGCCACCAGAATCCGCTGAAAAAGATCCTGAGCATCGTCGCTGTGGCCTGGGGGGGGCCCGTGGAAAACAGTGATTCGCTGGTCGGCGGGGATGGCTTCAAGCTGACGCTGCACCGTCTTCCACGGGAGCTGTTCGAGCTGTGGGAGCCGATTGAGCATGCCCAGTCGGCAAAGGTTGCGACGCTCGTCAGGGACCTGTTCCAGTCTTTGCACGCGGGTGCGTGGACATTCGACGAGCAGCCAGTCGGGGAGTGTCAGTGGATCTTCCGGGACAAGTCGTTCGAGGAGATCTTCGAGCAGGGCGCGGCGGGCAGTATGGAGGTTGCCAGCATCAGCCGCCACAGGAGCCGCCGGGATCTCCCTGAGTTCTTTCTGAAGGAGCGACGTGAGTGCGGCGCGGGAGTCGCTGGTGTGTTGCTGCAGAAGCGGGCGCAACTGGCTCGCAAGGAATTCCTGGGCGTGTTCGGTGAGCCACTCAGTGCGGATCAACAGTCGCAGCGGCCGTTCGGAAACCAGCAGCCCGCGAAGAACAGTGCCGTCCTGCAGAAAGACGCGATCAGACACGGTGTCCCGGGACGGTGGGGCGATGGGCAATGCGGGCCCGCAGGCAAGTGCAATGCAGGAGTACTGGATGCAGAACAGAGACAGCAGCAGTGCGACACAGGGGCGAGGCGAAGGCATGGGCTGTCTCTGGATTCCGACATGCCGCGAATCAGCGTCCATCCCGGAGGCGATCACCGAGGAAGTTATCCAGTTCCGGGACGTCGTAGATCTTGGCGATGGTTTTTTCGACTTCATAGGGCACACGATGGAATTCCACCGTGTCACCATTCACTGTGACATAGGACGATCTGGGGTCGTTATTGCGAGGCTGGCCGACGGAGCCCACGTTGATCATCACTTTACCGGCTCCCAGTCGATACTTGAAACCGATTTGTTCGGGTTCGAGGAAATCGAGCGTGTCGGTGAACACCCCGGGGATATGGGTGTGTCCCTGAAAGCATGTTTTTTCTATGAGCGCGAAGATTTTTTCCATCTTCACCTGATTGTAGATATCGTCGGGGAAGACGTATTCGTTCAGCGGGTTGCGAGCGGATCCGTGGACGTAGAGGGTTTTGGTAGCTTCATCGCGGTAGCGGCGGTTGAGTTCACCGAGGAAGTCCCAGCGGCGTTCGGCGCGGGGGCCTGGGGATCGTTCGAGGACGGAGCGGGTCCAGAAGATTGAGCGTTCTGCGGCGGCGTTGAAGCCGACGGGGTCGAAGAGTGCGGCCTGGTCGTGATTGCCGAGCAGGCACATTTGCAGGTCCATGACCAGATCGATGCATTCGGCCGGATTGGGGCCGTAGCCAACGACGTCGCCGAGGCAGTAGATTTC
>JBJTOM010000513.1:0-16049 GCA_046074585.1 Planctomycetota bacterium | reverse complement strand
GCACACGGATCTCTCATGAGCACCCTCACTGCCAACTCCCGTTCACCGCAGACTGAACCTGATGTCTTCGGTCATACCCCCGGACTGTTCCTGCTGTTCTTCACGGAAATGTGGGAACGATTCAGCTACTACGGCATGCGTGCCCTGCTGGTGCTCTTTCTGGTGAGTGATGCGGCGGCGGGCGGCTGGCAATGGAGCCGCGAAGACGCGATGGGCCTGTATGGCTGGTATACCGGGCTGGTGTATGTCACGCCCATCATCGGCGGGATGCTGGCGGATGCCTTTCTGGGGTATCGGCGAGCCGTGCTTCTGGGAGCTTTGCTGATGACGCTGGGGCACGGTGCGATGGCGTTCGAGACCCGCCCGTTCTTTTATGCCGGCCTGGTGCTGCTGATTCTTGGCAATGGCCTGTTCAAGCCGAATATCTCTTCCATCGTCGGCCAGCTTTATAAAAACAAACCCGAAAAGAAAGACTCTGCCTACACCATTTTCTACATGGGCATCAACGCCGGCGCGTTTTTCGGTATGCTCTTCTGCGGTTATATCGGTGAGAAGATTTCCTGGAGCTACGGTTTTGGACTGGCCGGCATCTTTATGTTCCTGGGAATGCTCATGTTCCAGTTCGGCCAGTCAATCTTCGGAGAACTCGGCCTGGCACCGGATGCGAAGAACAAACCGCAGCAGTCTGCCGATGATCTGGCGGTGCCCAAACATGTCGAACGCGATCGACTCCTGGTGATCGGCGTGCTGTCGTTCTTCACGATCTTCTTCTGGATGGCCTTCGAGCAGGCTGGTGGCTCGATGAATATCTTTGCCAAGGATTACACCGCGCGAGTGCTCAGGGGTTCCGCGGCCACGGCCTTCTTCTGGGTCGACACTCTGCTCACACTTGTACCGCTCGTCATCGTCACCTGGGTGCTCCTGAAACTTGTTGCCGCCACCCGGCAGCGCATCGCTCTCTCAAACGCCTTCATAGTCTTCAGCTTCGTCATTATCTGGGGCGCTGCCATCTGGCGACTCAACCGGGAATTCAATACCGTGGCCTACGAACTGGCCATCACTCCGCTCCCGGTCGCTGCCGAACCTGCCGAACCCAGCGCGGCCGAGACTCCCGCGGTGACGGCCGATGCCGCCAGCGAACAGCAGCCTGCAGAGGCAGCCACTGTCGCCCCCGCCGCGACGGCCGAACCGATTGTCGCCTCGCTGCTGACAGACGTCACACTCGCGGAAGGGCAGAACATCACGGTGGTGGACCTTGCTGGCAAAGGCGGCTCCGGGACCCTGCGACTGCTCTCCGATGCCGACGCCGCAAACTACACCAGCCGCCAGCAGGCGGTTGTCAGACGCATCCTTGGCAACGAGAACGAGGTCACGGCATCGTGGTTCCAGATTCTCAATTCCTTCTTCATTATCGCCCTCGCTCCGCTCATCGGGAAAATCTGGGAGACGCGACTGAATCCATCCGCCCCTGTCAAGTTTGGACTGGGGCTGATCCTGCTGGGGGTTGGGTTTGCGGCCCTGGGATTTGCCTGTCAGGGACTTGAAAAGGGCGCCAGGACAGCTCAGCTGAGCATGTGGTGGCTGGTCGTTGCTTATCTGTTCCACACACTGGGCGAACTCTTCGTTTCCCCGGTCGGCCTGTCCTACGTGAGCAAGCTGGCTCCCGCAAAGCTTGTGGGACTCATGTTCGGCATCTGGTTTCTGGCATCCGCCATCGCCAATTATCTGGCGGGTGTGAGCGGTGCCATGATCGACAGAATCTCAGAACAGTACGGTCTGGCGACGTTTTTCTTTGTATTTACAGCCGTGCCTGCGATTGCCGGTCTGGTGCTCATCGCCGGTGCGCAGGAACTCCGCCGCAGGATGCACGGGATCGAGTGAACGAACCTGCTCAGGGAGCTGAATCATGCTGCATCGCCGCCGCGTCCTTGTGGCAGGTGCGGCGGCTCTTGCCGCCACCCTGCCTGGCCGCTCGCCCCGGTCCGCCTCTGTGGCCGGAGCGTCGGCTGCTGAAGACCTTGCCACCTGGCTTCATTCCCGGCCGGGTGGCTGGGATAACGCCGTCTATCGGCAGCTGCTGGGAGCCGCGAATGAATGGAAGGAAGGCGATGCCATCGTGGGTGTGGCGGCCGGCGATGAGCAGCAGCGACAGCAGGCGCGCCAGCTTCTGGCCGACACGCCGCTGGCCGTGATTGACGCGCATCCTCCGTACAGCGATGACCTGCTCAGATTCATCCTCGAACCGCTTGATCGGAAGAAACAGTCCGAACTTGCCACCTGGACGCTCGGACAACTCAGGGATCACCTGCTCACAGCCCCCGAAGAGCACATCAAATCGCTCCTGCCAGGACTCACCAGTGACGTGATCGCCTGTGTTGTGCGATTGATGAACAACGCGCAGCTCATTCGCGTGGGTTCGTCGTTGCATCACGCTCTTCCCGGCAGCCGGATCGGAGCGCGGGGCTATCTGGGGGCACGCGTGCAGCCCAATTCCCCGACGGACAATGTGGACGACATCCGCTGGCAGGTGTTCAACGCCTTTGCCTGGGCCGTCGGCGATGTGCTGCTCGGAACCAATCCCGTCAGCAGTGATCCGGAGTCGGTCGCGGATGTGCAGCGAACGCTCCAGGACATCACACGCACATTCGGGCTGGAACACACGCTGCCGCACTGTGTGCTGGCCCATATCGACGTGCAGGCGGAAGTCGAACGGCGTCATCCGGGTCTGACGGCGCTCTGGTTCCAGAGCATCGCGGGCAACACACCCGCCAACGCCACGTTTGACATTTCCGTTGACTCCATGCGAAAACACGCGGCCGCACGGACCGGTCGGTTTGGGTTGTACTTTGAAACCGGGCAGGGAGCGGACTTCACCAACGGACATGGCTACGGCGTGGATATGGTGATTCACGAATCACGCAAGTACGGCTTCGCGCGCGCACTCACGGCCGTCGTCCGACAAGCTCTCCACGACACCAGCAGTCCGCATCAGCCATGGATTCACCTGAATGACGTGGCCGGTTTCATCGGCCCGGAAGTCTTTCGCACGCGCGAGCAGCTTGTGCGGTGCTGTCTCGAAGACATCGCCATGGGAAAACTGCATGGACTGACCATCGGACTCGACATCTGCTCAACCCTGCACATGGACGTGTCCCTGGATGATCTTGGATGGTGCATTGAGCAGGTGATGCCGGCAAACCCAGCCTACCTCATGGCCCTTCCCACTCGAATCGATCCCATGCTGGGGTATCTGACAACCGGGTATCACGACCACGTGGCCATTCGCGAACGCTTCGGGCTGAAGGTGGATGACCGGATGTGGTCGTTCTTTCAATCCCTGCAGGTCATTGACGCTCAGGGCCGGCCCACAGAGCACTTCGGTGATCCGGCATGGGTGTTTCTGCAGTATTGCCGTCGACGCGGTGATCAGCGCAGCGAAGCCGACATCCGGCAGGAAGCTGCGGTGCGTATGGCGGAGGTCCGATCACGCGGTGTATTTCTGGCAGAAGGAACCGGCGATCGTCCGTCGGCGCTCCACCCGGAACTCGACCGCCAGCTGCACCGGATTTATGACGATGCCAAAATCAGCATCTGGCAGGAACTGGATCCGCAGCTGGCCAGCACGATTCCCCAGGCGGTGCTCCTGAAAACCTCGTCCGCGGACCGCGTGGATTACATTCTCCACCCGACTTCCGGTGAACAGCTCTCACCGGCTTCCGCACAGCTGGTGAGCGATCTGGCGCGGTCGCGGGGCGACGACCACAACCTGCAGATTGTGATTTCAGACGGACTGAACGCCCTGGCGCTGACAGACCGGGATCAGCTGCAGCAGCTGCTCCGCAGTCTGCTGCCGATGCTGGTGTCAGCCGGCTTCCGGCCGGCCCCTGAACTTCTGCTGGTGCACGCAGGGCGTGTGCGTGCCGGCTACCGCATCGGCGAACAGCTCTTCGCGGGCCGCCGCGGCGATTTTTCCATGCTGCACATCGTGGGCGAACGACCGGGGACCGGACACCAGACGCTTTCCGTCTACATGACGCGGGCCAGTGGTGCGGCCTGGAGCCAGTCCGGCCGGATTGACCACAACCTCACCCGGGTTGTTTCCGGAATCGCTGTCACTGCGCTCATCCCGGAACTGGGGGCTGCGGAAGCTGTGCGAATCCTGTCTGAGATGCCGGTCGCGGAGCCATGAAAGACGCACACGGGGCGGTCCCGGGATTGGTTCTCCGGAAATCCGGCGGCACGGGGGATGCTGAGATTCGGGGTTCAGGCTGGAAGTGCGTGAACGATCGTTTCGCGGAGCGAAACGCGACGATGCAGGACACAGGCACAGGAGGGATCAGCGAATGAAGACATGGACAGTGCGGCGACTGGAGACGGGAACGGCTGTGCGAATCTCGGTGCGACAGCACGTGATCCAGTCGGTCCTGCCGCTCGATTTGCCCGCGGAGGAACTCGACCTGCTCCCCTGGGCGGCTCCAGGCCTGTTCGACCTGCAGCTGAACGGCTACCGCGGCATCTGGTTCAGCAGTGAAACGCTGACGGCAGAGGACGTGGAAACAGTGGTGACCGATTTTGCCCGTCAGGGAATTACCGGCTGTCTGCCGACGCTGATTACCAATTCGCGGGAAGCGATTGAGCATGGTTTGAGTGTGATCCGCCGGGCCCGGGAACGTTCCGGGCTGGTGCGGGTCATGGTTCCCGGCTGTCACGTTGAAGGCCCGTGGATTTCGCCTGAGAACGGTCCGCGCGGTGCCCATCCGGCAGGCGAGGTGCGGGCAGCGGAGTGGGTGGAGCTGCAGCACTGGCAGCAGGCGGCAGGAGGACTGGTGCGACTGGTCACACTTGCCCCCGAAGTTCCCGGAGCACTCGATATTCTTCCGCGTCTGAAGGCCAGCGGAATCACCGCTGCGATCGGACACTCCGCCGCCCCTGCAGCGGTCATTCACGAAGCCGTCAGCCGGGGCGCAACGCTGGGGACCCACCTTGGCAACGGATGTGCGGGGATGGTGCCTCGGCATGACAACGTCTTCTGGCCCCAGCTGGCCGACGATCGGCTGTCCTGCAGCATCATTGCTGACGGCTGGCACGTCCCCGTCGATATGCTGCGGTGCATCCTGCGATGCAAGTCTCCGGAACGACTGGTGCTTACCTGTGACGTCTCTGGTTTCGGTGGCTGTCCAGCCGGTCGCTATCACACGCCGGCCGTCGACGTTGAGGTGCTTGCGGACGGGCGAATTGTGGTTGCCGGTCAAACGCAGTTTCTGGCCGGCTCCGGCGCGACAACGGGTGAATGTGTGGCCCATTTTCTGGCTGTCAGTCACCTGCCGCTGCCGGTCGTCTGGAGACTGGCCTCAACGCATCCCCGCAGACTGCTCAATCTGCCCGACGTCCCCCTGGAGGAAGGCGCAGACGCGACATTCACTCTGTTTCGCCTGCCGACGGTGAACGGGCGGCCCCAGTGGCAGCCGGTTGAAACGTTGATCAGAGGAATCAGCGTTTCAGCAGCCCCGTAGCGCAGCCCCTTTCCCTGGTTCGCTTGCTCCGGATCAACGGATCGGGAACACTATCACCGGACCACTTCCCTGACCCCAGTCCTTCTTTCCAGCTGGCCGTCTTATGCTGTGTTTTCAGGTTCCCCTGTCGCTCCGCCCGCTCCGGGCGTTTGTGCTTCTCTGTCTGCAGATATTCTGTTGCCCTGCGGTTTTGTCGGCGTGGCAGGCTGTTCCGTCGGCTGTTCCGGCGAGTGAGGTGCTGGCGGAACTGGAATCGGAACGGGCAGCATTGCGGCAGGCTTTGGATGGGCTTGCGCCCCGACAGGAGCTGCAGTCGGCTGATGGTTCCGCACTGCTGGCGGATGCGCTGGTGTTTGAAAAGGCGGCCGCGTGGATGCTGCGGTTTCAGGAATTCCCCAAACCCGGTTCGCTTGATCAGCTGCGGACGGTGCTGTCTGAGGGGCGGCGTCGAATTGAGCGGCTGCAGGCGGGACAGCCGGACTGGCATCTTCGCGAGGGCACGTCGATTCGGGGATACGTCAGTACTGTGGATGGCAGCGTGCAGCCGTATGCGGTGACATTGCCGGCTGGAGTGGATCCGTCCAGTGCGCGTCGCTGGCCTCTTTACGTGGTACTGCACGGTCGTGCGGACGACATGAATGAAGCCAGCTTCATCGCTCGGATGGACGGTCGCGGTCCCGGTGCTTCAAAGGACGATCGCCCCGGCAACTGGATTCAGCTGGATGTCTACGGGCGTGGCAACAACGCGTACCGCTGGGCTGGCGAAACGGATGTGTTTGAGTCGCTGGCGGCGGTTCGGCAGCGGTTTCGGATTGACGAGGACCGTGTGGTGCTGCATGGGTTTTCGATGGGTGGAGCGGGCGCGTGGCATCTGGGGCTGCACCATCCGCACGTGTGGTGTTCGGTAGGAGCGGGTGCGGGGTTTGTGGATTTCTATGCGTACCAGAAAAAGAACCCCGAGTCCCCCGCGGATCGGCTCCCGTTTGCTCAGCATGAAACGCTTGGCATCTACGACGCCGTCCCATACGCGCTCAATCTGTTCAACGTCCCCTGTGTCGGCTATGGGGGTGACAGGGACCCGCAGCTGCTGGCCGCGACCACGATGCAGCGTGCTGCTGAAACACTGCAGGTGCCGCTGAAGCTGATCATCGGCAGGGACATGGGCCACGCTTTTGATCCGGCCAGCCGCAGTGAATTCATGGCCTTTCACGCGGCCAGCGTCCAGACCGGCCGTCCGCGGTTTGGCATGCGGGACCGCATTCGCTTTACCACTCAGACCCTGAAATACAACCGCTGTGACTGGCTGGCCATCCACGAACTCCTGCAGACCGGCAAACCGGCTCTGGTGGAAACGGAGCGGGAGCCGTCCGGCGCGATGCGAATTCGCACGGACAATATCTCCCTGCTGACGCTCGCACGTGACATTGCCGACGAGGTGGAGATCGACGGCACGCGACTGGAATGCCGCAGTGCCGCCGGTGAATTGCTTCCGGACGTCTGGTACCGCCGATCAGCGGCCGGCTGGGACGTGGTGGACTATCAGGGATCTCGAGACCTGTCGCGCAACCCCGATGTTTGCAAGCGTCCTGGATTGCAGGGCCCGATCGACGACGCATTCATGTCCTCGTTCGTCTGCGTTCGCGGCACAGGTCAGCCCCTGCATCCGCTCCCGGCCGCCTGGTCCGAACGTCAGCTGGAGGTGTTTCGTGAGGAATTCGCGAGGTGGATGCGGGGTGAGGTGCGGGTGGTGAACGATGTGGACGTAACCCCGGAAATGCTGGAACGCAGCCACCTTGTGCTCTTCGGAGACCCCGGTTCCAACCTGCTGCTGCGTCATCTGCTGGCAGCGCGGCCAGGTCGCATTCCGGACGCCACTCCCGCTTCAGCGACCGCCAGCCGATTTCCTCCTGTCGATGCCCGTGTGGCCGCGAAACTGCCGTTTGACTGGAACCGGGACGTGATCACCGTGGGCAACCAGTCATGGCCCGCCAGCGCTCATGGCCTGTGCCTGATCTTCCCGAACCCGCTCAATCGTTCGAAGTATGTCGTGCTGAACACCGGACATACGTTCGGCGAGCGGGACTTCCGGGCGTCCAATGCGTGGCTGTTTCCGCGTCTGGGAGATGCCGCGGTGCTCAGGTTGTCATCAGGGAACGCCGGCCCCCCTGAATCCTCACTCATCTGGTCCGATGTCTTCGACTCCCACTGGCAGCTCCGCTGATTTCCGCTGGAGTGTTGCGTTCCCCCGGCTGCCCGTTCAAAATAACAGGATCGCTCACCCACCTCCCGGATCCGTGCCTCCCACACAAAGCCTGCCGACATGCACTGCCCTCCCGCCCGCCTCCGCTGCCTTCAGGTGATTCTCACAGTCTTCACGGTCACCAGCACTGCACTGGCGCAGCAGCCGGTTATCCTGAGCGAACATGCCGGTGCCGTCATGGCGGCCGGCTTCGTGACGGATGGTTCACGGGCTGTGACAGTTGGCAGCGATCAGCGAGTGCTCTTCTGGGATGTGCCGGCCGGTCGAGTGCTGCAAAGTTTCACCCAGCACACAGGGCCGATCTACACGCTCGCCGTCAGCGCTGACGGACAGACGCTCGCCACAGGTGCTCAGGACAACACTGTTCGCGTCTGGGATCTGCCGCTGCGGCTGCCCATCAAACGCCACACCGAACCCGGGCCACCGATCAACAGCCTGGCGCTGGCGCCGGATGGTTTTTCAGTGCTGACCATGTCCGCAGCTGGCGTTGTGCGAACATTTCCGCTGACATCCACTGCCGCAGCACTCAGCCGCATGGGTCACACGGCTGAAGGCTCTGCCACGGCCTGGCGTACAGATTCCGGGGGTTTTGCCACCGCGGATGCCGCCGGCAGCATTTGTCTCTGGTCACCCGATCTCGACGCCCCGCTCGCAAAACTCATCGGGCACCCGGGCCGCATCGGCCAGCTGCTCTTCATTCAGGGCAACCAGCAGCTGCTCTCGCTGGGCGACGACAACCTGCTGCGTTCATGGCAGCTCCCGGTGCCCCCCGGTCGACTGCTGCTCACACTGGATGCCGCTGCCGTCCACACCGAACTCATTCCCGGCCAGAACATGGCCCTTGTCGTCGCCGCCGGTCGCCCGCCGCTGCTTGTCAATCTGCAAACCGGTGAACGCACCCGAGAATTTCCGGCCGCCGGAAATGATGTGGCCTGCCTCGCACCAGCACCCAACGGCCAGTGGCTGGCAGTCGGAACACCAGCCGGCGAAATTCGCGTGCTCAATCTGGGGGATGCCATGCAGACCGGTCGACTCGCCGGACACACCGGAGCGGTCACCGATATCGCCGTCCATGCCGACAGTCAGCGCGTGCTCAGCGCCGGAACCGACGGAACCCTCCGCGTCTGGAAACTCCCGGCTGCTCCCAAACCCCTGCAGGGACATACGGCCGTCATTCGCGGACTCATCGCGGCCTCCAGCGGTACATGGACCGCAACATGGTCTGATGACAAGACACTGCGATTCCGCGATGCAGCCGGAAACCCCGCAGGACAGCCAGCCGCCCATCAGCAGCCCATCACCTGTGCGGCCCTCCGCCACGACGATGCACTCACCGCCACCGGAGACTCCGCCGGTGTCCTCAGCGTCTGGAATGGAAACGGCGCCCTCGAAGGACTCATCCCCGCCCACGCCGGCCCCGTACACACCGTCGAATTTACCCCCGATGGCTCGGGAATCATCACCTCCGGGGCCGATGGACACCTGCGACGCTGGAAGCTCCCGTTCCCCAGACAGCTCCCGGCCACCGACGCCGAAAAACTCAAACCCGACTGGGAACTCATGGCCCCCGATGCCGACCAGATCGTCCGCCTGCAGCGACTGGCTGGTGAACAGGGACTCGCAGCCCTGACCGCCTCCGGAACTCGCCTGCATCGGATTGCCTGGAACGGCCAGATCGCCGGCACCGTCGGTTCGCCCGGAGGTACATTGAAAGGGCTGCAGGCGGGGAAGAAAGGCGAAATCTTCGCGGCCTGGACAGACGCCGGCATTCTGCATGTTCTGGGCCCCGATCTGGCACTCCTGCGTTCGCTGCCGGCCATTCAGGGTCTGCGTTCCGCCCGCTGGAACCGCGAAGCGACGCAGCTGATGATCACCGATGGCCAGCCTCGCATTCGCATCATCGCGGCAGAGACTGGCCGCGTGCTGGAAGACATTGCCACCGCCACAGTCAGCCACCTCGCCGACTGGAATGGCACCGATCAGGGCACGGCCGTGGCAGCCGGAGAAGCATCCGCCGAAGCCACCCTGCTCACCCGCAGTCTGCTTGCCTGGCAGGACACCGCCAGCCAGGGACCGCTGCAGCTCACCACCGCCCCCGACCAGAACCAGCTCTGGGCTGCCGGTGCCTCCGGCAAAGTTCAGCTCCGCCCGCTCCTCGGCGGTGAACCCCTGCGAACACTCGATGCCGGCGGGCCCGTCACCAGCCTTGTGCTTGCCGGAAACGGTGGCATTCTGGCGGCTGCCCGCGGCGATCAGGCAATCCTCCTCTGGAAAGCCGACGGTGCACCGCTCCCGGAAATCCGTCCCCCCGTCGCGCCCCGCAGCCTCGCACTCACAGCCGACGGGGCCCGACTCGCCGTCTCCGCGGCCGATGGAGCACTGCGGATCTACGACACCACTACCGGCCTGCTGCTGGAAACCCAGGCAGATCACGCTGCCAACATGCCCACGGCTGTCGTTCGCTTTCTGCCCGATAATCTGACACTGCTCTCTGCCGGCGACGATCGACAGTTTCGCATCCGCAAAACGTCGATCCTTCGCGCCCAGCCACTCGCCACCGAACCCCTCCTCGCAGCCGTCCCGGTCAATGCCGGCGCGCAGTTCCTGAGTCTCTCCAGTGCCGGCGCCGTGCAGCTGGTCAATGCCACCAGCGGAGCAGTGGAACGAACCTGGCAAACCGATGGTCGCCCCGCAAGGTCCATTGCCGTGAGACCTGACGGTCAGCGAATTGCGGCCGGACTCGAAGGCGGTGAAGTTCGCGTCTGGAACATCAACGACGCAGAGAAACCCGTGCAGGTGCTCCCAGGCGATCGCACTGTGACTCAGCTCACATGGAGCCCCGATAATCGCCGCCTGGCTGCCGCCGCCGCCGAACAGATCTCCATCTATGGCCCGCCCCTGCCCAACACTCAGCCCCCCGTCGAACTGATTCGGCACCAGACCACCGCCTGCGAAGCTCCGGTGCAGCGGATGCAGTTCAACTCCGATGCCCGACGACTGATCACCTCGCTTGCCAGCGGCCGACTCGATGAATGGACCTGTGCCGGCCCCGAACAACGTCGCCAGTTCGCTCATGGTGGCCCCGTCTATGGCACAGCAGTCTCGAAGGACGGCAGCATCGTAGTCTCCTGCAGCGTCGACCAGACCGTTCGCGTCTGGGACAACGTCACTGGCCAGCAGAAGTTCTCGCTCGCCGGCCACCGCGGCGCTGTACACTCCGTCGCCCTCAGTGCTGATGAAACCTTCGTCGTGTCCTCCGGCGCCGATGGAACGCTGCGCCTGTGGGACATCGTCGGTGGCCGACAACTGAAACAACTGGCCGCATGGGACACCACCATGTACTCTGTGGCTATTCACCCCGCCGGCGGACTCATCGCAGCCGCGGGTGCCGATCGCAAAGTGCATCTGCTCGATCTGATCACCGGAACAGAAGTCCGCAGCATGTCCGGACACACGGACTATATTCACTCCGTCGCCTTCAATCCCGACGGCGGTCGTCTGCTGTCCTACGGCTACGCCGGACAGCTCCGTACCTGGTCCACCGGAGACGGGGCGGCCATCAACCAGCAACAGATCGGACGCATCGGCAACACCGCTCGCTATTCCCCTGACGGCCGCCAGATCATCCTCGCTGCCGGTGACGGCACCACAACCGTGATCACAGCCCCATAGCGTCCTCTTCCGACGAAACTGGCCTCGCTTCAGTTCGTCAGCAAGGCTTGAGCAGACTCGTGAGACAGCACTGGAAAATACTCCACTGCCGTCCCTGATGCTGGACCGGTGTGCGTCATTGAGTCTACCCCTGAGCGGCTTCGGCGGTGACCTGCAGGAGACCGTCTTCGCACTGTTCCACATGAATCACACTGGGGCGGCAGCACACCGGACAGTCTTCGACAAATGTCTGGCTTTCCCCTTCGCTCAGATCCACAGGGATCACAATTATTTCCCCGCAGGAATCACACAGGTAGCTCGCTTCCGTGGTTGCGTCCCGAGCAGCATCCGGGGGTGGATCATCAGGAGATCCGTCCATCCACGGGAGCTGTTTTCCCTGGCCGAGGGTCCGACAGGCCCAGTCGAGCACGGCGAGAGATTCGGGGTCAGCCAGGCGATGGTCATCACCGATTGCCAGCAGACATTCCGCCGGCTGATGGCTGGCCCGCAGCAGTTCCCTGGAGTCCGCGAAGGGGATGACACTGTCATGGCGGCTGTGCAGGATGAGTGCCGGGGCCTGCAGTGTTCGCGTGGTGCCCCAGTAGCGCCAGGCGGGGCAGAGCAGAACGAGCGGTGTCTGGCCGGAAATCAGATTCAAGGCAACCGCTCCGCCGCGGGACGACCCCACAATCACGTCCGGACGCTGCAGATCATATTCGCGCTGTGCAGCAGCGACGGCGGAAGAGAAATCGTTGTCGTCGAGCGGTGGATTGAAGACTTCGTAGCCCTGACTGCGCAGCCATGCGGGCTTAAGCCCTCCACGGACGGTTCCTCGACCATGCAGAAACAGAATCTTCATCACGGCAAGCCCTGGAATCGCGGAATATGGAGTGGACTTTGGGACGGAATGCAGTGACTATAGACAGGGTTGGCAACAGGTGAACCGGGGGAAATCCAGGGACGGCGCCGGTGTGCACTCCGCATCTGCAGCCAACTTCCGCCTTCGGTATTCGCTCCACTGCCAGCAACACCTGTCTTGACAACCTTCGTGCAAACGAGGATGCTGGCTACATGACAGCCAATGCCCGCCCAAAGCCGCTCCGGCGATTCGACTCCGCAGAACAGGAAGCCTTCCTGAACCTGTGGCGCACGTATGACTGCCTGAAAGCGTTAGAGGACGAGCTGTTCAGTCAGCACCAGTTATCAGCGCAGCAGTACAACGCTCTGCGACTGCTTCGTTCGGCCCATCCGAACAGCCTGCAGACGCTGGCGCTTGGCCGACGGCTGATTTCCAGGTGCCCGGACACCACTCGCATGCTCGATCGGCTCGAACACCGCGGGCTTGTGGAACGGGGGCGGCGCAGTGAAAATCGGCGAGTTGTGGATGTCAGAATTACGGCGGAGGGGCTGAGTCTTCTGGAGGCGATGCAGGAAGAAGTGCGGCAGATGCACCAGCGACAACTGGGACATCTCACCAGCACCCAGCTCCTGGATCTCACCAGGCTGCTCAAACAGCTCCGCAAACCTCATGAAGATTCCAGCTGCGATTGGCTGGACGACAGCCCTTCGGGGGATCAGGGGCCACAGGACACGACGCACGGAGAAAACCTCACATGAAGTCAATCTTGTATTTCGTGGCTGCCGCAGCGCTCTGCTCTGCAGCCGTTTCCGCAGACGACTGGGCGCACTGGCGAGGCCCCAACAACGACGGGCATTCCTTCGAAACAGGACTCCCCGAAAAATGGTCGCCCAAAGGTGAAAACCTCCTGTGGCACAATCCGGATTACGCCTCCCGCGCCACCCCGGTCGTGCTCAATGACCGCGTTTACGTTGTCTGCCGCGCCTTCCCCGAAACAACTCAGGAAGGCGAAAAAACCGTCTGCGTCGATGCCAAAACCGGCAAACTGCTCTGGGAAAGCGTGCATAACATCTACCTGTCTGATGCTCCGGCCGAACGCGTCGGCTGGTCCAGCGTCGTGGGTGATCCTCAAACCGACACGGTTTTCGTACTTGGGCTTGGCTGTGTGTTCCAGTGCCTCGATGGCAAAACCGGCAAGGTGATCTGGGAACACTCCATGAGTGAAGAGTTTGGAATGCTGTCCACCTACGGCGGCCGCACCAATTTTCCGGTGGTCTTCGAAGACCTTGTGATCATCAGCGGCGTCATGACGGGCTGGGGTGAAACGGCAGTACCCGCCCATCGAATGATCGCCTTCGACAAACGCACGGGCGTGGCACGCTGGCTCATCAGCACCCGAGTTCGCCCCGAAGACACCACCTACACCACGCCCGTCTTCACCACGTTCAAAGGCCAGGCTGCGATGGTCTTCAGCGCCGCTGACGGCGCCATCTACGCCGTTCAGCCGCGAACCGGGAAAACCATCTGGAAGTACCAGGCGTCCACCCGCGGCATCAATTCTACCCCAGTGGTCGACGAAAACGGCATTGTCTACGCCGGACACGCCGAACAAAACTCCAGCGACACCACACTCCTCGGCGCCGTGTTCGCCTTTGACGGCAATGTCGAAGGCGAAATCGGCGAAGACAAGCTGCTTTGGAAAGCCCCCAAAAGAGCACTCGGCCGCAGCTCTCTCGTGAAACTTGGCAACCGCATCTACTTTCTTGAAGACAACGCACAACTGGTGATTCTGGATGCCGCCACCGGCGAAGCCGTCGGCCAGAAGAAACTGGGCCGCATCATGTTCGGCAGTCCAATGGTGGCCGACGGCAAACTCTATATTGCCGAAAACACCGGCCGGTTCTACGTGCTCAAGCCCACCGAGAGCGGAGTGGAGGTCGTCAGCGAAGCGCGGCTGGGCCAGGGTGAAGAAGTCTTCGCATCGCCGGCCGCCTCAAACGGCCGCATCTTCCTGCCTTCCATCGAAGCTCTCTACTGCATCGGCTCCGCAGACTCATCCGCCGGGGCCACGTCAAAAGTGAAGCCTGCCATCACCCGCGAACAGCCAACCACCGACCGCACCATCACCCAAATGGTGCTCAGCCCCACCGAAGTCGTTCTCAAGCCGGGCGAAAAACTGCAGCTCAATGTGCTCGGCTACAACGCCGCCGGGCAGTTTGTCGGCGCCGTCAAAAACGCAGTGCTCACTGCTGAAGGCGGCGGCACCGTCAGCGGTCTCACCTACCAGGCACCCGCCAGCGGTGTCGCCGGTGTGGCACTCACCGCAAAAGCCGGTCAGGTCACTGCAAAATCCCGTCTCCGCGTCATCCCTGCTCTTCCCTGGAAGTTTGACTTCGCGGACGAACGCGTGCCCCCCGTCTGGATCGGTGCCGACTACCGCCATAAACCCGCACCCCTCGACGGCGAAAAAGGGCTCGTGAAGGTCAGCACCATCCCCAAAGGCACCCGCAGCCAGGCATGGATGGGCTGGACAGACCTCCACGACTACACCATTCAGGCCGACTTCAAAGCCACCGAGAAAGGCGGGCGACTGCCGGATATGGGACTGATCAACCAACGCTACACGCTCGATCTGCAGGGCGCCAACCGCCTCGAAATTCGCTCCTGGACCGCTCGCCGCGAACTGCGATTTGCCAGAACCATCGATTTCACCTGGAAGGGTAACGTCTGGTATACGATCAAGTTTCAAAGCCAGACCACGCCGGCAGGCGCGGTGCTCCGCGGCAAAGTCTGGCCCCGCGCAGAAACCGAACCCGCCGAATGGCAGATCGAAGCCACTGACGCCACCCCCAACCTGCGCGGCAGCCCAGGCCTGTTCGGCAACGCCACAGATGCAGAATTCTTCATCGATAACGTCACCGTCACTTCCAGCCGCTGACAGCAGCCTTCGAATTCAATCTCAGTCTCTCAAGGAACGAATCACCATGCAACGCTTTGTTTACTCCTGCACCGCCGCACTGCTGGCCTGCGGATGGCTCCTGCCGTGCCCCTTCCCGCTGTCCGCTGAAGACCCCACGAAGTTCGCACTCGAACAAATCGCCCGAATGGAAGTCGGCAAAAAGGACTGGCCACAGTGGGGCGGCAGCTACTCACGCAACAACACCCCCGAAGGCAAAAACATCCCGGTGAAATGGGATCTGAAAACCGGAAAAAATGTCGTCTGGTCCATGCCGCTCGGCTCTGAAACCTACGGCAACCCCGTAGTCGCCAACGGTAAGGTCTACATCGGCACCAACAACGGCAATGGTTACATCAAACGTTTCCCCAGCACCGTGGACCTGGGATGCCTCGTCTGCTTTGACGAGAAAACGGGCAAATTCCTGTGGCAGCACAGCAATGAAAAACTGCCCACCGGCCGCGTTCACGACTGGCCTCATCAGGGCATCTGCTGCTCGCCCTTCGTCGAAGGCGAACGCGCATGGTATGTCACCAGCCGCGGCACGGTCGTCTGCCTCGATACCGAAGGCTTCCGGGACGGACAGAACGACAGTCCCTTTGTGGAAGAGAAAGTCACCGATGAAACAGAGGCCGACGTGGTGTGGCTCGTGGATATGATGAAAGACCTCAACGTCTCCCAGCACAACATGTGCAGCTGCTCCGTCACCTGCGCTGGCGATCTGCTCTTCGTGATCACCGGCAACGGTGTCGATGAAAGCCACATCACCATCCCCGAAGAACGTGCCCCCAGCTTCATCTGCCTCAACCG
>JBJTOM010000512.1:0-67020 GCA_046074585.1 Planctomycetota bacterium | reverse complement strand
CCCAAACAAAGACTCGAACAATCAGGCCAACTGTCCGCATTGCAAGCCCGGCGAATCCTGCAAACACTGCAATAACAGCAAAGCCGATATGAAACAAGACGGCCAACAGGGTGCCGGCCAACAAGGTGGTGGCCAACAAGGCGGTGGCCAGCAAGGTGGTGGCCAGCAGGGTGGTGGCCAGCAAGGCGGTGGCCAACAAGGCGGCGGCCAACAAGGCGGCGGCCAACAAGGCGGCGGCCAGCAAGGCGGTGGCCAGCAAGGCGGTGGCCAGCAGGGCGGCGGTCAACAGGGTGGCGGTCAACAAGGCGGCCAGCCAGGGAGCGGCAGTGGGGGTGGTCTGGGTGGCGGTTCTTCCTCCGGCTCAGGCCGGTCAGCACCTGCAGGCGCGCCCCCCGGCGGCAACGCCGCCCCCGGAGATGCTGCAGGTCCGCGTCAGCGAAATTCCAGCGAAAAAGGGACTGGTGGAAATGGTCAGGCCGCAGGAAACAACGGCCAGCCAGGTCAACAGCCCGATAACGCCAACGGGGCCCCGGATGCCAACGCCGATCCAGCCGGCAACAACTCACCCGCCGACCCCAAACCCACAGAATCCGAAGTCGATCAGGCCGCCCGCGCAGCGGGACTGGCCATTAAACGCATTCAGGACGACATCAGGGAACGCGGCCAGGTCGACCCTGAACTCCTCAAAGAACTCGGCTGGACCGAAGACGAACTCAAATCCTTCCTCCGCCGCATGCAGGAACAGTTGCAGGAACGAGAAGCCAATTTGCAGGAACAGCAGGAAAAGAGCCTTTCACAGAAGTCCTTCGAAGAAATGCTCCGCAGCCTCGGCATCAACCAATCCGGCACCTCCCGCGCCGGCTCCACTGCAAGCGACCGCGACCGCCAGGACACCACCATCCGCCAATCCCTACCCCCAGCCCGCTACCGCAGCAGCTTCGAAGCCTACCAACGCTCCCTCTCCAAAAAAAAATAACCCCGAAGCAAAGAAAAGAATCCCCAATCCCCCCTCTCCCGTCCCAGGGGAGAGGGTCCGGAGGTGAGGGGTCAAACGCCCTGCATCACCCTTCACCAGTGCCTTGCCATCCCCCAACGCTCCGGCCACTTCCCACTTCTCCTTCGCGGCACACCTTTCCAGCGCCCCGCATTGCTCTTGCCCGCGGACTGCCGTGCTGCGGCTCAGTTGCTCTTCACCGGGGGATTGACATCCACTGCCTGCCGTGGCCTGCTTCCATCGAGCGCCCTGGCAGCGTTCTTCGCCCGCGGACTGCCGTCCCGCGGCTTAGCAAAGTTTTACTGGGGAGACAGTTTTCGAGAATTCCTCGGAGCAAAATCCGCTTTTTGATTGTTTGGCGGTGCCCCCCCCTGAATACTGGGCGTCAATTCCCAGTGTACAAGCCGCGATGACAATCTTCCGGATCCCTGAAAATGCCCAAACGTCCCCAGCCACCACGGCAGACTGCGGATTCGTCCAGCGCCAAAGCCATCACAGCCCCGACGCCCGCCCAGGGCACTCAGGAGGCAGTCCTGCAAAAAGAACTGCAGCGCGTTGCCAATCGTCGCCGACACGCCACCTGCAAGGGCATGCTCCGGCCTGATGACAGCAAGCCGGGGCAGACACAGGAACTGCAGCAGGACCTGACCGGGCTGGCATTGTCCGGCGGGGGAATTCGCTCGGCCTGTTTCGGGATGGGAGTGGTCTCTGCATTGCAGCATACCGGGCTGTTTCGCTCCATCGACTACCTCTCCACAGTCTCTGGTGGCGGCTATCTGGGCGCCCACATTTCCAGCTGGCATGCCCGCAACCACGAAGAGTCCCCCTCGCAAACCTCTGAAAAACCCACCGCAGCCTCCTTTCCGTTTCCGCCTCGCGAAGCGAATGGCCCCGCGGGACGGTCCGTGCGACAGCTGATTTACGGAGGTGACTACATCGTCGACGGACTCACAGCCTTCAACAAATACCTCATCGGGCTGCTCTTCAACAACCTCGCCGTGATTTCGCTGATGATTTCCATGGCCGCCCTCGTTGCCCTGCTGTGGCGGTGTTTTGATTTTCCGGTTGTCCGCGAACATCTGAAGCTGTTTGACCTTTCCACCGACTTTGTTGTGCCCTTTATTCCGGCTGCACTCCTTGGCACGCTCTGGGTCATTGCCTGGCTCCTCTCGTATTACCGCCGTCAGGGCCAGGCACCCGGCGCGTTTGCCCGACCACTACTCAGACTCACCGTCGGCTCCATCCTCATCGCGCTCGCCATGCTGTTCGGCAACGGGGATCTGCTGTTGCCATGGCGTGGTGAGGGCAGCACCGCGGAAATGATTCCATCCACGGTCTGGCTGCCCTTTGTATTGATCTCTGTCGCCGTGCTGCTGCTGATCCCGTTCATTCGCCCCGGTCGACTCATCCAAAGCGCAATCGCTCCCCAAAGCCCCGCTGAACGATGGGTTTTCCGGATCGTTACCTCTGTCATGCTGGTGGTCATCCCAATGATTCTCGTCGGCTTTCTGGGCCGCGAGAACATTTCGCACTACTTTGATTTTCAGCAGCGCGGGATGCACGAAGCGGATTTTAAGTTCCCCGAGTTTCTGCAGATTTCGGGACGTTCTGACTTTGGTGCCCCTGCACACCTGACGGTTGCAGCGGAAAATGCTCCCACAAAATCTGGCGACGAAAAGTCTGAAAGCAACCAGGTTCAACAAAAGGCTCTCTCGCCACAGACCAAACAAGAAATCAACACGTATGTGGACGAACTCCTTGAGAACTGGAAGAAGGCAAATCCCTCCCAGAGATCAGCGCTGCTGCCCATCGCACCTGCATCCCTGTTCGCCACGCTTTTCAAAGACACTGCTCAGCTGTTTGAGGGGGTCCCTGTCCCCAGGGAGGTCCGGAATTCGCTGATTGAGCCTGTGAAGAACCAATCACAGACGCAGCCATTCACCCAGGCCATCCACAAACTGCAGGTGCTCAGTTTCGTCCTGCAGCGACTTCAGGAACAACACAGCAACCATTGGCTGAATCTCCAGCGTTCGTCATTCAAAGCCCAGATAGACTCGGCTACGCCGTTTTCCGAACGCCACTGGGATGGGCTGACCATTCGGATTGATGACTACCTTGATCAGGTGACATCGGCTCTCACGTTCCTGATGTTCGGCAATGAAAACGACGCCCAGCGTTTCTATCTGACCGACCAGCTCTACAAGGCCGGCCGAATCGAATTTGCAGCCCACTTCACTCAGCAAATCCTGACAGAACCCGCCTTCACCGACTGGCTGATCAGCGAGGCCGACGCCCAGCTTGAAGGGGAAAAAAAAGAAGATCGTCAGAATGAAGCATGGGCAGACACCCTCGCCACTGCCCGCAATACAGCCCGGCAACTCCGCCACACCAATGCCCCCAAACTCAGTCTCGGCCTTGCCAACTGGCAGCTGCTCCGCGCCTGTTTCCCCGAAGCAGTCACACCCGCGACCCGGGTCCAGCGACGAATCGTCATCGAAGCGGACCAGGCCACCCGACTGAAAATCTTCGCCGTGTTCCTCATCATCGGACTCATCTCCGGCTGGGTGCTCAATATCAATCTCACTTCCATGCACCGCTACTATCGCGATCGCCTCGGAGAAACCTTCGTCGTGCGGAAGTCCTGCGGCTCCTCACCGCTCCTGTCTGAACTCCACACCACAGCCGCAGGTGCTCCTTATCACCTGATCAATGCCTGCGTCTCCCGATTCGGCTGGCAGGAACACACTCTTGCGGACCCGCTCTCGTTTGGCGCCCTGGGCGACCGCGAATCCGATGATCCGCGTCGCCAGGATACGTTCGTCTTCTCCCAGGACTTCGTCGGCTCGACTGTCACCGGCTTCATGCCGACAAGTGATTACGTCAAAGCCGCCGCAGCAGCCGGAATTCAGCTGAATGTCGACGAAGTCGTGGCGATTTCAGGAGCGGCCGTCAGCCCCGCAAGAAACGAGAATCCACTCGTCGCCTTCCTGATGTTCATCCTCAATCTCCGACTCGGTCAATGGCTCCCCAACCCGGCTCTCGGTACACCCCGCTTTCGCCCCAGCTTCCTCTACATGCTCTCCATGCTGCTCAAATCCCGCGACAAACGTCCCTATGTCTTCCTCAGCGATGGCGGACATGCTGAAAACACCGGCATTGTCGAACTCCTCAAACGACGCTGCCGACTGATCATCGCCTGCGACGCCGGACACGATCCCAGCCACAGCTTCGCCGATATCGCCAACGCCGTCCGACTCGCCCGAAACCTCGAAGGAATCCGACTGGTCGAATTTGACCCGGCCCCCACAACCGCAGCTCAGACTGAGCAGACGGCTGAGTGGTCACTGGAAGACCTCTCGCTGACAACTCCACTGCAAACCAGCCCCTCACTCCCGCGCACCACACAGCACTTTAAGTTCGCGAGAATCCTCTACCCCAACACCGAACCCAACAAGGAAACTCCCGCAGGACTGCTCATTCTGGTCAAACCCTCAATCACCGGCGACGAACCCGTTGACGTTCTTGAATACCAGCGATCTTCTCCTGAGTTCCCCCAGGAACCCACAACCGATCTCGTCTTCAGCCCAGCCCAGGTCGAATCCTACAGACAACTGGGCTATCACATCGGCATCGAACTCGCAGGCCTCTTTCAAAGCCCCGGAAAACCCCGTTCCGAATCCTCCCTCGTCGACAGACAAGCTGAGGACAATCTTTGGGCCAGTGACGCCCCGGTCGGCGGAGCGAAACTGCTGGCGCAATTTCACCATGCCCGCCAACTTCACCCCCCTCTCCCCTCCCGGAGACGAGGGGCCGGGGGCGAGCCGTCAAATGCCCCTCACCACGTATCGCATGCTCCGACTGCACCCTAAAGGCACTTCAACACGTCGCACGGCCGGTCAGGGCGTGAGCCCGCACTTCCAGCTTCCCACTTCCAACAGCCATCTCACAGGCCTGGCTGAGTCTTTGCCCGCGGACTCCCGTCCTGCGGCTCAATCACCCCTCTCCCCTCCCAGGGGAGAAGGGTCGGGGGTGAGGGGTCAAACGCCCATTGCCCCCCTGTCCACTCAGATCGATTCCAGGGATTTTCAATTCGCCGCGAAACGCCTATCATCTTCAACAGCCTCCCGTCCCCCATTCTCTCCCCTCGCTCCTCACGCGTATGTCCATCCCCCTCGCCACACTCGCACTGTCGCTTGCCCAAAACGCCCGCGCCGCTGCCACAGCACTCGCGACCATTTCCGGTGAATCCAAAAATCGCTGGCTGGCGGCCGTCGCAACCGGTCTCCGGCAAAATACCGCCGCGCTGCTGGCCGCCAATCAACTGGATCTGCAGGCCGCCACCACGGCCGGTATCAGCCCCGCAATGCGCGACCGACTCACGCTCACCCCGGACCGCATTGAAGCGCTCGCCAAAGCCGTCGAACACGTCATCTCGCTCCCGGATCCCGTCGGCGAAGTCATCGACGGTCACCGCCGTCCCAACGGATTGTCTGTCAGTCGTGTCCGCGTTCCTCTGGGCGTCGTCTTCTTCATTTACGAATCCCGGCCCAACGTGACCATCGATGCGGCTGCACTCTGCCTCAAGAGTGGCAATGCGGTGATCCTGCGCGGCGGACGCGAAGCCCTGCACACCAACCAGGCACTCGCAGCCGTGCTCACAGAACCAACCACCCGCTGCGGACTCCCGGACTTCGCCGTGCAACTCGTGCAGTCCCCCGAACGCGAACTGGTCGGCGAACTGCTGCAGCTCGGACGACTCATCGATGTCACCATCCCCCGTGGTGGTCGATCGCTCATTGAACGAGTGACCCGCGAAGCCACCATGCCCGTCATCAAACACTTCGACGGCATCTGTCACGTCTTTATCGACCAGTCAGCCGACGAATCCACCGCCCTGGAGATCGTCATCAACAGCAAGTGTCAGCGTCCAGGGGTCTGCAACGCCACCGAAACACTGCTTATTCATCGCAATATCGCCGACACTCTCTGGCCAGTCCTCGCCGGCGCCCTGCGACAGCAGAATGTCCAGCTCCGCTGCTGCCCGCACAGCCTTGCGCTCACACCCGCAGCCGTTCCAGCCACCGAACAGGATTATCACACCGAACACCTCGACCTCATTCTCAACGTCCGCATCGTCGATTCCCTCGATGATGCCATTGCGCATATCCGCCACTACGGCTCAGCCCACACTGATGCCATCGTCACCCGATGCCTCAATGCGGCTGCAAAATTTGAACAGCTTGTGGATTCCTCAGCCGTGGTTGTCAACGCCAGCACTCGCTTCAACGACGGAGGTGAACTGGGACTGGGCGCCGAAATCGGCATCAGTACCGACCGCTTCCACGCTCGCGGCCCCTGCGGACTCCGCGAAATCACCACATACAAATACATCGTCCGTGGAGACGGCCACATTCGCCATTAACCGCCCCATCCCCACTCTTCCCTCCAGCAGGCTGTCCAATTAAGCCGAATTGAAGACGGCTGGGTCAGCCGCTTCCTCACGGACGCGGCTGGGTGCCTGTGTGTTACATGATTGCGGCAGCGCTGTTGCCCGCGGACTGCCGTCCGGCGGCTCAGCGGTGACCCGTTCCATCACCGGCCCAGCAGCCCCAAAAACTCAGCTTCCGTCAGCACCCGCACGCCCAGTTCCTGCGCTTTTGTCAGCTTGCTTCCTGCGGACTCGCCGGCGACGACGAAGGAGGTCTTCTTCGACACGCTGGCTGCCGATCGCCCTCCCTCGTCCCGAATCAACTGCTCAATCTGGTCCCGCGTGAATCGTGTGAGCGTTCCTGTGACGACGATCGACTGACCCGCCAGCACACCCTCACCGACACTCGAACTGCGTTCCACCGGCTGGCCCATGTTCAGCCCCAGCTCCCGCAGCTCATGGACCAGGTTACGGCCATAGTCAGATCGAAAAAATGCCGCCACCGAACCTGCGATCGCCGGGCCGATTGCATGCACGGCCGAGAGCGACTCTTCGGATTGCAATACCAGCTCTTCCATCGTCCCGTACTGCTGCTCCAGAAGCCGCGCATTGGTTTGCCCGACATGCCGGATGTTGAGCCCGGTAAGCAGGCGCCAGAGCGGTTGAGTGCGCGAGGCGGCGATTCCCGATAACAGCCGCTCCAGCGACTTTTCACCCATGCGCTCCAGCTCCAGCAGTTGCGGACGGTGCTCGGACAGTCGGTACAAATCCGGAATGCCTCGCACCAGCCCTGCGGAAACCAGCTGCTCTACCAGCTTTTCGCCCAGACCATCAATGTTCATCGCCGGTCGGGATGCGAAGAAAATGAGCGTTTCCCGGAGCTGCGCTGGACAGGCCGGATTCGGACAGCGGATGTAAACACCCCGCTCGTCCCGCACAACGCCCGTGCTGCACTCCGGACAGACGACCGGAAAACTCCAGTCCTCCTCGCGGCCCGTTCTGGCAGCCGTGTTCACTCGGAGCACGTGCGGGATGATCTTGCCCGCCTTCTCCACCACCACCCGGTCACCAATCCTGACCCCCAGACGCTCGACCTCGTCCCGGTTGTGCAGGCTTGCCCGAGATACCGTGGTGCCAGCGATTTCCACGGGTTCCAGATCGGCCACCGGTGTCAGCGTGCCCGTCTTGCCCACCTGCACCGATATGCGGTTTACCCGCGTCTCCGCCTCGTACCGTTCCCACTTGAACGCCCGCACCCACCGCGGACTCTTCGCTGTACTGCCGAGCGCTTCCCGATCCGCCAGCGTTCGCAGCTTGATCACCAGACCGTCCACCTCGAAGGGCAGGGCAGGCACCTCAGAAATCATCTCACTGCACGCTGCCTGCAGCTCTGCATAGCCGGATGCGAACCGCACGCCTGGAGTCGCCGGGATTCCCAGCCGCTGCACGTCCTGAAGAAAGTCGCCGTAATCCAGCCAGGTCACTCCCTCAACGAAGCCCACACCATGGGCCAGAAATCGGAGCCGACGCTGTCGCGCCAGTCCGGGATCCAGCAGCTTCAGGGCCCCCGCCGCGGCGTTTCTGGGATTCCGCCACGGCTCTTCGCCCGCGGCCACCTGACGCGCCTGCAACTCCGCGAAGTCCTGACTGCGGATCAGAACCTCGCCACGCACTTCGAGCACCCTCGGGGGATGATCGCTTAAGAGTCGCAGCGGCACACCACCCACCACCTTCGCGTTCTCTGTGACATCGTCGCCCACCATCCCGTTGCCCCGCGTGGCCCCGCGGACCAGACGCCCCTCCTCCCAAATCAGCGAAATCGCCACACCGTCAATCTTGTACTCAATCGAATACTGCAGCTGCTCACGGTCCAGACTCTTTCTTAATCCCGCATCCCACTCCTCCAGCTCAGATTCCTCAAACACATTGTCAATCGAGAGCATCGGAATCCGATGCGGCACCTGCTGGAACCCCGTGATGGGCTGGCCACCTACCTTCTGACTGGGACTGTCCGCACTCCGCAGCTCGGGATGCTCCTGTTCAAGAGTCATCAGCCGCGCCATCAACACGTCATATTCGCGGTCCGTAATCTCCGGCCGCGCTTCGACGTGGTAGAGAAAGTTGTGTCGCTCCAGAGCCGCTCGGAGCGCAATCACTTCCTGGACCGCAGCTGAGTCGTCGGCCGCGGATGATTCCTCCTCGTTAAACAGCTGTCGCTCAACACGCTTCGCCATGACAATCCATTCCCCTGTGGTCCACGAAATTCAGGGAATCACGTCCTCAATCGCAGCCACGCTCACCACCTTGTCCAGTCGCACATATACTGTTTTCCGATTCGCCTGAATCCCATGCAGATGCGCGTCCCGCACATACACCTCACGGGTCGTCGTCGAATCCCGCATGTCATGCACGTCTGCCTGGCGCAACACCAGCGTCTTGTCGCGAACCTCCTGCAACCGCCCCACGTAAACAAACGGTGACTCGACGTCCACCACCACCACCCGCCCCTGCAGCTCGTCCACAAAACGCCCCCCTCACAGTCCACCGCCTGAACAACAGCGTCGCACGCAGAATTCTTTCACATTCCTCGCCGTTTTCCACCCCAAGCCCCTGCCTGATGGTTGCTCATTCCCTGGGCGGTGTGACGACCTCGTCAGGGAGCAGGTGCCCCATCTTGCTGCGTTTGGCTGCCATGTAGTCCGATCGGCAGGCATGCGGAGGGGCCACGATGGGAACCTGTTCAACGACGGTGAGTCCGACGCCGGTGTACACGAACGCATCTGTTTTCTTGGGGTTATTCGTGAGCAGGCGAACGCGACTGAGTCCGAGGTCCTTGAGGATCTGCAGGCCGACCATGTAGTCGCGCATGTCAGCCTTGAAACCCAGTCGATGATTGGCTTCGACAGTGTCCAGTCCTTCATCCTGCAGTCGATAGGCTCGAAGTTTGGCCAGCAGTCCGATTCCGCGGCCTTCCTGGGGCAGATAGACGACCGCTCCGGTTCCTTCGGCTTCGATCATGGACATTGCCAGACGCAACTGGTCACCGCAGTCACAGCGAAGGGAGTCCAGCACGTCGCCGGTGAAACAGCTGGAATGCATACGCACGAGCGGGGCGTCGACGGAATTGAGATCTCCCCAGACCATGGCGAGCGGTTCCTGTGATTCGTGGGCGACCTGATAGCCGTAGATGACAGGTGTGCCGAATTCGGCGGTGGGGAGCGGAACAGAGACGACCCGGGTGACAAGCTGTTCCCGAATGCGACGGTAGCGAATCAGGTCTTCAATGGAGATCACCGGGATGCCATATTGCCGGGAAAGCTGTTCCAGCTCGGCCAGATCTGCCATTCCATGGCTGTTCTGACTGCAGATTTCGATGAGTGCTCCGGCGGGGCGTTTTCCTGCCAGGCGGAGCAGGTCGATGGTTGCTTCTGTGTGACCGGCTCGACGCAGCACACCACCATCCATCGCCAGGAGAGGATTTACGTGGCCGGGCTGCAGAAAGTCCTCTGCAGCACTGGTGGTGGCAGCCAGAGCGCGGATGGTGCGAGCACGGTTTTCGGCGCTGACACCGGTCCCTGCGGTGATATGGTCGACGGCGCGGAGAAAAGCCGTTTTGTTGGGCGCCGTGTTACTGGATTCCTCGACCACAGGGCGCAGGCGAAGCCGAGCGGCATCGTCGGCAGTCACGGGGACACACAGTGTTCCGCGCCCAACTCGCAGCATGAAGTCGACCTGTTCGGGAGTGATCGATTCGGCCGCGCAGACGAAATCACCTTCGTTTTCGCGGTCTTCATCATCGACAACGATCACCATCCCGCCGGACTGGATTGCCCGGATTGCCTGTTCGATGGTCTGTAATGGCACGAAGGAGCACCTTTTGAAGGGGGGGATCAGCGGCGATCGGCGATATGCAGTCGACTATCGTTCAGCATAGATCTCTGCGAATACTTTTCTGTAGGCTTTCTCGCCGGCGGGGAAGATTTGAGCGAACGTGTCTGCGACGGTGGCACCGTGCTGCATGCGGCGTTTTTCGAAGACCGGCATCGTGAGCCCCGTAATCTGCTCGATGCCACGTCTGACAATTTCGCCCTTCAGCGCATACAGGCGACCGTGATCCCAGTCGGTCAGCTGAATGAAGGGGAAGCCCTCAGAGACCTCGATCACATTCGGCAGTGCAAACGGACTGAAGCCGCGAAACCCGCAGAATGTTGCCGGAGCCCAGCTGCGGACATGTCCGCGACTTTGACCTCCGCTGTACGTCAGCGAATGTTTAACGGCCTGAATGCCCCAGCCTTCATGGTAGAGGAGTGGGTTATTGAGGACGCTGCGGATGGTGAGCTCGCTGTTTTCCTCGATTGGATAGTCCTTCAGATTTTCGTCGCCACCATCGCCATCAATCAGGTATTCCCAGTCGGGATAGCGACGACGAATCTCGCGGCAGAGTGCAAGTCCCATCGCTGCCGCCTGGACATCGAGCGGTTTGTAGTCCTCGATCACGCGGATGGCTTCGCGGTAATCAACCGCAGACCGCGGCACATCGATGATTTCAAGGAACAGGCCGAGGTCGAGTGAATCGAGGAAATCCTTTGCCTGAGCGGCGTCCTGACCGGATGCATCCAGTGAGAGTGTGAACGCTTTCAGCCGAGCCGGCGATTCCCCCCGTTTGAGCAGTGCATCGTAGACGGCAAGAAACACGGCGCCACTGTCGATTCCGCCACTGAAGAGGACGCCGACAGAAGCCGTTGGCGGGATGAGTTCGAGCCAGCGAAACACTTCCTGCTGCATCGCCCCGATGTAGCTTTGGCCCAGTTCGTCAAGGTTTGTGGAACGGCGATTACGCTCGGGCGTGAAATATCGAGTATTTGCGGGGCTGGGGTCAGGACAGCCGATGAGCGCCAGTTCCTGGATGTGGTGAGCGGGCACCATCCGGGTGTAGGACGGGTGGAACTGGTCGGCGAGACCTTCCTGTCGGAGCCAGTCGGCGATTTCATCGATTCGTTCGGCCACGACAAGACAGGGACCGTCGATCTGTTTGGCCAGAAAGTACCGCATGGGTCGACCGATGGACCGGGCCATGCGGATGATGTGCCCGCGACGGTGGACGAGGGCGAACTGACCATCGATTTCACGGACCTTGTGGGCATCTCCGCTTCCGAGTCGCTCGACGGCTTCATCGACGGTCATGTTGAAGATCAGATTTTTGTCGGGATCAAGCAGATTTACAAATCGCTCGACGTATGCGTGTTCGGCCATGCGGAACTGCTCCGGAAAACTCACAAGGTACCAGTCGTCCGCGAATTGTCGCAATTTCTGACGTCATGACAACAGACTTGCCTCGCAGAGCACTTCCCAGTGGGTTGTTGCCGGAAACATTTCGAACGGCTGCATCCATGTGACGGCATAGCGATCAGACAGTTGCGTCAGATCCCGGGCCAGCGTGGCCGGGTTGCAGCTGGAGTAGAGAAGTGTGGCGGGTGCCAGTTCCCGCAGCAAATTGCGGGTGGCGGCATCAAGTCCGCCACGCGGCGGATTGCAGATGACGACGTCAAACCGTTCGGGGAATTCTGCGGCCTGGAGTGCACCGGCGGGGCAGGTGCGGAATTCAGCAGTGAGATTCTGGCGGGCGGCGGCGGTGCGGGCGCAGTCGATGGAGGCGTGTACAACGTCGACACCGACGACCTGAGCTCCTGACTGTGCGGCGACCATTGCAAACGCTCCGGAGCCGCAGTACAGATCAAGGACGCGACGGGGACGCAGTCGCTGCAGGCGAGCAGCGGCGGCGGCATAGAGCGCCCCCGCGATTTCATAGTTGCTCTGCACGAAGCTGCCGGGGGCCACAAGCAGTGAAACCGCCGGGGCCGGATACGTGACTTCAAGGGCTTGCTGTTCTGAAAGGATGTATTCAGCCTCGCAGGTCATGCGTGATGAGCGTTTTGGCTGCAGCCCGGCGGCCATGACAGTCACATCGCCACGTTCGCCGGCAGACAATCGTCGCCAGACTCCGCGAATTCGATCGAGTGATTCGCGTGAGCGGAGCACCCACTGCAGCATGAGTTGACTGCTGGAAGGGCTGGCGGTGGCCACAAGGAATTTGAGTTCTCCACGGTCAGTTTCCGGCGAATAGGGCTCGAGCCGTGCGGCCTGAATGAAGTGCAGCAGCCATTCGAGAGAATTCGTGATCAGGGGGTGGTGCAGCGGGCAATCGGCAGCCGGAACCACTCGCTGCTCAGCGTTGAAAAATCCAAGCACGGGGGACAGGGCTGAACCGGCGACGGCTAGTCTTCCGCGGATGCGGGAGCCAGCGGGACTGGTGCACCACACAGGGGACACGGAACAATTGAGGCTGGCGAGCGCGTCCTGAAGCACCTGCAGTTGTTGCTGTCGAGCGACTTCGAGTGAATACTGCAGGAGACTGCAGGAGCGGCAGGTTTGGGTGGCGAAGTGGCGACAAGTGAGAACCGTCATGGCGGTCAGCTCAGCGAAACAGGTCATCGCCGAAGGGGTGCAGCGAGCCGGGCAGGGGAGGGCGGGGGAGAGCATTCAGGTAAAGTTCAGCGAGCCGCAGATCTTCGACGGTTGTGAGTTTGATGTTCATGGGCCAGCCATCCACGACGTGGACCGGGTGGCCGGCCGCTTCGACGAGGGACGCTTCGTCTGTGACATCGGCAAGCCGCCGGCAGAGTGAGAAGGCGCGTTCGAGGACACTGCGGTCGAAGACCTGAGGAGTCTGGGCCTGAACAAGTCCGGTGCGGTCAACGGTTTCGGTGATCACCCCGGAGCCATTGACGCGTTTGATGGTGCTGGTGATCCGGAGACCGGGAATGGCCGCTTTGTGTCGGACGGCGGCAGCGAAGACGGAGTCGATCCAGGTGGGTGTGAGGAGTGGACGGGCGGCATCGTGGACCGCAACGTATTCGGCTTCGGCGGCGAGCATCTGCAGTCCATTGCGAACGCTCTCTGCCCGGCAGGCACCTCCGGCGGTGAGCTGAACGTCCATGAAGGCCAGATTGGGGCGGTAGGTTTCGCGGAACCAGTCGAGGTCATCCGGGGCAACGACGAGGATGACCTGGCAGACGTCGCTGCGGGCCATGAAATGTTCGGCGGTCCGCACCCAGACGGGCCGCCCCCTGAGGTCGAGAAACGGTTTTTTCTTCTGCAATCCGATCATGCGACTGCTGCTGCCGGCAGCGGGAA
Source organism: Planctomycetota bacterium (assembly GCA_046074585.1). Classification (GTDB taxonomy): domain Bacteria; phylum Planctomycetota; class Planctomycetia; order Planctomycetales; family Planctomycetaceae; genus SXXK01. Next base: position 53,404 of record JBJTOM010000512.1, on the reverse strand, counting down.
TGATCACTGAAAACCTGGGCATTGCCGAAACACTTTCACTGGATATCGTTCTGCAGATCGACGAGAATTTCCGGTTTGTCGGCCGGGATCCGCGTGGTGACGATCCGCGGACCGATGCGGATCGTGACGGAGGAATCCAGCAGCACGGGAACGGTGAGGTGATCGTTGGAGTCGAAGCGATCATCCTTGGTTGGTCCGCTGTAGAGCACACCACCGCTGCCGTCCTGCACAGTCACCTCTGCGGCAACGCGGCGCCCGAGGTTATTGCGAACGCGAATCCGCAGGGCTCCGTGCCCTGACGGGATGGGTGTCCGCAGGGCGATGTAGCGGTCGCTGACGTTGACGGCATTCACATCCTGAGCATCCCGGGCCCAGACCATCGGAAAGACGTGGCCGTTTTTTCTGAACGTCACGGCATAAATCGCATGGAGGCGGTGATCGGTGCGTGCTTTGGACGCCCGGTCGATGAACCAGCCCTGATCGAGCAGGTTACCGGTGGGTTCGCAGGCCCCGGTAAAATGCCAGCCTTTGTCCCAGATTTCGACCCACGTGTGGTTGCCACTGTTGTCCGACCAGAGCGGAGTGCCGACGAGCCGGGCGGGGATACCGACGGAACGACAGGCGTCGATGAGCAGAATGGAAAGGCCAGTGCAGGATGCGAGTCCGGTCTCGATGCTTTCGAGCGGGCTTTGGTCTGCGCGGCGCCGCTGAGTGGAGTATTTGACATTGACAAGGGGGAAGACCTGCTGGTTGAGAATTGCAGCGGCTTCGGAGGGAGTTTTGCAGTTCTGAATCAGGGGTGTGAACTGCTGATGAAATCGAGCGCGCCAGCGATCGCGGGTTTCGGAAACGCTGGCGTAGGGCAGCAGGGCATCATGAATGACGTCTTTGGGAATGTCCTTCGCCCACGGGCGTTCCCGGAGTGCCTGCCAGGTGAGTCGGCTGTTTTCAAGGAGGAATTCGGAGGAGAGGGATTTAAGGTCGCGAGTCGGCATGTTTTCGATGAGAAACCGCATGCCGACTTTTTCATCGGCGGGTGCTTTTTCCAGCGCGTCCTCAAGCTGGAGTCGATTGACGCCGGCCTCGCCGAGTGCCTGCTGGAGGGCGGCGTCGTCACCGAGAGAAAGGGCGGGCAGACAGCAGAGGCAGCAAACGGAAAGGAGTGACGGAATCAGCGGGCAGTTTGGCATCCGGGGGCTCGGGAAGAAGGGGGGAGTGAAGGAGGTTTGAAAACCAGATGGCGAGCACGGGCAGTGGCTGTGGGTGGTTGACTGAGAGGCCCAGGGCGACAGAGACATCTGCAATTGTGGGGAATGTAGCAGATGCGGATGGGTGGAGCGAGTCTTCGGGCGATCCGAGAGGGCAGGGGGCCTGACTTTTCATCACGAAAAAACCTTCTTTCCGCAGGTGCTCCGTGTTGTGGTCAATGCTGTCTCCCTTATACTCAGCGGCAGACCTTCTCACCCCTCTGCCCGCTGGACTCTTCGCCCCATGGCACGCATCGCGATTCTTGGCGCCACTGGCTATACCGCTCTGGAACTCCTGCGAATTCTTTCCCGACACCCCCATGCAAAGCTGGTGGCTGCCACAACGCGACAGGACGATCGCCCGCCACTTTCAAAAATTCATCCCTCAATGACAGGACTGTTTGACCTGCGATGTGAGAACCTGACGGCCGAACGGGTGGGGCGGGAGTGCGACATTGCATTCTGCTGTCTGCCGCATACGGCCAGCATGGAAGCAGTGCCGCAGCTGCTGGCAGGCGGTTGTCGCGTTGTCGACCTGAGTGCCGATTACCGCCTGCGGGAAGCGACCTTGTATCGGGACTGGTACGATCACACGCACACGGATCCCGAGCGTCTGGCTGAAGCGGTTTACGGGCTGCCCGAAATCTATGCCGACCGGATCCCGTCTGCGTCACTTGTGGCAAACCCCGGCTGCTACACCAGCACTTCAATACTCGCACTGGCACCGCTGGTGGCGGCTGGAGTGATTGAAGCCAGCGGGATCATCATTGACGCAAAAAGTGGCATCAGTGGAGCAGGGCGGACACCGAAGCTTTCAAATCTGTTCAGCGAATGCAACGAGAATGTGACGGCCTACAGCATTGGAAATCATCGGCATACGCCGGAGATCGAGCAGGTTCTTTCCGACGTGGGTGGGGCGCAAGTGGAAGTTGCCTTCAATCCGCATCTGATGCCGATGGATCGCGGAATCTTCTGCTCCATCTATCCGCGGCTGAGATTACCGGCAACGCAGCCGGAGTTGCTGGATGTCTATCGAAGCTACTACCGCAACCAGCCATTCATTCGGGTGGTCGATCACATTCCATCCACAAAGGATACGTCCGGGACGAATTTCTGTGATATCAGTGTTCGCTTCAACCGCAGGCAGCTGGTGATCTTTGCCGCGCTCGATAATCTGATCAAGGGAGCCAGTGGCGTTGCTGTGCAGAACATGAACCTGATGCTGGGACTGGACCAGCGCACGGGGATGCTTCTGGTATAATCTCCGAGCCCTTCAACGGACTTGTCATGCATTTCAGACGAATTCATGCCCTGCTGCTGGTGCTGCTGGCAGGCAGCCTTTCCCCCACGAATGCTCAGAGCCGCGTCTACCGTGACCGCGTCACACCGCACTGGGACAGCACCGGGGGACAGTTCTGGTACCGCAATGATCTTGCCGGCGACGCCCGGGAGTTCATTCTTGTCAGCGCGACGGCTGGCACGCGCCAACCTGCATTTGACCATGTCCGGGTTGCAGACGCATTTGCAAAGCTGCTCGAACGCAACATCGATCCCCGGCGGATCCCCGTCCAGGAACTGCAGTTTCCTCCGGCTGATTCGGTGCTCTGGACTCTGCAGGGCCCCGATGGCGAATTCACCTGGAATCCCATGGACAGCACTCTGCAGCGAGTGCGGCCCGCAACAGCAGCAGCACTCCAGCTGTTTCTTCCACCGCGACCGTCCGGCCCCTCAGCAGAAGACACGGCGATCGTGTTTACAAATGAGTGGAATGCGGCAGTCACGCTTGTCTGGATTGATTCAGGCGGTGGTCGCCGTGACTATGCGGTGGTGGCCCCCGGTCAGACACACCGGCAGCACACGTTTGTCGGTCATGCGTGGCTGCTGCGGGCAGCTGACGGACAGGAGCTGGGGTGTGTACTGGCCAGGGAAGGAGTGAATGAATGGACGCTGAATGCCGATGTTGTGGGGACTGTACGGCGAGCTGCCGAGGCAACACGGAATCGCCGTGCCGGACGTTCGAATGGTTCGCCCCCGGGCAATCGGCCATCGCCGGACAACCGATTCACTGCTTTTGTCCGCGATCAGAATTTATGGCTGAGATCAACTGAGCCCAGGGAATGGCAGTTGACAGGGTACGCATCACCAGAGCACACCTTTCGCCGCGATGCTCAGCGAGCCCGGGCGATGGGCATGGACTACGAGCGTGAAAACTTCCCTGAAGATCTGGCAGACGTTCACTGGTCACCCAACTCAAGTCATCTGCTTGCTTTTCAGACAACCCAGGTGGCTGAGAGACGGGTCCATTACATTGAAAGTACTCCCGGCGATCAGCTCCAGCCCCGCCTGCAGTCGTACCCGTATCTCAAACCGGGCGATCCCATTCCGGTTTCCACGCCAAGACTTTTTCGTGCGGCGGATCAGACAGAGATTCCCATTGCCAACGCGCTGTTTCCCAACCCCTGGTCGCTGGAATTTCAGCGCTGGCGACCGGATGGAAGCGGCTTCTGGCTGCTCTACAACGAACGCGGTCATCAGCGGCTGCGGCTGCTGGATATCAGCGTTGAGGATGGATCTGTGCAGGCCGTGATTGATGAATTCAATCCCACCTTCATTCACTACTCATCTGAAGGCAAGTTTGAACTCCGCTGGCTGGATGACCGGACCGTGCTGTGGGCCAGTGAACGATCCGGGTGGAACCACATCTACCGCTACAGTCTGGAAACGCGTTCGCTGCTGAACGCGGTGACTCAGGGCACCTGGAATGTCCGTCGAATTGAGCACATTGATCAATCGTCCGGATGGGTGTGGTTTTATGCTGTTGGAGTGGTCCCGGGCGAGGATCCGTACCACGAGCACTTCTGCAGGGTTCGTCTGGACGGGACAGGTTTTCAGCTGCTGACGGAAGGCGATGGAATGCACAGCGTGGAATGGTCCCCTGACCGTCGCTGGCTGCTGGATCGCTGGTCAAGAGTTGATCAGCCCCCGGTCACTGCGCTGCGATCAGCGGATGGCGAGGCGATTTGTGATCTGGAGACGGCGGATGCGACTGAGTTGCTGGCGGAGTACGGTCGATTTCCTGAGCGATTCACGGCTCCGGGCCGGGATGGCAGTACGAGCATTTGTGGAGTGATTCATCGGCCGCGGAATTTCGATCCCCTGAAGAAGTATCCGGTGATCGAGAATATTTATGCGGGTCCGCACGATTACCATGTGCCAAAGGTGTTTCGGACGGGGCGTGGTCATCAGCAGCAGCTGGCAGATCGCGGCTTCATCGTGGTGCAGATTGACGGGATGGGGACGGCGTGGCGGTCGAAAGCGTTTCACGATGTTTGCTGGCAGAATCTGAAGGATGCCGGTTTTCCGGACCGCATCGCATGGCTGCGACAGGCTGCCGCGACTCATCCGGAAATGGATCTTTCGCGAGTGGGAATCTATGGTGGGTCGGCCGGTGGCCAGAACGCCATGGCAGCACTGCTCTGGCATGGCGACTTCTATCGTGCGGCCGTTGCCGACTGTGGCTGCCACGATAACCGGATGGACAAGATCTGGTGGAACGAACAGTGGATGGGAGTCCCTGCGGGCGATGTCTATGAACGCAACTCGAATCGTGAACACGCGCACCGGCTGCAGGGGCAGTTGATGCTGGTGGTGGGTGAGCTGGATCGAAATGTGGATCCGGCGAGTACGATGCAGGTGGCGAAGAAGCTTGTTGAAGCCGGACGCGACTTTGAGCTGCTGGTGGTGCCTGGTGCCGGCCATGGTGCCTGTGAAACTCCATGGGCATCACGGCGGCGAATCGAGTTTTTCGTGCGGCATCTGCAGCCGGGTTCTGAAAATCGTTGACAGGTATCAGTTTTGAAAGGCACCTGAAATGCAGCAACCTCCGTTCCGTGGCGTCTGCGCCTCTTCGGTCACTCCATTCCACCCTGACGGGCGGCTTTGGCTGGAGCGTTTGAAGCCGCACATTGACTGGCTGATTTCGGAGTCTGTCGACGCGATTTCGCCGCTGGGAAGTTCCGGTGAATTTCCGGCGATGGAATGCGACGATCGCCGCCGGGTGCTGGAGGCAGCAACGGCGGCGGTGGCGGGGCGAGTGCCTGTCGTGGCGGGCACCCATGATTACTCGACTGCACGCACAATTGAGTTGTCGCGTTTTGCGGAATCCTGTGGAGCGACCGCATTGCTGATTGTGCCGCCCTATTACATGGCCCCGACACCTGCTCAGGTGATGGACCACTATCGTCGCATCGCAGAAGCGGTCCGGATTCCGATTCTGGTCTATCACAATATCCCACTGACATCGGTGGACCTGACGACCGAACATCTTTTGAGATTGTTTGAGGAGGGGGCGATCGCGGGAGTGAAGATGTCGCATCCCGAGTCGGACCGTCAGTGCCAGTTGCTGCAGGCGACGGGGGGGCGTTTTGCCGTGTATGCGGGGATAGACACAGCGGCATTTGAGGGTTTGTGTCATGGGAGTCACGGCTGGATTTCGGGAATTCCCAGTACGGTTCCGCGAGCGGCGCGAAGGCTGTATGAGCTGATTGCGATCGAGGGCAATCTTCCGGAAGCGCGCAGGCAGTGGCAAAAACTGGCACCGCTCATGCGACTGCAGTTCCAGGCTTATCATTCAAGGGGCGAGGGTGCTCATTGGTTCAGCACCATGAAAGCGGCGCTCAATCTGATCGGTCCGCCTGTCGGAGATCCTCAGCCCCCTGTGCTCCCGTTGCCGCAGGTTTGGCGTGGGCCGCTGATTGAAATGCTTAAGGAACTGGGTTACCAGCCAAATGCCCTCAGCTGATGCTCATTTGCAATGCAGCCTTCTTTTATGGAATATCCCTCTCAGCAACTCTTCCGGCATCGCTCCATCCCCTTTTCAGCCTGTGGCCGGTCCAATGCTCTCACAAACCGTTGAATACGCTCTTCGCGCCATCGTCACGATTGCTCAGAACGCCGGTCGTGTGTGCACGGCCAGAGAGATCGCCGAGGCCACTCGAGTCCCACCGTCATACCTTCCCAAGCTGCTGCAGGCACTGGCGCGAGGTGGGATTGTGTCGGGACATCGCGGTCCGCATGGCGGTTTTCAGCTGCTGCGAGACCCGCAGGAACTGACGTTGTGGCATGTGGTGAGTGCAATTGAGCCTTTTCAGAGAATTCACGAATGTCCACTGGGAATCCGTTCACATACCGGCCAGCTGTGTCCGTTGCACAGCAGTCTTGACCATGCGATGGCGACCATGGAGCAACTGTTTCGGCAGATGACAGTCGGTCAGATGCTGCAGCAGCCCGGGCGAGTGACACCGCTGTGTGAAGGAGCCCCGCAGCCGTTGGTGCAGCTGGGTGGGATTGGTTTGTCGGAGCATGCACCGGTGAATTCAACGGTTGCTGCACCGGTGGGACCGGGGATAAATTTGCCATCGGAGGACGTGCGATGATTCGATCGGCAGTGACGATCAGCCTGGTTGAGCAGGCTCGGCGGGGGCCGTTTGTGTTTCACGGGGATTTACCGGGTGGATGTCGAGCGGCAGCGGAATTGGGGTTTGATGCGGTGGAAATTTTTGCGCCGTCGGCCAGTGTGGTGCGTGGTGCCGCGCTGAGGTCGCTGTTGGAATTCCACGGACTGACATTAGCGGCATTGGGCACAGGTGCGGGGATGCTGGTTGAGGGATTGCATTTGTGTGATGCCGATCCGGACCGTCGTGGCAGGGCAGAGGAGTTTATTGGTGAGATGCTGAGGGTGGGATCGGAATTTGGTGCGCCAGCAATTATTGGATCGATGCAGGGACGCTGGACGGAGACAATGCCGAGGCCGGAGGCATTGAGAATACTTGGGGAGGCGCTAGGAAGGCTTGGAGAGCTTGCGGGAAGACTTGGGACAGTTGTGTTGTATGAGCCGTTAAATCGGTATGAGACAAATTTGTGTAACACGATGCGTGAGGCGGCGGAGTTTCTTGGGGGGGTGGGAACGCAGAATGTGAAGATTCTGGCGGATCTGTTTCATCTGAATATTGAAGAGGCGAGCATTGAGGGGGGGCTGCGGGATACGGCGGGGTTTTTGGGGCATGTGCATTTCGTGGATTCCAACCGGCAGGCAGCAGGTCGGGGGCACATGAATTTGCAGCAGGTTGGAGTGGTATTGCGGGAAATGGGTTATGGTGGGTTTGCATCGGCGGAGGCATTCCCGATCCCGGATTCGTGGACAGCAGCGGAGCAGACAATCCGTACATTTCGGTCTGTTTTTGGCGGCAGCGCGATCGGTTAACGGGGTGAGGTGGGTGAGGGTGTGATCGAAGACGCGGGGGGCGTGGTCGAAGTGGCGGGGGTTCTGGGGGTGGCGCGTGCGAGCGGGCTTTGATCAGAGAACCAGACTTGTTCGTACCAGGCATGCAGTTCGACGGTATGACCGTGGCGAGTGACAGGGAGCACGAAGCGGAGTCGCAGATGGGGACGTTCGCGGAACCAGCCGTTGAGGGCGTGGGAGAGATAGCAGGCGACTTCTCCGGATGGGTCACCCTGGCCGAGATAGACGCGGAGCCAGCCACCCATGTCCAGTTGGTTCACACCGATCCGGGGCGTACCGAGCGTTGTCGGCGTACTGGGTTTGGGGAGCGGGGTCTGAGACATCCTGGGTGTTTTCTTTGGGGTTTAGCGGAGGCCGGTGCGGATGAGTCCGGTGAGTATTCCGCAGATGCGCACGCGGGAGCCCGGGAAGATCATTTCCTGCATGTGTTCGTTGGCCGGGATGAGGACGATGGTTGAGCCAACGCGACGATAACGTTTGAGTGTTGCTTCCTGGTCATCGACGATTGCGACAACGGTATCGCCGTTGGAGGCCGTCTGGGCATATCGAATGATTGCAAGATCCTGGTCGTGGATGCCGTCCAGGATCATGGAATCACCTTTGACGCGAAGGAGGAAATGTTGCTGGGGGTCGTAGTGTCGGGCGAGATCAAACGTTTCGACGTTTTCGGTGACTTCGATTGGGATTCCCGCAGCGACGTCACCAAGCACGCGAAACGGGCGGGTTTGGTGTCCGGCTTCACCAAGGAGCAGATCGGGATCGAGCTGCAGGAGTTCGGAGAGGCGCAGGAGGGCATCACGACCGATTTGATCCTGTCCGTTTTCGATCTTGGACAGGTGGCTGAAGTGGATACCGATCTGAGCTGCCAGACCACGGAGGGAGATTCCGTGAGCCTGACGGGCCTGGCGAATGAGCAGTCCGACATGCTGTGCCATCAGTGCACCTGCAGTTCAGGGGCCGCTGAGTGGCAGGTTGTGTCCTGAAAAGTGCGATCGAATACCGGGAGTTCACCACGGCGGATACGGCAGGTATCCGGAGCTTCGAAGGCGAGGCTGCAGCTGCCTTCACCGGTTTGGATGACCAGAATACGAATCTGGCCGTTGATGACAATTTCCTGACCCTTACGACGTTTTAAGACCAACATGATCGCGCCCCTTTTTCTGAAAGACAATCCGCTGAGAATTGGAAATCCTGGCTGAGACCCTCCGTTGATTGCCCGGTACGATTGCATCCAAAAAACAGCAGGGTGACGGTGAGAAGCAGCCGTGGAAAGGTGGCCGTGGAAAGCCACCTGTGAGCTGTTTGAGAACCGCCTGTGAGCCGTTTTTCGGGGTGTTGGGTTTTGGCCCAACACTGGTATGGTACAGAAGCTTTTGAAGGGCGCCAAGGGCGGATTTGAAAAAAAGGGGGTGTGAGAGTTATTCGATGGAGACGATCTGCATGCGCAGTTTGCCTCTGGGAATAGCGACCTCAATTCGATCGCCCACCTTTTTGCCCATCATGGCACTGCCGATGGGGCTGGTGGTGAGAATTTTCATGATATCGCCTTCGTAGTCTTCTTCACCGGGCCCGACGAGTTCGTAGATTTCCTGGTCACCATCGACACTGACAGTGACTTTGGCGCCGAATTCGACGTTGTCTTTGGGGCCTTCGGAGCGTTCGGCGATGTAGCAGCCTGCGAGTTTGCTTTTGAGCTGGTTGATTTTTGCCTGCAGGAGTCCCTGGAGTTCGCGCGCGGAGTGGTATTCAGCGTTTTCCTTGAGGTCGCCTTCTTCGCGAGCGACTTTGATGCGTTCAGCGACCGCCGGCATTTCCACTTCTTCGAGCAGGCGGACTTCTTCGCGGAGTTTGTCGTAACCTTCACGGGAGATGGGCTGACGTTCCATGGCGTGACCTGAGCGGTGGGGGGAGATGGAGGACAGACGGGGAAAAGAAGGCGCAGGAATGAAGACAAGCGGCGGAAACCGATGTCGGGTGCAGAGACAAACAAAGCAGGGCGGCTGAAGATGGCTTCGGCCGCCCTGCTGTTGAATGTTCGGGGATTATAACCGCGCGAAATGAGGCGGGCTATGTAATTTCCTTCCACTGGCCGCATTTTGCGCTGTCGAGCACTGCCTGGCAGATCTTCTGGGTTTCGAGTGCGTCGCGGAAGGTCGGATTGCAGGGTTTTCCGGATTCAACGGATGACAGAAAGTCTGCGACCTGGTGAACGAACGTATGTTCGTAGCCAATCTGCAGTCCTGGAACCCACCACTTGCTCATGTATGGCATATCGCCATCGGTGCAGTGTACCTGGTGCCATCCGCGGATCACGGAATCGTCACGATGATCGAAGTATTCAAGCCGATGCAGGTCGTGCAGGTCCCATTTGATTGAGGCTTTTTCGCCATTGATCTCGAATGTGTAGAGTGCTTTGTGGCCGCGGGCATAGCGAGTGGATTCGAAGAGTCCCAGGGAGCCATTGCCGAACCGGCAGAGGAAGGCACAGGCATCATCAATACCGACTTTCTCGACTTTGCCGGTCAGATTATGCTTACGCTCCTTAACGAACGTTTCGGTCATTGCGGTGACACTATTGATGGAACCATTGAGCCAGATGGCTGTATCGATGCAGTGTGCGAGCAGGTCGCCGGTAACGCCGGAGCCGGCTGCGGCGGCATCGAGTCTCCAGAGGGCAGTGCCGCCCTGCGGGAGGTCGGCGTTGATGGTCCAGTCCTGGAGGAAGTTGGCGCGGTAATGGAAGATGCGCCCGAGTCGTCCTTCGTCGATGAGTCGTTTGGCAAGAGAAACGGCGGGGACGCGACGGTAGTTGTACCACACCGTATTGAGTACACCGGCATGTTCCACGGCGTCGACCATTTTCCGGCCTTCGGCGGGGTCCATGGCGAGTGGCTTTTCACAGAGGACCATTTTGCCGGCCTGAGCGGCTGCGATGGCGATTTCGGCATGGGAATTGTTCGGAGTGCAGATATCAATGGCATCGATATCGCTGCGATTGATGAGTTTGCGCCAGTCTGTCTCGATGGATTCGAATTGCCACTGGTCGGCGAATTTTCGGAGTTGATCTTCGCTGCGGCCGCAGATGGCTTTGAGCACCGGGCGGTGCTGGAGTTCGGGGAAGAAGTCGTTCACGCGTTTGTAACCATTGGAGTGGGTGCGGCCCATAAAGCCGTAGCCTACAAGTCCAATATTGAGTGGTTTCTGGTGAGACATAGGGGGGGACCTTCAGAGAGAAGACGTGATGGGCGATGGATGTATCAGTTCCAGCCGCAGGCGGAACGAACGCGGAGCATGGTATCGAGAATGGTGTTCCATGTGGCGGGGTTTTCAAGGGTGCTGTTAGGGAACATGCAGCCGTCCCAGCAAATGTGCCGGATCCCGCGCTCGGTCGCTCCCTTGAGCCAGTACGAGGAGCATTTGACGATATCCAGTTTGCCATTGGGATCATCGGCGGGGCAGTGTTTGCCTGTTTTGTCATGAGATCCGGCGCCGTGGACGTGGCCGTCATTCTGAGCGACGTGGAAATCGATGGTCCATGGCCGCAGCTGGTCGGTCATGGTCTTATAGGCTTCCCAGAATTCCGCTTCGGAGTAGCCAGGCTGAACGAGTGCGCATTCGGGGGCGTTGTAGCCGAGCAGATAGAGGTAGGTGTGGGCGAGGTCTGCCTGGAAGCCGAGAGACTGCGGCATGCCGACTTCTTCGAGGAGATTGAGCATGTCTTTCCAGCTGTGCATGCCGGCCCAGCAGATTTCGCCTTCGGCGGCGAGTCGCTGTCCGTGATCGGCTGCGATTTTGGCGGCTTCACGAAACGTTCCGGCAATCTTCGAGGTGCTGGTTTTGGGGTTTTCTCGCCACTTGGCAACCCCGAATTCCGCAGAATCGATGCGGATCACGCCGTATTTCCGGATCCCGTGGCGTTCAAAGACACCTGCGATACGGCAGGCCATGCGGACGGCAGTGAGGAATTTCTCGCGGGCAGCGTCGTCACCCATCGCGGAGTCCCCGACGGTTCCTGGCCAGACAGGGGCGACGAGGGATCCCACGGAAAAGCCATATCCGGCGATCTGATCGGCGATTCGCAGGAGTTCATCATCGCCGGCTTGTGGATCGGTGTGGGGCAGGAAGAGGAAATAGTCGATGCCGTCAAATTTTGCTCCGTTGACATTGGCGGCGGCAGTGAGCTGCAGCATGCGGTCGAGACTGATCGCGGGTTCCTGGCCTTCGCCGGAACCTTTTCCGACGAGTCCGGGCCACATGGCGTTGTGCAGCCGGGGGGCAGAGTGATTCATGCAGATGCTCCTTGGGGCATTCGAGGGGACGGTCGCAGGCGGACCGCGTGAGGTGATAAGTGGGCTTCCGGGGGAAGGTCAGGAACGAGCGGGACCCGGATGGGCCTGGCAAAGGATTCCGTCACCTGCAGTGATCGGCTCCTGGGCAGGAACAGGTGTGAGCCGTGAATGGACGGTATCCGAATGTGCAGAAATGATGACGGAAATTCCGGCGTTTGAAAAGCGAGTCGGGGCTGGAACGGCTGATGAGCAGTCGTTTGTTCATGGCCGTCGTCAGTCTCCTGGTTGTCTGCAATCAGCCGGCAAATCGCTGCGATTCGATCTGGCCCAGTTTGTTGTACAGAGTTTTCAGGGCAATCCCGAGCTCTTTCGCTGTTTGCGGCTTATCGCCCTGATTTTTATCGAGGACGCGGAGGATCATTTCTTCTTCCATCTGCCGGAGCGTTCTGGCAGCGGTTTCGACGCAGGGGGCGGGAATACCGGGAGCTGAGATGCTGGGGGACTGGCGTTGCATCCGGGGATCAACGGAGTGACCGGGGCCGCGCTGGATGCTGCGTGGCAGGTCATCCGGACGAATGCTCTGCCCGTCTGAGAGGATGACGGCGTGTTCGAGGACGTTGGCAAGTTCCCGGACGTTGCCCGGCCACGGATGACTTTGGAGCAGTCGGACGGTTTCGGGCGGGAGGATCTCGGGGGGAAGTGAGTCTTTGCGGAGGTGTCGTGCGAGCAGGTGGCGAGCGAGTTCAGGGATGTCATCCAGTCGTTCGCGGAGCGGGGGCAGGTAGATTTCGAACGTATTGATGCGGAAGAACAGGTCTTCCCGGAAGGAGCCATCGCGGACCATCTGCTGAAGTTCGCGGTTGGTTGCGCACACGATTCGGACGCTGACATGAAACGGTTCGTTATCGCCAACTCTGCGGACTTCACCGGATTCGAGGAAGCGGAGCAGTTTCACCTGCATGGCCTTATCGAGTTCCCCGAGTTCGTCGAGGAACAGCGTGCCGCCGTTGGCAACTTCGAACAGCCCGGCGCGATTGGAATCTGCTCCGGTGAACGCACCGCGACGATGCCCGAAGAATTCGCTTTCCACGAGGTTCTCGGGGATGGCGCCGCAGTTCACAGCTACGAACGGTTCCTTTCTGCGATCGCTTTGTTCATGAATTCTGCGGGCCACCATTTCCTTGCCGGTACCGGTTTCACCGAGGATGAGTACGGCGGAGTCAGTGGGGGCGATACGATCGATGAGTCGGCGGACGCGGAGCATGGGGGTGGAGTCGCCGATGAGATCTGAGCGTCCCTCGACGCGTTGCAGGCGGCTTTCGAGGGCGAGGTTTCGGTTTTCGAGTGCTTTCTTTTCGCCGATGCGATCGAGCACATTGACGATTTCGAAGAGGGAGATGGGTTTCGGCAGAAAGTCATAAGCGCCCATTCGGATCGCTCGAATGGCATCATCGCGATCACCATGCCCCGTGATGATGACGCAGACGGTTTCAGGGGAGTGTTCTCTGAGGTGATCGATGACGTCCCAGCCACTGCCGCCCGGCATTTTGAGGTCGATGATGGCGGCGTCAAACACATTCTTTTCAACAGCTTCGACAGCAGCGGCCGGCGACTGGCAGACGGTGGAAACGTGGCCGAGACGCGGCAGTTCGACACGCATCAGCTGTGCGATGGAGTTGTCGTCATCGACGAACAGGACGCGAAGGCTGTGGCGTTTACGAGTATTCAAGGCCGACTCCGTGGCATTTTGAGCCCGACTTCCAGCCGGGCAAACCTGGGGTTTGGATGCTGCGGATGATACTGATTGAGGGGGATTCGGGCAACGCGAAATTGAGTCGGAGCATCGGTGTGCCCGCACATAAAAAACAACCGGATTCTCGTGAAGAGTCGATCCTGAACTTCCCAGTGTGACAGGAATGGGCGGTTTGAAGGGGATTTGCGGGCCGTAGTTTTTGAGCAGTTCTTCCAGCTTTCGCAATCGTTACAACAGGACTCAAAAACGACGCAAGTAATTGCAGCGTAAACACATTTGCAGATTCAAGCGGGTGAATTGAAGGCGACGATAGTCCTGGTGCGTTCCACGGACTGTGAGATTGCAGGCCGAGGTCATGGGAGACCGAGGCGGGACGCTTTACCGAGGCGAAATCATCGACTGGAGTGCCTGCCGCCTGCGGCCGGCCGAGGCCGTAAAGGCAGGGCCGGTTCGATATCCGCCGGGGCGGGGCGGTCGACGGAACGATGTCCTAGAGGAAGGAGAGAAGGTCTGATGAAGTTGTCATGGATGTTTTCTGCGGGTCTTGCTCTGACTGGTATGATGGGATCGGCGGAAGCCGGTCTCTTCGGCCTGGGCAGCTGCAAGGGCTGCGGCTGTGCTGAAGACTGTCAGCCGGCCTGCTGCAAACCAACGATTGCTCGTCCGTGTCACACCAACGTGTACACGTACCAGCGCAAGTGCTCCGACATCAAGCCACCGTGCTGTGATGACGGCTGCGTGACCGATCCGGGTTGCTGTGCTCCGGTGGATCCGGGTTGCTGTGCACCAGTGGACCCAGGTTGCTGTGCTCCGGCAGATCCGGGTTGCTGTGTTCCGGCGGACCCGGGCTGCTGTGCTCCGGCTGATCCGGGCTGCTGTGCTCCGGCTGACCCCGGCTGCAGTGTCCCCTGTGATCCGGGCTGTGCAGTTCCCTGTGATCCAGCCTGTGGCGAAGGCTGCGGAGAATGCAACCGCGAAGATGCCTGCAAGGTTGCTCAGCTGATTTACGTGTCGATGACTGACTGCTATGCGAAGAATCGCCGCAATGCTCTCGATAAGCTCGGCAACTACGACTGCTGCTGCTACCCCGAGATCATGAACGCCTTCGTGTATGGACTGAACGACACGGACGAACGTGTTCGTGCAGAAGCCGCTGACGAAATTGGTGACGCAATTCGATCCAACCGCTGCTGCTGCAGCCCGACCACAGTGTCAGCTCTGACCTGTGCTCTGGCTGACTGCGATCGTGGAGTTCGTCGTCAGGCTGAAGAAGCTCTGGAAGCTTGTGGCTATGAAGTTGTGGACGGCTGCTGCAACGGCTGCACCGACGGCTGCGGCAATGGTGCCTGTGGTACCGTGCCTGTGGCTGCCGAGCCTGGCGTGAGCACTCCGGCTCCTGCTCCTCCTGCCGAAGCTGCTCCGGCCGCTCCGGCCACCACTGAACCTCAGGCCTTCTTCCCCTCCCGGCTGCACAAGGCTCCTCGCAAGAGCAGTGGTCTGGCCGGTTTGTTTGGCCTGAATCGCTGATGTCCTGAAGCGGGATTGGACGCTGGTCGCTTCCTGCTGGCAACTGATCCTGCTGAGAACTGAAGACTGCGGCTTCCGGAAGGCCTTCTCCCGGAAGCCGTTTTGCGTTTGCTGGCATGGTGGGGGTGCGAAGGCTGGGCTTCACCTGTCGGCCGGCGTGCCGCTGGTGATTGATGCTGTGCTGCCGGGTTCGAGTTGCTCAATCCAGCGACGGATCAGGTCGACTCCGGAGGGGTCAGGAATGAGTGACCCGATGGGTGGCATTCGACTGCGGTCCCGTTGGGAAATGCGGTGCAGCAGGATGGAGCTGGCGGGCGCACCGGGTGCAACCAGACGTGCATTTTTGAGCTCGAAGGCTGAGTGGACGGGCTGGGCGTCGATGAGTCGGCGTTTTTCGGGAACCTCGGTAAATTCGGCCGAGAACTGTGAGTTTCCACCTCCGGCTTCCACGTGGCAGGATGAGCAGTTGGCGTGGAGCCACGAGGCAGCGCGGATGGCAAGTGGAGTCGTCTGATCGTCGTGGGGGACGAGTTTGAGTCGTTCTGCAGGGGGCGTGTCGATTGGCTTTGAGAAATAGCCAAGTTGTTCGAGACGCTGCAGCTGACTGACTGAGCCACCGTTGCCGTCGGGCAGGTTGCAGTTCATTTGCGGCTCGCACAATCCCAGCACGTAATTGGCAGCTCGGGAATGACAGACCATGCATTCTGCTCGCGAGGGGTAATGCCAGGTCTGGCTGACAGTTGTTCCGGTGGCTGCATTGGTGAGGGTGAATTCGGCGTCGAGTCCATCGCGGCTGACGAGTGCTGCATCGGTCGCTTCGTTATTCCAGCGGTAGGAGTAGCCTGCCCATTCGTTTTGCCAGCGGACCATGAGTCGGGTTTCGATGGGGAATCGGGAATCGGGATCGCCCTGACGCCGTTCCAGCCAGAAGCTTTTGATGAGGACTGAGCCGTTCGGGAAGTTCCATCCACGGGGGCGTGTGTATTCGATGGTCTCCATGTCGGGAACGGCGAACCAGCGCTGTTTGTGAGCGCCGTCGGACCAGAATGGCACATTCACGGAATACGGCATGATACCGGATGCCATCTGGTGATTTCGGACAGACAGAAAGAGTCCGGTCTCGCTGAGTTTCTGCGGGAAGGCGAAGGGGGGCTCGGCTGGTGTGTGTTCAAGTTTCCAGAGGCCTCCGCCGTGGTCTGCGATCAGGATTTCTCCGGAGTGCCCGCGGGCGAAACCGGCGATCTGCAGCGTGGTGTCGGCGATTTCTCGCTGGACGGCCGTCTGACCGTTGTCCCTGTGAATTGCCCAGATGCGTCCGGTGGAATAGTCGCCGTAGAGAAAGCAGCCTTCGAGTTCGGGAAATTCGGTGTTACGACAGACGATCCCACCGGTGAGGCTTCGTGCTTCGGCGTGTGAATGTTCGGCGGTCGGGGGAGTAATCGCGTGGGGACCACGGGGACGTTCAAGGTAGAAGGGGTGGCTGCCCTCCTGAACGCTCCAGCCATAATTCTCGCCGCGCTGCACCAGATACACCTGTTCCCAGAGGTCCTGTCCGTTCTGGCCCACCCAGACCTGTCCGGACTGCTGATCGATATCCAGTCGCCATGGATTGCGGAAGCCGTAGGCCCAGATTTCCGGCCGGGCATCGGGGATACCGATAAAGGGATTATCGGGAGGAATCGCATAGGGACGTTCGCGGGTTGTCGACCTGACGTCAAGTCGGAGCATGACGGAGAGCAGATCGTTGAGTCCCTGGCCGGTCGCCAGTGGATCGCTGTCGGTGGTGCCGTCTCCTGTGGGGCAGTAGAGCATTCCATCAGGACCGAAGGCGAGATCACCGCCATTGTGACCATTGGATTCCCATTCGAGGATCACGATCTCACTGTCTGGCTCTGCTTTTCCGGCATCATCACGGCTGATCGTCCAGCGGGCGATTCGATTGCGTTTGACGGCGTCTTTGGCGGGGCCGTTGCTGATCACATAAATCCAGCGATTTTCCGTGTAGCTGGGGTGAAAGCAGAAACCATAGATGAGGAAGTCGGTGGTGAGCACGGTCTGGACAGCGCCGGCCTCGACACTGCTGTTGAAGGCGACAATGCCACCAGGCTCCATGCCACCGGCCTTGTGGTCGACCACGAGTATTCGTGGGGTGCCGGGTTCGGCGCGGAGATAGACCGGGGCTTTCAGCTCCAGTGCGGGCCAGACGCGAGTGGCACGAAAGGGCAGGGCGGGTTCCGCTGTGCCGTTCAGTTGTGTGCCGGTCCAGGGAATGCGTTTCTGATCGCTGGCAGGAGTTTGCGAGCAGAAAGCTGGCAGCCACAGGCAGACGCAGCAGAGCAGGGTAGGGCGGAGGCGATGCATTTGGGGGAGCTCTAAGGTTCAGTCGGTGGATGGCAGATCGGGCAGAGGAGGATTGGCATCATCCTGCAGGTTGTAGGTTTCGATGATCTCTCTGCGACGTTCGGCGACGGCCTGGTCGAACAGAGTGAGCACCTTCATGGCACGGTCGCGTGATGTGACGAGGCCGATAATGAGATACTGTGAGATGGCAGCGAGATAGCAAACCCAGCCCACGATGAATCGCGTTCGACTGTGATCGTACGCGCGTTTTGTGTTGTTGTACTGAGCCAGTTCGTAGAAGCCGAGTGGCGGGACAGTGCCATCGCTGAGTCGTGTGTGGGCGGGATTGCTTTCTGCGAGTCCGCAGGCGTAGAGGGTTGGTGCGGTCAGGTGGAGAGCAGGGGCAAAGACGGTGGCCTGAGAGCCAACTCCGGCGGCAGCGAATGAGCAGCCGATGCAGAGTCTGCGCTGGGTTTCGATGAGTTCGCTGGTTTGCGGAGCTGAAGAGAGTTCTCCACCGACGATCGCGCACATCATGGCAAGGACAGGCGAGGACTTATTGAGGTGTCGGCAGAGCACTCCCTGAAGAATTTTCCATTTGAGCTCTCTGACCTGCTGCAGCCATGGGACTCCTTTTGTCAGCTTTGGAGGGCCGGGGTGCAGGACGGCGAAGAGTTCCTGATCCGGCATGGTCTGGATGACGCCGATGACCATGAGGAGGCGGAGGCCCATAGTGAACCAGTCGGCGCGATCGAGCCAGTCAACTTTGGTGAGCCAGCTGAAGAGCAGATGCTCCATGTTGGCGGTCGCGGCAAGGAGCAGCAGGGAGGCGCGAAACCATTCTCGCAGGTCCTTTTCCATTTCTACGCTGAGTTCCTGAATTCGGAAGACTCTGCGAAGAATGAGTCGGAAAAGGGGAATGGCGATGAGGCCCAGGAGAACCCGTGACAGGGGGCGGACGATGGGGCGAAGGAGGGGACCGAGGATGTCCCTGAAGATCGGGGCGCCCATCAGTATTCGGAAGAAATCCAAATCCAGAGCCTCCGGCAGGGGGTGGAGAGTGACGGCAGATCGAGGTTGGTTCGACCTTCTGACGTTCCGTGCAAAACGTTCCTGAAAAATGTATCCTGCGCGTTCGGAGAATGCGACAGCGGTTCGGCGAATGCGGATGAATTCCGGAGGAATACCATGTTTGGAATGGCAGGCGAAACAGACCTCGATCTGAGATTTGAATTGTTCCGGATCCCGGTTCGTGTGCATCCCATCTTCTGGATTTCCTCTGCCATGATGGTCTGGGACGGAGATAACCCAGCGCGGGTTGTGCTGGGTGTGCTCTGTATCTTCTTTTCAGTTCTGGTGCACGAGCTGGGTCATGCGATCGTGATTCGACGTTACGGCTACCCATCAGAGATAGTGCTGTATGTCCTTGGCGGCTATGCCACGTCTGCCCACTTTCCCTTTCGCCGCGCGGTGACCGTTTCGCTGGCCGGTCCCCTTGCGGGCCTTGCTGCCGGAACTGTGATCTACGTCGCCGGTTGGATTGTCTTTCCAGGGACGCTCGCGGAGTACCCGCAACTGCTCTTCATGTTCCGAATGCTGATGTTCGGAGGATTGATCGTGAATGTGCTGAATCTGATTCCCGCTTTGCCGCTCGACGGTGGTCAGATCATGGCCGCCTGTCTCCGCCAGTATGGTCCTCGCGGGGTGGACCGATACGAACTGGCGCTGAAGGCTTCAGTGGCAGTCTCGGGAGCGATGTGTCTCTGGGCAGCGCGGTGTCAAAGCAGCGGTCAGGCATTCTTTCCCCGGTTTCTGCTGGGGTGGATTCCGGGCCAGAATCTGGTGTTCAACTTCCACAGTGTGCAGCCGGATCCGCAGTTTCTGGCCATCTTCATGGGTTACCTCTGTGCCAACTCTCTGGTGGCGTTGAAACGCTTCTGATTTTCCGGACGAATCTTACGGGGCGTTCCCCGGAATCGCGCCGATTTTCCTGTTTGTCCCTGATCCACGGTTTTCGCTACACTTGTCGCCGGCAGGCAATCAGCGAGCGGGCATCACTTGCATTCAGAATGATTGGGCAATGACTGACGACACAGAAAATTGCAACTACTGGGTTGGCTTTGATCTGGGGGGCACCAAGATGATGGCGGTGGTGTTTGACCATCGCCTGAAAGAGGTTGCTCGCAGACGTCGCAGGACTCGGTCGAGCGAGGGCGAGCCTGTGAGTCTCGACCGCATCGCCGAGACCATCGTGCAGGCACTCGAATCCGCCCGGATTCCACCGGCATCGATTGCCGGGATCGGGGCTGGAGTTCCGGGGCCTCTGGACCTGCAGAAAGGTCTGGTGCTGGAAGCCCCCAATCTCGGCTGGAAGAATGTTGCGCTCCGGGATTTTCTTGCGAAGCGATTCAGTTGTCCGGCGGTGATTTGCAACGACGTGGACGCGGGGGTTTTCGGCGAATACTCAGCCGGGGCAGGACAGGGCTTTCGCAGTGTGCTCGGGGTCTTTCCGGGTACAGGAATCGGCGGTGGTTTTGTGTACGAGGGACGAATCCTTCGCGGCAGCCGATCTTCGTGCATGGAGGTTGGCTATCTGCAGATGTCGGCTGACGGTCCGCTGGCGGGTGCAGGCCCTCCGGGGACGCTTGAGGGCATGGCCAGTCGGCTGGCCATTTCCGCGGAAGCCGCAAAGGCTGTCTTTCGAGGTCAGGCGCCGCATCTGCGGGATCTTGCCGGCACGGACATATCCAATATCCGCAGTTCGGCTCTGGCAAAATCAATCGAGCGGGGTGACGGGGTGATCGAGCGGATTGTCCGCCGGGCGGCCGAAGTGGTGGGGCAGGGCATCGGTTGCCTGATCAACATCCTTGCCCCGGATGCCGTGATTCTGGGAGGTGGCCTTGTTGAGGCCATGCCGAAACTGTATTTGGAGAGCGTCGACGCGGGTGTGCGTCGCAATGTGCTGCCATCTCTGGCGGGCTGTGCGCGGCTGAAAGTCAGTGAGCTTGGGGATCTGGCGGCGGCCGTGGGGGCTGCAGCACTGGTTCGGGCAGAAGCCGAACAGTCCACGAAATCTCGAAAAAAGACAGACCAGAATCCTCCGAAGCCTGCCGGTTCCTGATTGGCCGCTGCAGGCAGTTTTTGTCCATGGCTTGCAGCGGATTCCTGACCTGTCTCCATGCCCCCCCCTTGAAGCTGAAAACCCGACATGTCCACTCCCGCTGAAAATCCTCGCCATGAACCTGCGGGCCGTGCTGAGCTGCCGGCCGACCCGCTGCGTGGTCGGCGCGCGTTTCCGCTGGCGGTGATTGAACTGGGAACATCAGCGATTCGCATGGCCATCGGGGAGAGCGATGGTGGTTCCGAGGTGCGAGTGCTTGAACAGCTGGTTCGTGGCGTGAGTCTTGGCAAGGACACATTTACAGGTGGTGAGATTCAGCGGAAGACAATTCAGGAATGCATCCGGGTGCTCAAGAGCTACCGTCGCAAGCTGCGTGAGTACCAGTGTTCGGATGCCAGATTCATCCGGGTGGTAGCGACGAGTGCGGTGCGGGAAGCGGTGAATCGTCTGGATGTGCTGGACCGCATCTACATCGCTACAGGACTCGCCGTGGAACTGATTGACGACGCGGAAATCGCCCGTCTGACCTACCTGGGAGTGCGACCGCTGCTGCAGGAGGATGTGGTGCGGGACAATGCAGCAACGCTGGTCGTGGAAGTTGGAGGTGGCAACACGGAAGTTCTGGTGCTCCGCGGCAAGAACATCGTACACGCACAGCCGTGGCGGCTTGGTTCGCTTCGTCTGCAGCAGCTGCTGCTGCAGTCGGAGGCTTCACGTCGCGATTCAGAAACACTGCTCACCGGCCAGATCGACCGCACTCTGGAACCGCTGGTGGAGCTGATTCCCCGCGATCGGACGCCGCAGATTGTGAGTCTTGGCGGAGATATGCGGCTGGCCGCTCGACTGATGAATCTTGATCCCCGCAATGCCGGGTTCGCGCGTGTGCCGTCGCGAGAGCTCAGGCGACTTACAGAACGCATCCTTCCCATGCCCGTGGATGCCGTGATGCACAAGTACCATATTGAGCTTTCACAGGCGGAGACACTTGTCCCGGCACTGCTTTCCAATCTGCGGCTCGCAGAATTGCTGCGAGTCGAGCATCTGCTGGTGACCGGTTTCAACATTCGCGATGCGCTGCTGCAGGGGATGCTGCGTCCCAATGACTGGTCGCCCGATTTCCGTGAACAGATCGTCAATTCAGCCCTCGAACTCGCGCGAAAATACCAGGTTGACATGCCACATGCACTGCATGTGGCTGAGCTTGCCCGCAGATTGTTTACGGCACTGCAGTCTGAGCATCGCATGGATGCTCGCTGTGAGACGCTTTTGTACACCGCTGCGCTGCTTCACACCACCGGGCTGTTTGTAGGGCTCTCCGGCTACCACAAACACTCATACTACCTCATTATGAACAGCGAACTTTTCGGACTCAATTCACTCGATCATCAGCTGGTGGCGCTCATTGCCCGATACCACCGACGTGCAGCACCAAAACCCACGCACGAATATTTTGCGAGGCTGGATCGAGACAGCCGTGTGATCGTTTCGCGTCTGGCGGCCATTCTTCGCGTCGCCGTCGCCCTCGATACCAGCGGCACCCAGCGAATCGGCAGCATCGACTGCTCGCTTGAACGCAACCGGCTGGTGCTCACGGCTACGCGATCTGCAGGGGATCTGTCGCTGGAGCGTATGGAACTTCGGCAGAAAGCCGGACTTTTCGAAGACACCTTTGGCATGGGAGTGCTGCTGCGAGAACCCAACGGACGTTGATTCACGCCTCGCTGCATTCCCCCCGCCATTCAGACACCTCACCGCAACTGCTTCAGGCCAGAGTCGCCATGTCAAACATTTCTGATGTGTTCATGAATCGGGAACTGAGCTGGCTGGAATTCAACCAGCGGGTCCTTGATGAAGCCTGCGACAGCTCTGTGCCCCTCCTGGAACGGCTCAGATTTCTTGCCATCACCGCCTCCAACCTTGACGAATTTTTCATGGTTCGCGTGGGCAGTCTGCTGATGTCGCTGCGGACGGGTGAGAATGCGGCCGACCCGACGGGCCTGACACCGCTCGATCAGCTGAGTGCCATGAGTCGTCGAGCACAGCGAATGGCTGCAGAGCAGTATCGCGTGTATCTGGAACAGATTGAACCGGCACTGGCCGAGGCCGGTATCCGTCGACGTCGTGCCGACCAGCTGACGGAACGCCAGATGGAAGTTGTGGAATCGGTGTTTCAGGAGCAGTTGCAGGCCGTGCTGACTCCTATTGCCGTTCATGATCCGGCTCGTTTTCCGCTGCTGTTCGGTCGAACGGTCAACGTGGCCGTTCAGCTGCAGGGCAGGGGAGATGACGAACCGTGGCGTTTCGCAGTGATTCCATTCGGAAGCTATGACCTGCGGTACATCACACTGCCATCCGCTGGGGGGGCCGAATTCATTATGACGGAGGACGTCATTGAGATGCTGGCAGAGCTGTTCTTTCCAGGGCAGAAGGTGATTGCCACCGTTCCCTTTCGTGTGACAAGAAATGCTGACGTAACCGTGAGTGACGACGACGGCGCAGATCTGCTGGCGGAAATGGAGGATGTGCTGGAGGACCGCAAGGACAGCTTTTGTACGCGTCTGGAACTGGCCGACAAGGTCACTCCTCAGCTGCTTGAATTCCTGAAAACGCTCCTGCGCGTCGGCGTGCGTGACATTTATCAGGCACCGGGGCCGGTGGGATTAAGCGACCTGATGCAGCTCACAGGCATCAGTGGCTTCGACAGCCTGCTCTACCCGCCATGGACCCCCTGTCCATCACCGCGGATTGATCCGGCGGAGTCAATTTTTGACACCATGAAGCAGCAGGACGTACTGTTGTTTCATCCCTACGAATCATTTGAACCTGTGCTGCGACTGCTGGCGGAAGCCGCAGATGATCGTGATGTGGTGGCCATCAAGCAGACGCTGTACCGCACCAGTCGCAACAGCCCGATTGTGCGATCGCTGATACGAGCAGCCGAGAATGGAAAAAACGTGACGGTGATTGTGGAGCTGAAGGCAAGGTTTGATGAAGCTCGAAACATCGAATGGGCGAGGCAGCTGGAGTACAGCGGTGTGCAGGTGATCTACGGCGTTCGTGGACTCAAGACCCACGCCAAGGCCTGCATCGTTGTCCGGCGCGAGCCCCAGGGGTTTCAGAGGTACTGCCATTTTGGAACAGGGAATTACAACGAGATAACATCGAGATTCTACACCGACATCAGTCTGCTCACCTGCCACCGCGATCTGGGCAACGACGCGATTTCGTGGTTCAACGCCGTAACGGGCTGTTCACAGATTCTGCAGTTTTCGCAGATTGAGTCAGCGCCGATCGGACTTCGTGAGAAGATTCTGCAGATGATTCGAGTGGAGACGGAGCGCGCCCGCAACGGAGACCGCGGGCAGATCATGGCAAAGCTGAATTCGCTGGCGGACCCGGTCATGATTGAGGCATTGTGTGAGGCATCACAGGCCGGAGTGGAGATTGACCTGAATATTCGCGGCATTTGCTGTCTTCGCCCCGGGGTGCCCGGGCGGAGTGAAAACATTCGCATCGTCAGCATCATTGATCGCTTCCTCGAACATGCCCGCATTTTGTACTTTCACCATGGAGGCGATGAACGCGTGTTCATTTCCAGTGCCGACTGGATGCCAAGAAACCTGGATCGCCGCGTTGAACTGCTGGTGCCCATCCTTGACGACAGCTGCAAACGCCGCGTCATCCAGATCCTCCGCACATGCCTGCGCGATACTCGAAAAGCACGACTGCTCACGCCCGACGGACTGTATCTCCAGCCCGCCGGCCCCGAACCTGAACCGGGGACTCCCCCAGCCCCAGGAGGACGTCGCCGTCGCAAGACCCCGGCCCCCACTCCAATGGATCCCGCTGCCCGGGGTGTCCATTCTCAGGCCGAGTTTCAGCGGCGAGCGAAGGAGGCCGCGGAGACGGCATTTGAGCGAAACCGCACAACGTTCACGCCGATTGAGCCGATGCACTGAGACATGCTGTCTGGATTTCTCCCTGCAGATCGTCAACAATTCGGAGCGTGAGTGCCATTCCAAATCACCGCCATCCGGATTCGTCAATGATTTCCTCCCGTCGGTCTGCACTGCAGTCTCTACCGGGCATAGCAGCTGCGGCTACGCTCCTTCAGCAAAGTAGTCTCGCAGCTTCAGCAGCCACCCACTTTGCTCCGCGTGCGCGCCGCGTCGTTTACCTGTTTCAGTCCGGTGGCCCGTCTCATCTGGAACTCTTCGACGAAAAGCCTCAACTGCAGAAATTACACGGCACGGAACTGCCCGATTCAATCCGTCGCGGACAGCGACTCACCGGAATGACCTCAGGGCAGAGCAGTTTCCCCGTGATCGCACCGCGGTTTCGCTTCCAGTCGTCGGCAGCCGATGGCCTGCGGCTTTCACAGCTCCTGCCACACACGGCTGCCGTCGCAGACCGCATCTGCCTGATTCGGTCCATGCACACGGAAGCGATCAACCACGATCCGGCGATCACCTATCTTCAAACCGGCTCACAGCAGCCCGGACGGCCGTCGCTGGGAGCATGGGCCAGTTACGGACTTGGCAGCGATGCCGCGGACCTCCCGGCTTTCCTTGTCCTGATCTCCCACGGCAGCGGGCGTGACGCAAATCAGGGCCTGCTGGAACGACTCTGGGGAAGTGGCTTCCTGCCTTCCAGCCACCAGGGAGTCAAGCTGCGCAGTGGTGTCGATCCTGTGCTGTACCTGGCCAATCCTCCAGGGGTCAGCCGTGGTCTGCGGAGGAACGTACTGAACGGCGTGGCAGCGCTGAACTCATTGCAGCTGCAGGCGACCGGCGATCCTGAAATCGCCACTCGGATCGCCCAGTATGAAATGGCATTTCGCATGCAGGCATCCGTGCCGGACCTTGTCGACGTCTCAAAAGAGTCTGAGTCGATCTTTCGAATGTATGGCGAAGACTCACGGAAGCCCGGCACATTTGCCGCCAACTGTCTGCTCACTCGCCGCCTGCTGGAACGCGGCGTGCGTTTCGTTCAGCTGTACCATCGCGGCTGGGATCAGCATGGTGGAATTCCGACAAATCTGCCGAAGCAGTGCATGGACGTCGATCAGGCTCAGGCTGCTCTCGTTCGCGATCTTGAGCAGCGCGGGCTGCTGGAAGACACGCTGATTATCTGGGGTGGTGAATTCGGCCGGACAGTCTACGGGCAGGGCGGTCTGCAGTCAGATTACGGCCGCGACCATCACGGACGCTGTTTTTCCGTATGGCTGGCTGGGGGCGGGATTCGTGGAGGCATGGTCCTCGGGCAGACCGATGATTATGGATATAACATCGTCAGTGATCCTGTACATATTCACGACCTGAATGCAACCATCCTGCACTGTCTTGGACTGGATCATCAAAGACTCACCTTCCGCTTTCAGGGCCGCGACTTCCGACTCACGGATATTCATGGCAATGTTGTTCATCGGATTCTCAGCTGAATGCACAGCGGAAGACTGGAATTGATCGATGCAAAGTCGTGTTCGCTTAGTTCTGATTCATCATCGCGGGGCAGGGGAGTGATTGTCATGCGTTTCGTGTTTACAGGAACTGCACTGCTGCTGGGCCTTCTGGTGCCGACAGAATCTGCACGGTCTCAGCAGCCTGCGGCGGCTCCTGATTCTGTCGGGACGGCCGATGTCCTGGTGCGCGAACAGCAGCGTATTGAAGTTCTGCGTCGAATCGCTCCCAGCGTGGTGTGCGTAATGGCCTCCAGTGGTGAAGGAGGGGGATCCGGCGTACTGATTTCGCCGGACGGGCTGGCTGTGAGCAACTATCATGTGACCTCCGGATCCGGCAGCTTCATGAAGTGTGGCCTGAATGACGGCAAGGTGTACGATGCCGTCATTGTGGGCATCGATCCAACGGGTGATGTCGCGCTGATCCGGTTGCTGGGACGCACAGACTTTCCGGTGGCAATTCCCGGCAACAGTGATCTGGTGCAGTCCGGGGACGAAGTTCTGGCGCTGGGAAATCCCTTTCTGCTGGCATCAGACTTTTCGCCAACAGTGACCTGCGGAATCGTCAGTGGTGTCCGCCGGTATCAGTACCCGGCGAATACATTTCTTGAGTATACGGACTGCATCCAGATCGATGCGTCCATCAACCCGGGAAACAGCGGCGGGCCTCTGTTTGATATTCAGGGGCGATGGATTGGTATTAACGGAAGGGCATCCTTCGAAAAACGCGGCCGAGTCAATTCCGGGGCAGCCTATGCCATTTCTGTCAATCAGGTGCTGCGATTTGTGGATGCACTGCACTGTGGCCTGATCGTTGACCACGGGCGCACGGAATTCACAGTGGAAACCGGCGAAGGCAACGTCGCCGTGGTCAGTCAGGTTTCGCAGCTGTCTGAAGCATGGCGACGAGGACTCAGACCCCAGGCTGTCCTGCTCACCTTCGCCGGTCGGTCACTCACCTCCGCAAATGATTTCCAGAATGTGCTCGGAACATTTCCCGAGGGGGATCGGGTGCCCATCACATGGCGCGATGATACAGGGCGTCATGCAGCCACGATCCGTCTGACCGCCCTGCACTCCTTTCGGAAGGCGCCCGCACTTCCGCAGGAACGACGTCCACGCCCGAATCCCGACGGTGAGCCGGAAACAGAGCAGAAACCGGAGTCCGCAGAGCTCCCGGAAGAAATTCGTCGCCTGTATGTTGAACGCGATGGGTTCTGCAATTTTCACTTCAATCAGCTCCGACAAACAGCCCTCCTCCAACCACTCAGAAAGCAATCAGCAGCCGCTGATCCGGCAGGCATCTGGACCCTGAACCTGCAGATTCCGCTGCCCTCCGGCGACACTCCCGCAGAACTGGTGCTGAGTCCCGAAACCGTCGGCCTGCGACAGGGGGCCTCCGCATGGCTTCAGAAACTCGCTGAACCGGACCCCGGGGAGGAGCCACCGGCTTTTCCCGGTCTGCTGACTGCCCTTGGTCAGCTCCGCCGGCTGCTGAACCCCGACACGACTGTCTTCAGCGAGTTGTTTGCCGCCGGCTCGACGCTGCACCTGCCTCTCAATCGGACGCTGAAAGTGCTGATCACCCGCGATGGCATTCGGACGGCTCGATGGTACTTTGAAGACGCAGGTACATTTCCGGTGGCTGTTGATCTGAATTCCTCCGCAGAACTCGATGAAACCCGACTGGTGCTGGAAGACTGGCAGAATCGCTCCGGTCTGCCAGCCCCCGCACGGATTGGAGTTGTCGATCCCGCCAGCGAGCAAATCACGTGGATCAAGGTGGAATCTGCAACTGTTCGTAAACCCTGAGGCTGGTCAATTGCTGCAGAACAGGGCGGGGCAGGGGTGTTGTTTGACTCTTTCTCAGGTTATCACGATGAAGACAGATGTTCAGTTCGCCTCGCGGCGAAGATTTCTCACCGCAGCACTCGCCCTGCCTCTGGCCCGGCCCGCGACGGCAGCCCTGCTCGCACAGGAACCCTCACAACCAGTCGTCGATCCACGGCAGGTCGTTGTGAAACTCTTCGGCGCAGGTGTGGGAAGTCTTGACTCGTATGGCACCGGAGTGCTGATCTCGTCGCAGGGGCACATACTGACAATCGCCAATCACCTTGTCAGCACCGGATTTCTCACTGCCGTTACGGCCGATGGCCGTCGCTGGCCGGTGGAAACTCTGGCCACCAGCACTGAGCATGACGCTGCGATTGTGCGAATCACGGCTCGCCCGGAAGACACATTTCCTTTTCTGGACCTGCAACAGGCCACGGATGCTGAACCGGGTACTCCCGTCATGGCATGGAGCAATATGTTTCGCGTTGCCGCCGGAAATGAACCGGTATCGGTTGTCCATGGGGTCATTGCAGCCTCTGTTCCGCTCGAAGCCAGCCAGGGGCGATGGAAGTTCCCGGTGAAAACGCCGGTCTGGATTCTCGATGCCATCACCAATAACTCAGGCGCCGGTGGCGGACTTGTGGTTGATGAAAAAGGGCGCCCGGTGGGTTTGATTGGCCGCGAGATTCGGCATGACAGGAGTCGAATCTGGGTCAATTATGCAGTACCCCTGACCGCGCTCCAGCCCGTCGTCAGTGCGATGCTGGAAGGTCGCCGCGTCTCTCCTTCGACAACTGCCCCCTCTGCACCGCTCATGACTGATCGCGAACTGACCGCGCGGTTTGGACTCACAATGCTCCCGGCGGTCATCGAACGCACCCCAGCCTGGGTCGATGCGGTGAGTCCCGATTCGCCGGCGGCCAGCGCGGGCCTGCGCCGTGGAGACCTTGTGCTGCTGATTGGCGATGCCGTGATCACCAGTGTCACCGACGTGCGGCGCCAGATGGCTGCTGCTGTTGCGGGACGCGAGCTGTCCGTGACGGTCAATCGCGACAACGAGCTGATTGCCCTGAAGCTTGTCGTGCCGCCGCTTCCGCAGAAGTAACGACGACTCCGCTCCACCAGCGTACGTGCTGGCGGAGCATCTGCTGTCAGTTCAATGTGACCGGATTCCGACGGCAACCAACGTCCGATAATGTCTGTTATGTGAAGTTGTTGCACAGAAAATCGCGTCTTTTTTGAGCTTTTCCAGCGAAGCTCACAGCTGCGTCAGCCGCGAACGCAGGCTGACATCCAGGTCCTGAAGCGAGATGCCGGCTCGATTGAGCTGTCTCAGAATGCGCTCATCCAGTCGCGAGTTCACATCGGTCCCGGGATCGGGGTCGCGTGGGAGTCCCAGTGCATCGGCGTGCCAGTCAGCAAGCACTCGCGGGATCACCACAGGAGGCACGCCGGCAAGATATTCGCGAGCCCGCTGTTCAATGTCAGAACGCTGGCTGTAGATCCCGGAGATTTCTCTGAGCAGCGCGGAGTCGGTGGCAGTCAGTCGTGCCGCCCCAGGGGCTGCAGTGTCTGCCGGGGAGCGTGGACGTGCAGAGGCGGGGGTTGAGTCAGCCAGGGGTGCATCGCGGCTGGCGGAGCCTCGGAGAAAATCAGAGAGAACTTGAGCCATCCCGGAGGGCACGGCCTGCCGCAACTGGCTGAGCAGTTGGCGTTGTTCTTCGGGTGCGGCATCCTGAATGGCGTTGAGTGTTGCCTGAGGCAGGGATTCACGCACGCGTTCCGGGAGCAGACTGAGCACATCATTCAGGGCCAGTTGTCCGGTTGGATTTTGTGCGTTGGTTTGGGGAGTGGTTTCGTTTGTGCTGCTTTGGGTTCGAGTGGCTGTGGAGAGCATGTCTTCAAGGCGAAAGTCGGCAGAGCCATTGAGCCACGATTCGGGTTGCTGATTGCCGGGGGCCAGTCCGGGAAAGGAACCGGGATCGGCAGGAGTTGCTCCTGCAAGATCGTCGGACGTGGGACGCAGGTGCTGATTAAATCGGTCGATGACGTGCTGCACCATGGGCACAGCATGTTCGGGGACCAGATTCAGCAGCATCTGTGAATGGCTCAGGATGACGGCCGCTCCGTACCCGGAGTAGGTCTGGCCCACGATATTGCGGATAGAGGGAGACATGGTGATCAGAAAGTACATGATGGTCATGCAGATCACGATGCCCTTGGCGAAGCCCAGCAGGCCACCCAGATGGCGATCGAAGTCAAGAATCTTTGTTTTCTCCATCCAGCTGCTGGCCATGCCTGCGGCAAGAAATGCCGCTCCACACAGTCCGACGTACACGGCCAGCATAGCCAGCCATTGTCGCAAAGGAGGGGCAACGGCGATGAACGGTTCGAGCGCTGGCGAGAGCGTGCCGGCGAATTTGAAGCACAGGAGCAGCGCGACGACCCATGCCAGCTGTGAGAGCAGTCCGCGCGAGGCACCGCGGATCGTGCAGTACAGCAGCACTCCGACAACGAGCAGATCAACAACCTGTGATGAATTCATGGCCGGAATATCCCTGTGTCGTTCTGGAGAGACCGCCGGAGTTTACGGTTGAGCCCGGCAGTGAGAAAAGACCGAAACAGTGAATAATTCGGGGACCTCGGGCGCTGGTCAGAACAGTTGCTGACTGTCGAGGAGCAGTGTCACCGGCCCGTCATTGAGCAGCCGGACGTCCATGTGGGCCTGAAACTGTCCGGTCTCCACCTGCAGTCCGGCCCCGCGCAGTTCTGCCGCAACAGCCTGGTACAGGGGCACGGCCACCTCCGGGCGGGCTGCCTCGATGAAGCTGGGGCGACGCCCCTTTCTGCAGTCCCCGTAAAGCGTGAACTGGCTTACGAGCAGGACGGCCCCACCGACATCTGCAAGGCTCAGGTTCATCTTACCTTCGGCGTCCTCAAACACCCTTAAACCTGCGATTTTTGCCGCGATCCAGTTGACGTCTTTGTGAGTATCGGTATGCGTGATTCCAAGGAGTACGAGAAAGCCACGTCCGATCTGGCCGACAACGCAGCCCTCCACAGTCACAGAGGCTTCTGTCACGCGCTGGATCACAGCTCTCATGCTTCATTTCCTGCAGGGGGGGCAGTTTGGAACCGTTCGACGTCAAGCCCCGTGAGCGAGACTGGCGAACACTCCTGACGCAGCACCGCACTCATGATCCGGGCCGTCCCGGGGGACATCTGGAGACCCGCTCGAAAATGTCCGGCAGCGACAAACAGGTTGCAATATCCGGGAACATTGCCCAGCAGCGGGAGATCGTCAGCGGATCCGGGTCTGAGTCCGGACCAGCACCTGACAAGTTCCTGGTGCCGCAGCTCAGGGACAAGTTCGCAGGCAAACTCGATGAGTCCCGCCACACCGGCAGCGGTGCTGGCTTTTTCAAACCCCGCGTGTTCTTCGGTGGAGCCGGCGAGAATCAGACCATCGGTGCGTGGCACAAGGTAGCGTCGGCCGGATTCGAGCATACAGCTGAACAGGGGGCGAGGGCTTCTCAGTTGAATCATCTGCCCGCGTATCGGGTGAATCGGCAGTGAGATGCCAAGTGGCTGCAGTATGCTGGCTGTCCATGCGCCAGCCGCGACGCAAACCTTATGTGGCGAGAGTCGCTCCGTTCCAATGGTCACTGCTTCCACGTGTTCCTGTCGCGGGTGGAGCATCACGGGACCGGCTTGCTCCAGCACTTCCACTTTCAGCTGTTCACAGGCTGCCCTGAGTGCCTGCAGATGCCAGGGATTGCGAACCTGAGCCTGCTCGGGCAGCCAGACACCGGCCGTGTGGTGGCAGGCAAGTGCTGGCCATGAGTCTTTCAGATCCTGAGCCCCGATCTGGCGGGCTGTCACATTGTCAGCTGCCCACTCCCCTGCCAGCTTCTGAGCCTGCTGTTCGCCTTCTGTCAGCAGCAGTGAACCGCAGACACGATAGCCGTTATCGTGCCCGGTAATTTCATGGAGACGAGCGGTGAGTGCAGGCCAGAGGCTGTGGCTGAATGATCGCAGTCTGGCCTCGGGACTGGGCGAGTTCGGCACGCCACCCGGTGGAAGCATCCCGGCGCCTGCCCATGACGCCTCCCGTCCGGCGGTTTGCCGATCTGTCACCAGAACTCGCAGGCCATTTTGAGCAAGCTCCAGCGCGGTCGTCAGACCGATGACGCCTCCACCAATGATCAGGATGTCCGGCTGACTGCGTGCCATGAAGTCCAGCGCTCGTTTCCGTTATCTGCTGCCGATGCAGTACAGCGTTTCCTGACGAGTCGGTCCGTCGCCTTTGGACGTGCGAATGTAGAGTCGCCCATCGGCAGCCGCCATCGTGGCAAAGCCTGAATCGCCCAGTTGGTTCTGGGCGACCAGTTCGTACCGCTCCGGATCCGCTCGGATAGCCCAGGTCGTACCGGCTTCGTTGGTTGCCAGAATGACATCATCGATCAGAAGTGGTGATGTGGAAACGGGGCCTTTGAGCCGCTGTTTCCAGCGTTCTTCTCCGGTCTTTGCGTTCCAGCAGTAAAACACTCCCTGGTCACTGAAAGCATAAATATGACCTTTGGTGATGAGCATGGACTGTTCATAACATTTGACCTTGTTTTTCCACACGACGCCTGAGCCGTCTGCCTTGACCGCTGCCGTTTCAGATTCCGGGTAACCTCCGCTGGCAAACACCGTGTCTTCATCCCAGATACAAGTGCCGCAGGTGGCCATGGTCAGGCAGGGAGTGTTCCAGAGGGGAGTGCCGTCAGCGGGGTTGTAGGCTGCGATCATGGAGGTCCCGCTGAGCAGAAGTTGCTGGCGATTGCCGAAGCGGGCGACGATCGGTGAACCCCAGTTGAGACTCAGTGGTCGTTCCCGGGACCAGACCTGCCCCCCGTCACTCAGGCGAAACGCCCGCAGCCAGGCTCCGGTATCGCAGTCGGCGGAAATGATGAGTGTGTCATTGAAAATCGTTGGAGAGGATGCGTAGCCATATTCGTAGGCCTGAGGCCGAAAACGTCCCGCGTCCGTTCTCCAGAGCACCTTTCCGTTAAGATCCAGGGCGACCACTTCGATTTTTTCGTGATGGTTGAACGCTGCATAAATACGTTGACCGTCGGTTGCTGCCGTGGTTGAGGCGTGTGTATTTTTGGGATGCAGCGTTGGGAATCCGCCCTGGCTGACGGGAGTCAGCCACAACGGTTTGCCGGTACGACGATCAAATGCCAGAACAGCCTGAGTCTGAGTCTTCTCGTCTGCACTGCAGAGGACGACGAGGTTGCCAAAAACAATTGGCGAGGAGTGTCCTCGGCCAGGCACGGGGACCTTCCAGACGACATTCCGTGAATCGCTCCATTCAACAGGGAGTTTCTGTCCTGGCTCCGCGGTGTTGTTTCCGAGCGGACCACGCCACTGTTTCCAGTCGCCACCGGGAATTTCGGGTGGGATGAGTATCAGCAGGCCGGCGACAAGCAGGGCAGGAGTACAGAGGCTTCGAAACATGCGGGAACTCCGAACAACTGGAGGCAGGTCATGGGACAGGGGGGCTGAGCAGGCAGCGCCGCTTTGCAGCAGTTTCCCGGAGCAGACTCCAGAGTCAAGCCCACGTCCCGCAGGGAACTACCGGGTTCAGATTTCGGAGAAGTGATGCTCATTCGCAACATCTGTACCCTGGCAGCAACACCAGGCCGTTCGACGGAACATCACAGTTCGTTGCCAAAGATCCACAGCTTTGTAAATCCCAAACAATTCCCGCCAACCTGGTGGCCTCCCCCCGCTGTCACTCAAAAAGACCGCAGGTGAGGACTCCCTGCAACGCAAAATGCAGAAACGAGGTAACTCCCGCACCAATCAATCGAATCCCGGCTCGCTTTTCCGTCCTGCGCGCATTCCCTGAAGATACGCCTGATGTCCACCCCCAAATACTGCTCTTCTGCTGCATTCCTTTGCCTGCTGCTGTCCAATTGGTTCAGTCTCACAGCGATCGCTGAGGAACCTCCGCGACTGATGAAGTTTCAGTCGGGGGATCAGTCGTGGACCGGTCGAGTTCTGGCACGGAGTGACGAGGCCACCTGGATTATGGATCCATTTGGCGAAGTGGTGCATTTGCCAGCCAGTCAGATTACGCATCTGGAGGTTGCTTCGCCGGTGTTTCATTCGGCGTCGGTCGATGCGTTTCTGAAGCGACTGCGAAGTGAACTGCCTCGTGAATATGAAGTCAAAGCCTCAAGACACTTTGTGGTGGCGGCTCCCCGGGAAACACTGGCTGCGTACGCGGAAATCTTCGAACGTGTTCTCGGTGAAGTTTCCCGATTCCTTGCGGCCCGAAATCTGCCAGCCTCTGCCCCTGCCCTGCCCCTGGTGGCGATTGTCTTCGCCAGTCAAACGCACTTCAAAGACTACTGTCAGCAGGATCATACTCCGTGGTCACGGGATCTCAGGGGATACTATTCGCTGAAAACCAACCGAGTGGTGGTGCTTGACGCGCTGAACAGTCTCGTTGAGCCGGGCAACTCCACACCCGCAGACCGTCTCAGCAGTGAGCGTCCCGCAATGCTTCTGGGGGGAACACTCTCGGCCCGCACAATTGATACCATCATCCATGAAACAACGCACCAGATTGGATTCAATGTCGGGATCCACAGTCGTTTTGGCCTGTCCCCGCAATGGCTTGTGGAAGGGCTCGCCCTGCATCTGGAATCCAGTCGGGTACGCATCCGCGGTCACGGCCGAATACTGAAGCCCTCGGAACAGATTAACCCGGAACGTCTGGATTGGTTTTGTCGTGAGTACAGCCGGCGACGCACACTGGGTGACGTGGCTGCACTTGTTGCATCTGATGAATTCTTCAATCGCCGCTCCTTCGACGCTTACAGCCTTTCCTGGGCACTCACATGCTATCTCAGCACTGGTCGCTCGAAGGCGGAAAACACAAAGTTTGCCGACTACGTGAAAAGACTGGCAACACGTGGACCATTTGAAAACTACTCCGCGGAAGAGCGATTGAGTGATTTCAGGAACGCCTTCGGCGATCCCGCTGAGATTGAAAGGGAACTGCTGCGATTTCTGGACGACATGTCACCTGGCATCGGCGCAGCAAATCTGCCAGACTGAGCTTCCAGCAACTCCCGCTGAAAACTCATGTTTGTCGGAGCCACGTTGTCATGTCTGTCCGATTTCCTGCATTGCTGCTTCTGCTGCTGTCTGCCCTGCCCTGCCCTGTCGGCCCTGCCGCAGAACCGCTTCCCGGAGCGAGCCGTCGACCAAACATTCTGTTCATTCTCGTCGACGATCAGTCGCCGGAAGATCTGCCGATGTACAACCCGGCGACTCCTCTGCAGGCCCCTGCCCTGACGAGGCTCGCACAGCGTGGCATGGTCCTCGATAACGTCTGTCACATGGGTTCCTTCAGCGGTGCCGTCTGCACCCCTTCACGGCACATGATGATGAGTGGCCGGACACTGTGGCATTTGCCGATTGGTCCCCACAAGGGATCGCTCTGTCCACCGGGACTTGAACAGAATACCGTCGCCGCTGTTTTCAACCGTGCGGGCTATGCAACAATGCGAACGTGCAAGGTCGGCAACAGCTATGAAGGTGCCAACAGACAGTTCACCGTTCGCAGAGACGCGACGAAACGGGGCGGGACGGCGGAAAGCGGGAGTGCCTGGCACGCAGAACAGGTGCTGGATTATCTCGGCGAACGCCGTCGCACAAATGACCAGCGTCCCTTTTATATTCACTTTGGGTTTTCGCACCCGCATGATACACGGGACGGTACCCCGGAACTGCTGGCAAAGTATGGTGCAGTCAACCATGCAGATCCTGATAGGCGGCCACCACTGAATCCGCTGCAGCCTGCGCTGCCAGGGAACTACCTGATCAGACATCCCTTCAACAATTCAGATGCCGACGTTCGCGATGAGGTTGCGGTGAGTGGCGTCTGGCGAAACCGCGATGAAGCCAGCATTCGCAACGAACTGGGCCGGGAGATGGCCTGCAGTGAATCGATTGATCAACAGATTGGTCGCGTGCTGCAGCGTCTGGATGAACTCGACGAACTGGACAACACCGTGGTGATCTATACCGCTGATCATGGTATGTCAATCGGACGCCACGGTCTGATGGGAAAACAGAACCTGTATCAGCACACGTGGCGCGTCCCGTTTATTGTTGCGGGACCGGGAATTCCAGCAAACAGCCGCGCCGCAGGCAACGCTTACCTGCTCGATCTGCTGGCCACCTGCTGTGATTTCGCCGGAATCACGCCCCCGGAATCCAATGAAGGTCTCAGCCTCCGGCCGGTGCTCGAAGGACACCGGAAGGTGGTCCGAGACGTGCTCTATGGTGCCTATTCCGGTGGACAGAAACCGGGCATTCGCTGCGTGCGGCAGGGCAACTGGAAGCTCATCACCTACAAGGCCCCTGCCCTCGGCATCGACGAAGTCCAGCTGTTCAACCTCGAATGGAATCCGCAGGAGCTGCTTCCGGAGCATCGTTCGTCCGGGCACGGGCAAACCAACCTTGCCGGGCAGCCCCAGCACAGTGGAAAACTCCATGAGCTCCGGAAACTGCTGAGTGATCAAATGCGGCTGCTGGACGACCCGGCGGCCACGGCCCCGTAATCAACAGGCGCCTCAGTCCTTCCCGGGATGCTGCACCTGTTGCCAATACCTGTCGAAATCGAATTCCGGGCTGTTCTCGCCGTCATGACAGCGATAGCAGGCCGTATCGCGAGCCTGCTGAAGCGTCACGCGAACTGACTGCGCCGCCGTCGAGGCATCGGCTCCACTTTCGATCAGTTCGACATGTCGGCTTCCAGGCCCGTGGCAGTTTTCACACTGGTTGCCTGCGAGCAGGCGTTCCAGCCCCTGCTCAGCCTGGTCAGCCGCAAATTCCTGGTTGAGGAATCCGGTTTCAAAACGCACATAATCGCGAGAATCCCAGCCGGTGACATGGCAGGCAAGACACTCCGGGTCGTGGAAACGCTGAATGCCATGCAGTCGTTCCGCACCGCGACGAGCTTTCGCCGGATCAAGGCTTTCAAGGGCATGGGCGTGTGCGGATTTCTCCCAGACAGCAAACGCCTTCGAATGACACTCGCCACACTTGCGTGCACCGACAAAGGACGCCCCGGAGGGGTGCCTCACCGGAGCCTCTGCGGAGACCAGACGCTGCTCTCTGAGTCGTTGCTGGTACTGCTGCATCAGCTCGATCATCGCTGGGTCATCTCCAAAGCGATCGCCATTGAGTGTCACAAGTTCGAAGCGAACCGGTTGCTCGACACTGGCCGGATAAATGCCGATCACGCCTGCCGTTTTCCCCTTCTCGCCGGCCTGAATGAGCCGCACAGAGCCGACCAGTTCAGGTTCTGACTCACCGTCGCCGAAGCCCTGAGCACAGACAACCAGATTGAACTGCGGAAAGGTTCTGGCAATTTGACGTGATTCTTCCAGCGTGGCCTGCGACAACAGCACGCGGAACTGAACCTGCTGAGCGTCAAATTCCCGCATCACGGAGCTGAGTGATTCTTCAGGACTGGTCCATTCGGCGTCACCAGCCGGGCTCCCGGCCGGCAGGACCTGGTTTCTGAGTGTTTCACTGAGCACGCTGGTGATCCCGATGCGCACTCCGCCGACATCCAGAATTCGCAGTGCCAGGGGTGTCCCCAGATCGCGGGTCCCGAAAAACGTCAGATTTGCGCTGACAAACCCAAGGAAATCTTCACCGTCAGTCAGGTGCTGAGAGAGCAGATAACCCGGATCCAGCCGGAGCTCCTCGGGGCCAACCCCAAGTGCCACATATCCAAGCTCACGAAGGGCCTGCAGAGTGGTTTCGAATTTGAGTTGCGCCTGGACGCCGGTGCGCGACGAAACGCTGCCAAGGTCCACTCCTCGCACATCCCAGCTGAGGTCTCGGAGTTTGCGAAACAGACCCGCCCTGCGCGTCATTCCACCGAGCTGGCTTGCGGTGCAGCCACAGGGTTCAAAATACCCCTGCTGCTCACCGGTCACCACCAGCACAGCTGCGGGTTTGGGCCAGTTGGGGAATTGCAGTGATGCTGCCGGAATTGCTGCGGCCGTGGGGGTGGTTCCTGCTGTGCTTGCTGAGGGCTGGCTGACTGCCGGCTGACTGACTTGTCGAGGCATCCAGAACATGGAAGCGGCGAGGAACACCAGCCCCAGAAAGCCGACGAAAAGGAAGACTGAGGCACGCTTCATGGCAGCATCCTGCGTGAGTATTGCGAACGATTGCTGAGGGAGCGATTAATTGGAGTACAGAAGCAGGCCCAGGGACAGACCGTCTCCGGATGGATGATTGGTACTGAGCCGTATTCTGCCGGGATTCGTTTCTGTCTTCTGCACAACCGGACGCCCCGGAGGAATCCGCAGAGCGAGAATATAGCGATGGACGGTACCCGACGGCATGCCAACAGGCTGCAGTTCCACCTTCAGAAATGCGGGATCAGCCTCGGCGACCTCGACCTTAAACGGCTCCTGCATGTCTTTTTCATCAACAATCAGCAGCACCCGCGCCTCACGTCCTTCTGCGGCCTTGAAGGACCCCAGTTGCAGTGACATCGTGTCAGAATTGAAGGTCGTGCCGGCAATCGCCTGGATCCGCAGCGCTCCATACTTGCGGGCTCGCACCGTGATCCTGATGGGCTCAGGCTGTACCGAGGTGACGATCTCCAGCTCTTCCTGAAAGAGCCCCGGGGGAATTTCGGCAGACACCGTTGCATTCAGCGAGTAGCCACTTGCAAAGTGATCGCGGCCCAGTTCTTCAGGTGACATCGGCTGTATCATCACCTGAACCAGACCGGAAGGGCTGCTGACGGACTGAATCTGAAAAGCGTCATGCAGACGTGAACCAAGCCCCGCAGCAAATTGTGCAGGTTCCTGATAGACCGCACCAAAGTCCCAGAAGTACTGCGGCATGACCTCGAACGGAATCTCGACCGCCCCCTCCACAGCAAGTTTGATCAGCGGGTTCCGGGGATCGTTGGTGTGTACTTCGCCTCCGTGCCGAAACGCTCGATCGGCCACGTCACCCGACTTCCAGTTCATCAGCAGGCTGACACTTTTACCGGGGGCGACCACCGCCGTCTTTTCCGCATTTTTCGGATCTGCGCCGAAACCGAACGTCGTGCATTTACAGGTGGTCGTGCCCGCTTTGAGCTGCAGGTCCGCTTCACCCGTGTTCTGAATGGTGAAGGAATGGGAGTTGGTGGATCGCACGGGCATCCGACCAAATGAAAACACCAGCTCTGCAGCTTCAGCGATGGGCCACGGACCGGTCGGGCTGGGAACCGGCAGATCACTGACTTTTTCCGGCTGTCTGAACTGAGTGATGATGGCCTTTTCGTCGGATTTCATCTGCTGCAGTCGATCCGCGATGCTTTCCTCGCGAGCCGGTGAGAGCAGAACTGCGGCTGCAATAAGTCCGCCCACCAGTGCCAGACCGATCAGAAATTTTTGCATGAGAGACTCCGGAGTGAATCACTTTTTTGAGCCCTGCGCGGAGGCAGTGCTGTGGATGTTATCGTGAACTCAGGGAACTTTCTGCCCCGCTTCCTGCCGTGCAGCCGGAATTTCCTGGCCACCGTTGCCTATCGACTCCCCCCTGCCCTGCCCCAGCAACCGCAGACGTTGCTCCTGAGCTTCAGACAGGAATTGGTCCTGATGTCCCCATGCCTGATTGATCTGGTTGAGCGTTTCCGCTCTGGCCGCCGAGGACCAGGCTGCACTCGCACCGCCAGCCTCCTGCTCCAGTTCAGCTTTCTGCAGCCAGACGTCTGCCTGGCCCGGGTGTCTCCGCACAGCTTCCCCGAAATCATCCAGCGCCTGCTGGAGCAAAACCTTGTCACCGGAATGCTCCCAGACAAGTCGACGACCGATCCCACGCAGTTGCCAGGCAGCAAAACCTTTCGGATCCGACTCAATCCAGGCATCGCAGGCTTCCGCCATACCGGACAACAGCATCCCAGCTTCAGATCCGCCATGGCCCGTTGGCGAAGACTTGGACGCAGGCTCCCCCAGACGAGCACGCAGCTGACCCAACTCATACTCAGCCCATGCCTGACACGTACCAGAACGTCGCCTGTCAGCCGCGATCGCGTCCCGGAATGCCGTTCGAACATTGTCAACCCCAGTCTCAGTTTGCGCGCGACTGTCGGCAGCGAGTGCCAGTGCTTTGTCGAGTGCTCTTTCAGCTCTCATCAGTGGCACCATACCCATCCCGACAGTCGCTGTGGCCGCCAGTAATGACAGCACCCCGATGACGCCACGGATGGCAATTCGCCAGCGACGGAGCAGGTCCGAGGGACTGGCAGTGCTGAGAGGCCCCGCCGCAGCATCCCCGAGACCTGCCGCTGAGCAGCAGAAGACCGTCAGCATCACCACGGAGATTCCAAATCCCCCGGATGCCAGCAGATGCAGGAGGACTGCGGTTGCCGCTGCACGGGCGGCCGTGGAACCAGGGAATTCGGAAAGTCGACGGCGAATCAGCAGGAGTGGAACGCCAGCGAGCAGCAGCAGATCAATGGCCTTATCCCGAAGAGAATCTGCACTCAGCCATTCCCAGCCGGTATCCAGCAGCCAGCCTGCTGCAATGCAAGCCACAGGAACTGAGGCCGCCAGAGTGCGCGCACGCTGGTTGACTGCCGGAGAAGTCGGGGGCGCCGACGTCCGTGGCCCCGTTTCAGGAAACCAGCCGCTTTCTGCTCCAGGCTCCTCACCCGACTGTCGCCAGATGGCCGCAGCAGCAACGCCTGTAAACAGCAGCATCCCTGCCAGTCCTGCGAGGCCGGCGGATGACCACGCTTCCAGCAGGTAATTATGCGGATCGCGAATCTCCTCGCTGGATTCGTCCGGCTTGTGCGGCAGATAGGCTTGTCGGAAATTGCCTGGTCCGGCGCCGAACAGAGGCTGATCCGCCAGCATTTCGAGACTCCCCAGCCAGTAGAAGAATCGGTACTGGAGCGATTTAGGGGATTCCAGAATGACTTCGCGGTCGATGGCTCCCGAGCAGGCTGCTCCCACGGTCAGCACCGTCGCCAGCCCGGCCGCAGCGATGCCGGCACGGAGCATTAACCGGAAGCTGCCCCGCTGACTGGAACTCAACCAAAGGCCCAGCAGGCCGCAAATGGCCGCCAGCCACCCCGAGCGACTCTTCGTCAGAACCAGGCAATAACCGATCGCAGCAATGGTCAGCCCGATGGCAGTCTGATGCACGATTCTGCTCTGCACTGACGTCCAGCGGGCCGTGGCCAGAATGAGCCCGGCAACAAGGAGTCCGGCCAGCGTATTCGTCAGTGCAAACGTGCCGAGCGGTTCAGTGCTGTAAAGCAGACGGTTTTCCCACAGGACTCGTGAAGACCCCTCCAATGGAACTCCCATCTGACTGAATTCCACCATGATCTCCTGCACACGCTGCATGGCTGCGCTGCCCGGAGTGCGAAGGGCTGTATCCAGAGCCTCGCGACGGTCCTGATACCATGTGGCCTGACGAGGAAATGAAAGGTGATGCTGCCAGATTCCCTGCACTGCAAGACCCACGATGAGCGCCAGCAGAGTTTCAGTGATCAGGGTGCGGTCGCGAGCATTCCTGCAGACTGTCCGCAGAGTGTACCACGCGGCAGCCAGCC
Organism: Planctomycetota bacterium; assembly: GCA_046074585.1. Lineage (GTDB taxonomy): Bacteria > Planctomycetota > Planctomycetia > Planctomycetales > Planctomycetaceae > SXXK01. Next base: position 11,887 of record JBJTOM010000512.1, on the reverse strand, counting down.
CCAGCCACTCCATGGTCAGATTCCATGCTGCACGGCGATCGCCACCGGTCTGTTCAAGGTGCCAGCTGGAGATGAGATGCCCCACGGCAACCAGCGCGACAGCGAAGTCCGCGATGCTGAATCGGAGGCCACGTGTTCGCTCCACGCCGAAGAGTTCACGCCCCGCTGTCACGGCGCAAAGCACGGTCCAGAGGACGACCAGGTACAGGCCGCGTCCATCTGCAGCTTCCTCGCCGATCCAGAGTCCCGATGCGTAAAGCAGCGTTGCAGCCAGTGATGCCGTTGAAAACCGCATCAGCTCTGCCCTGCCCCTGCGATGCGACGCTCATCCACAACCGTACGCCGTCCGACAAATTCCAGAATCGCTATGATGGCCAGCATCATGGCGATCAGCGCGACGACAAGAATCGCACCTGTCCAGCCAGGAACCTGATACAGCAGGAGTCCGCCAAGTCCCGTCATGGCAGTTGTCAGATGAATTGTCAGGACTGCACTGGACGGTCGCAGCCCCAATTCAACCAGACGGTGCGAAAAATGGCTCTTATCCCCATGAAACGGACTGCGTCCCTGACTCAGACGAATACAGATCACCGTGCAGAAGTCATACAGCGGAACAGCCATCACACATAGAGGTGCCAGCATCACATGCCGACTGCCGGACCGTTCGTAGAACGTTCCGGCAACCGTGAGCGTGGCAAGCAGGAATCCAATCAGATTACTCCCGCAGTCACCCATGAAGATCGACGCGGGCGGCCGGTTCCAGCAAAGAAAACCAAACAGTGACCCACTGAGAAACAAAAGCACGGCCGCGACCGGAACAATGGGGTCACGAACCATAAACAGCAGAATCACAGCAAACTGCGCCGCTGCGATTAGTCCGATTCCCGCAGAAAGTGCATCCATGTTGTCAAGAAAATTCATGGCATTCGTCAGCACCAGAATCCACAGCATCGTGGCCAGAAAGCCAAACCATGGCTGCGAAACAAAAATGGTGGCTCGCACCCCCGACTGCACAACAGCAGCAGCCACCACCACCTGCAGACCCAGGCGGAACTTCCATGACAGATTCCAGCGATCATCGGCCAGGCCCGTGAAAAACAGCACCACTCCACCACAGGCTATCGCGACCAACTGGCGCGGCAAGTCCCCGGTTGCAGCAAAGGTGCTCCCCTGTGGCAGTGGCAACAAACCACTCACCGTGGCCAGACACGAAACTGTCAGCCCGAGGAAAATTGCGATGCCACCGCCTCTGGGAGTTGGCATGACGTGCACTTTGCGGAGTCCAGGCAGATCAATCAGCCCCAGTTGCAAAGACAGCGACCGCACAATCGGCGTTACGAACACCGACGTCAGAAACGCCAAAAAAAGGCCGGCAGTCAGGGAGATGGACATAACGGAAAAGTCCGGGCGAAGGCAAACACGTCTGCGTCAGGCAGTACGAGCAGTCGACGGTGTTTGCAAACAAAATCCACCTCTTTCGTCGGTGAAATCTTCGGATTCCGCAAGCACACCATCGCCCGAATTGTAAAAACTGCACTGGCATCGGCAAAATCTGCCGGTTTTGGCGGTTTTTTAGGCAGGTTCAAGCGTCGGTTTTGTAGTTTTGGCAGACTCAACGCATGCCTTCAGCAACCCACCCTGCATTGCAAAGTCCAGCAGCAAAGGCATTTATGGATTCCAGCCAAAATCCTGTTGCGTTTGGCTCACCCTTTGCTGAGTCGAATAGTCAGTTTGATTACAAACCAACGGAGTGACTGTCTCACTTTCAGGAGCTGACCCATGAGAACGCAGATGACCCCCAGAGCTGTCCGACGACTGCTTGCCGCCGATGGATATCTCGATCTCGGCCTCGCTGACAGGGCCGCTGCAGAACTTGAAAACATTCCTGCCGCCGGACCGCTGGAGGGCCCCCGCCTGCTGATGCTGGGGATGGCAAAGAAACAACTTGGCGACTTCCACGGCGCGATCGGTGATCTGGAAAAAGCCGCCAGAATGATGCCACGCCCCACGCGACGGTTCGTCTGGCGAGAACTGGTGGAAGCTTACCATGCTGTTGGTGCCCACGAACTCTCCGCGATGGCACAGGAACTTGGAGGAGACGCCGAGCTGCAGCTGACCATCCACCTGCCTCAGGCGACCGGCGATCTGCAGCTGACCGTGAATCGCACTTCAGTCTGACCGGCCCGCGCAGCCCATAAACGATCGCTCCCGCCTGCCGTCCGCGGGACAGCAACCCTCGTCGCCCCCCCTGCAGTCAGCGTCAACCGGGTGGCACCTGGGATTCGCCGGATTGTTGAGCGGCGTCCTCGGCGATCGAGCATTGGACAGAAACTTCCACCGAGCAGGCGGCCTCGGATTCACCGACCTGCAGCACGTCTGTTGCGGATTTGCGGCGATGAGAGCCGAATTCACCCGCCGGACGGCCCGCGCCGATTTCCTGATCGCCACCAGAAATGCTCTTTTTAAAACCATGCCCTGGGAAGGTTAAGGTTCATTTGAATTCGGCACCGTCAAAAAACTTGCTGCCTGCGATTGGGTCATTTCAAAGTATCGCAGGGGAAAACAAGTGCCTGAGGACGTGTCCGGCCACAGGTCTGTCATACCGCAGAGGCCTCTGCAGGAACCATCTGCCTGAGGAAGCGAAGCAGGCCCAGACGCCCCTGATTCCCTTCGTCAAGGCGGAGCTGAATCGCCGCTGCAATCATCACGGTCCCCATACCCCTGTACTGGCCCGCGATTCCATGGAGCAGCCTCAAGATACTCGACATACACAACGTGCCTGTTTGCCTGCGATGAAATGCGACACCGCCCGATGGTATTTACAATCATCATCCCCTGCACCATACCCGCACACTCAATTGCAAACGACTGATGACTGAGTCGGGCCGAATAGTATCGGACCTTTTTTCACCAGTCCCCGTGACCGTGCTCGACTGCAGCGGATTCCAAAAGTGGCTTCCAGCGTTGCTCGTGGTCGTCCAGATGTCTGGGCAGGATGGCATCGTAAAGAGTCGCCGCAACCATCCCCCCCCAAAAGCACCGTCGCGGAGAAAGATCTGGGAAAACCGGGCATTCACAGCACAACGAGCTCCGCCTTTTCAGTTTTGTCGCTGCTCTCAAAAATCAGCCTCTCTCCCTGTTCCAGCCTTTGGTCGACTGTCTGATACAGCCGCAAAGCCTGTCGCAGAAGAGCCGTCTTGTTCAGCCCCTTCCTGGCACAAAGTTCGTCCAGAACCTGCATTTCACGGTCCGTCAGATTCAATGTCATTGTTCGCTTGCTCATAAAATCCCCCCTCACTCGCCTGTGATTATCGAGCATCCAAATCAAAAATCAAGTTTAGAAACATAAAAAACATTCATTAATTCTGCAAAAAGTGCAGATTTATCTGCGGGGAGTCAGTCCCGTTACGCCAGACAGGCGAGCACTCCCGGCGTGCGCCCGATGTCAGTCAGCCGGTGCGGCCAGAATCGCTTCTGCCAGGCGTTTGCCGCTCGGACAGACACCTCCCCTGGGGCGGGGTGGGGGGATGGGTAGGCGTACACATCCCCCGAGCGATGCGTGGCGGGGGAATGGTCCGGTGTGGTGTCCGCCACACGAATTCAGGCGCCCGTAACACCGTTTTGTCATCCCGGAGCCCCCCTGCCCTGTCGCTGGTGTTCAGGCGGGGCCGCAGGCTAGAATCCCGATGATTTCTGCAGCCCCTTGACCTGGGAGTTACAACCATGCAACGGACCATGCCGCACGTAATGCGGCTCACTTTGGCGGCGTTGGTGTCTGTTTGGTGTTTGCCGATCGGCGCGGCGAAAGACGGCGTCTTCAGGGCAGGTGCGGCGGTGGTTGATGTCACGCCGCAGAAGTTTCCAGTGCTGGTCAACGGTGGCATGACAAGTCGCAGTCTGGACAAAGTGAAAACTCCAGTGACCGCACGAACACTTGTCTGCAGCGACGGAGCCACAAGTCTGGCGATTGTGATTGTGGACAGCTGCATGATGAGTCGCCAGTTCCTTGATGATGTGAAGGCGCTGGCGGCTGCTCGAACGGGTATTCCGGCAGGCCAAATGCTCATCGCGGCTACCCACGCGCATTCGGCACCGGCCTCGATGGGGTGTCTGGGGACGGACGCCGACCCGGACTACGTGCCGTTTCTGCGCGAGCGTCTGGTAGAGTCGATCGTTGCGGCTCAGGCGAAACAGGAGCCTGCGCGGATCGGATTTGCTCGAATTCCCGCACCGGACTACACCGCACTTCGGCAGTGGATTCGTCGTCCGGATCGCGTTGTGGAGGATCCTTTCGGCAATCGCACGGTCCGTGCAAATATGCATGCCGGCGCCAATCTGGACGACGTGACGGGCGAGGCGGGACCGGAAGATCCTGAATTGTCCCTGATTTCAGTGCAGACGGTCGGGGGGCAACCGCTCGCAGTGCTGGCGAATTTCTCCATGCACTACTTCGGTGACAGCGACATCAGTGCAGATTATTTTGGATTGTTTGCTGGCCATCTGGAGCGTGGAATTTCTCCGGGATCAGGTTTCGTGGCGATGATGTCGCACGGCTGCAGTGGCGATATCTGGAGACGTGACTACCGGCATCCTGAGACGTGGAATCCGCAGCTGAAGATTGAGGAGTATGCGGTGGGACTCGGCGAATTGGCATTGCAGGCCTTTTCCCAGGTGCAGTATCGCTCTGACGTGACCATTTCCATGGCGGAAGAGCGTTTGCCGATGGTTTACCGCGTACCAAATCGGCAGTTACTCGATTGGGCTCAGCGAATTGTGGAACCGTTGTCCGGCCAGCAGCCGAAGGACCAGGTGCAGGTTTATGCAAGAGAGCAGCTCCTGCTGCATGAGCTGCAGCGGACGGAAGTGGTGGTGCAGGCCCTGCGAATCGGCGAGATTGGAATTGCCACAACCCCCAACGAGACCTACGCCGTTACGGGGCTCAAGATCAAGGCTGCCAGTCCGCTGACGGACACCATGGTGATTGAATTGGCAAATGGTGGCGATGGCTACATTCCACCTCCGGAACAGCATCCCCTCGGAGGCTACAACACGTGGGCAGCTCGTTCAGCAGGACTGGAAGTGACGGCGGAGCCACGGATTGCTCAGAGCGCCATTCGGCTGCTGGAGTCTGTCAGTGGTCAACAACGGCGACCGTGGCGGCTGCCCGAGGGGACGGCGGCAGAGCAGATCCGGACTCTGCGACCACTCGCATGGTGGCGTCTGCACGAATTTCACGCCCCGCTGGCTGCGGATTCCAGCGGTCATCACAGGCACGCGCAGATTGAGCCCGGTGTGACATTCTGGCTGGAGGGACCAGCGAGTGAGTCGTTCTGTGGCATTGGAGTGAGCAATCGCTGCATGCACTTTTGTGGTGGTCGACTGGCATTTCAAGCTGAAGATCTGGCGAGTCAGTATTCGGTCTCCATGTGGTTCTGGAATGGCATGCCAGCGACCGGGCGTGAAGTTGCCGGCTGGCTGTATTCCCGGGACCACGACGGTGGTGTGAGCCGATTTGGTGAGCATCTTGGGATTGGTGGCAGTTCCGCCAGTCCAGGGAAGCTGATCTTTCAGGGTAGCAGTGGCGAGGTGCTGGCAGGCCCAACCGAGATTCCTCGCTGGACATGGAACCACCTGCTGTTCGTGCGGGACGGCGAGCGATTTGGGGTCTATCTGAATGGGAAACCAGAGTTTTCCGGCAAGTCGGCCGAGGTAACGATTCCTCAGATCTGGCTGGGGGGCCGCAGCGATAACTCCGCCAACTGGGAAGGGCGACTGGACGAGCCTGCAATTTTTTCCAGAGCCCTCACAGCGGACGAAGCGGCGCGACTGGCCAGGATTTCTCCCTGAAACGTCCATTGTCGCTCGCCGAAGTGGATTCCCCTCGCGTTGTGCCGTACAGTGCCAGCCTGGCGGGAAATCAGTTCCTGATTGGCGACCGTTTGTTTTTGTTCACTTGGCAGGACAGAGTCCATGGCAGGGAAACCGGATCCCAAAAAAGTTGACCCGAAAGCAGCGGCCAAAGGAGCAGCCGAAAGCCCTGAGGCCGCAGATGTTGAGCAGGTGCTGTTTCAGGGGCCCATGTTTGGGCGCGAGGCAAACCTGAAGGCTCATGCACGACTGGTGCAGGCAGCGCTTGTCCCCGTCAAACAGATGTTCTCTGACGCTCTCTCGCGACGCGCCCACACGATACAGCTCGAACCGCGCGAAGGCCGGGTCTCCGTGCGTTATATGATCGACGGCATGCCTTATCCGGCGGGAGTGATTCCAGGGCCGAAGGGCATGGCCATGATTCAGGTGGTGAAACTCCTCGCCGGGCTCAATCCTGAAGACCGTTCAGCAGCCCACTTCGGCGGTATCAAGGCAGAGTTCGACAAAATCGGATGGAATCTGATGGTCGATTCCGCCCCTGTCGGAGGTGGCGCAGAGAAACTGCGGGTGAAGATCGAAAATCGAAAAGTGGTCCGACAGCGTCCAACCGAGGTCGGGATGCCAGAGGCAATGAAAACGAAACTCCGCAATATGACCGCGGATCGTTCAGGTATTGTTCTGGTTTGCGGCCCGCCGGACTCCGGCGTCACCACACTCTCCATTGTCGCGCTGCACTGCGTGGATCCCTATCTTTATCAGGTCTTCAATCTTGCGGATCTGAAGGGGAAAGAGTTGATTAATGTGACGGATTTTAAGCCCGAGGAAGGACACGACCTCGAAATCTCATTCGACCGCATTCTCCGCCGCGAGGCGGATGTGCTGTTCATGAATCCGCTCAACCCCCAGGATGCTCAGGTGATTTTCCAATACGCGGATCGGCTGGCATTCATCGTCGAAATCCCCGCAAATACTCCTTTCGAAGCCTTAAAGAAGGTCATCGAGTGGGTTGGAGCAGATGCCGTCATCAAGGGACTGCGCGCAGTCCTCACACAGAAACTCATCCGCAAACTCTGCGACGACTGCAAACAGGCATTCCGACCCAATCCGCTGCTGCTGAAAAAGCTGGGGCTGCCTCCCGAAACAACAGTGCTCTACCGCGCACCATCACCCCCGCCCCCCGATGACCCCAAGGCCCCGACGATCGAGGAATTGTGCAAGCCGTGTGCGGGTGTACCTTATCACGGTCGCATCGCCGCATTTGAACTGCTGGAGATGTCCGACAGCATGAAGGAAGTCGTCGCCACAAAACTCAGTCCGGAAGCTGTCCGAGCTCAGATGAATTCCGAGGGGCAAACCACCCTCCAGAAAGATGCCATTCGCCTTGTGGCAGAGGGCAAAACCTCACTCGAAGAGGTCCAGCGTGTGTTCAGCAGCGGCGCACCGGCCAAAAAGGCGGCCAAAACGCCACCTCGTCCTCCCGGCAACACTCCACGCGGTTAGTCCCATCATTCACCGAAAAACGGAAAGCTCGCAATTCATGCGCTCGATCATAGCGGCGTCTTTTGCTGTCGTTTCTCTGCACCTGCTGGCCGTGATCGCCTGCGGGCAGACACCGGGTATTGCACAAGCAAAGCCGACAGAAGGTCCTGCTGTACCGTTCGGGACTGGCTGGATGGTCCCGTACGAGACGACCATTCCCGGAACGGACGTGGTATTCAGGATGATCCCCATTCCCGGCGGTCAGTTTGTGATGGGTAGTCCGGAAAATGAGTCCGGCCGAAATGCCGACGAAGGTCCGCAGAGATCCTTTACGGTTGCTCCCTTCTGGATGGGCGAATGCGAAGTGACCTGGGCGGAATACCGGCTCTTCATGCAGCTCTATCGGCACCTCAAGGAATTTCAGGCCCGCGGTCTTCGCCTTGTGACGGACGAAAACCGGATCGATGCGGTGACAGCACCCACGCCTCTCTACGAGCCGGACTTCACGTTTGAATTCGGGGATGATCCGCGACAGCCGGCTGTGTCCATGACGCAGTATGCCGCGAAACAGTACACAAAATGGCTGTCGGCAATCACCAGTCAGCAGTTTCGCCTGCCCACGGAAGCGGAATGGGAATATGCCTGCCGCGGAGGCTCCACGAGTGCCTGGTCTTTCGGCAGCAACGCTGAAATGCTGGGGGAATATGCGTGGTTTGAAGCCAATTCCAACAAATCCGGCTCCAAAATCGTACGACAGAAGAAACCCAACCCCTTCGGGCTCTACGACATTCACGGTAATGTCGCTGAGTGGGTTGTTGATGGATACGACGCTTACAAAGCTGCCGACGCGCTGCAGGCATCGGAAAACTGGGTCCGCAGCACCAAACCGGACCCCCGCGTCGTCCGTGGCGGATCATGGGAATTCCCCGCAACCCACTGCCGCTCCTCGTCACGGCTCGCCTCCGATGACGAACATTGGAAGGAATACGATCCCAACCTGCCCCGCAGTCCCTGGTGGTTTACAACGGATCCCGCACGCGGCGTGGGGTTTCGCCTGTTGAGACCAGCCAGTCCCATGTCCCGCGACGCCATCGAAGAGTTCTGGAAAATCGACTGTGACGATATTCGATACGACGTGGAAGATCGCCTGAACGAAGGTCGTGGTGTCCTGGGCATAGCTGACAGGGACCTGCCGGTGGCTGTAAAAGCGCTGGAGAACTAGTGCGGCGGCACCGGTGCACGTGTCCAGAATGTTCACCCGATCAGTCGCTTTCGACAGACAACTGCACGAAATCACGATCTCTGCAGCCTTAATTCCCTTCTGCAGCCTTTGTCGTTTCCGAACAATAGGCTGCGGCTTTGCCACCCTGAGTCAATTCGCAGCAGGCATGCGTGGTCTTTTTGCTGTCACCGTCAGTCTTTCTGAGTGCTGTCAGCGAAAATCCACTGTCGCTGGCGAACCGCGCCGAGAACCGCTGGCGTTCTGATTCCCCAGCGATGCGAAGTGCGGTTTCGTGAAGGTCAGTGATTTTCAGCCCGGCTGGTGACGCTGCCCACCGGTTATAGCGATCATTGCCGGTCACAATCATCGCGGCGTGCTGGCTGCGATCCGAGTCGATTTCGGGATCAAGATCGTACATCCCGACTGCGCGGCGAATGGCGTCGATGTCATGTTGATCGCCCGTGCAGAAGTGGATCCGGGCGAGCTCAGGGGAGTCGACGACCCCCAGCTGGTCAGCGAACGTTCTGAGTTGCCTGACGTCGTCATGATCCGGATCCAGCGTAATACAGACAAAGTGCAGATTCTCTGGACCGAATTCCTCACTAAGCGAGCGGCGCAGAGCGAGCACCTTTGAGATGGTGCCGGGGCAGGTTCCTGTGCAGCGCGTGTAGAACATGGCGATACAGACGATGCGATCACGGACAAGGTCTGAGCGGAAGTGGAGTGCTTCGTTGCGATGACTTGTCAGGACAACATCCGGGAATTGATCAGAGACACGGGGGCCGGTAGTGGACTGAAGTGGCCGGGCATCCATCTTGTCCGTCCGCTCAACCAGATGCCTGAAGGCTGCTTCAGTACCGAATTCGCCGGTCGGGTTGCCAGAGGCGTTTCCGGGGACGACATTGGATGTTTTGGCTGGCTGAGCAACGGTGGATGAACAGCCCGGGAGCCCCATCCATGCACCGGCACTGACGACCGTCAGGAGCAGAGCGACTTCGGCGCGGAACATCAGGAGAGAATGCGATTTGATGTGAGTCGAGGTGTGAGATGACATGATTCTTCCATCGAAGTGAATTTGGTCTGGGAGTTCTGAAGAGAGAAACACCAGCGTGTGATTCGGGCAGGCTTTACGGCCCGCCGGTGGCTATGGATCGTTTTCGGTCAGGGATAGCTGGCCTGAATCAGTGTTGGCGACTGAGTGGGTGTGGTGCGGGGATCGAAGTGGAACATCATCCGCATGTCTTCATGGTCCACATTGTGGCAATGGAAGACGAACGGTCCCTTGAAGGTGCGGAACCGCATGAGCAATTCGACGACCCCGCCACCATCCAGAATGGTGGTATCGTTCTTCCAGCTGAGCTCGGTAGGTGGTGGTCCCCCGTTGAAGCTGAGCAGCTGGTGTGATTCGAGGTGAATATGGATTGGATGCCACCAGCCACCACTATTGTTGCGAAGGATCCACTTTTCGACCGAACCCAGCGTTGGCGCGGCGTTGGCAACAGTTGGATCAAAGAACTGGTTATTGATCTGCCAGGCACCGTTGCGACGATGAAAGTCAAATGTACGAGTGACGACTGCCTCGGCCGGATTGATCACTTCGTGAGGTCGAAGCGGGGTGCCCACGTCGACAGTCGCGGAGTTCGGCTGAGGAGGACCTTCGACGACAAACTTCAAATGACGCATGGGAGCCTGATGAACGCGACGGGCAAAGGCGCCGTTCGGGCCACGGCCACTGTCCTGAGAAAGGATGTTCTCGAGGAAGACTTCGTTGGGTGCATCAGTGAAGTCGATCACCACATCAGCCCGCTGGGCCATGCTGAGCAGGATTGACTGCTGCTGGATCGCACGGGGATAAAGCCATGAGTCTTTTCCCAGCCGCAGAAATGGCTGGCCACTGCTGAGCTGCAGTTCCATGAAACGGGCATTACAGCCGTTCAGAATACGGAACCGGTACTTGCGGCGTTCAACCTTCATCACCGGCTGGGCCTTACCGTTTGTGACCCAGATGTTCCCCAGGGTTCCATTGAAGTCAAGCGGATTGAAGGCCAGCGTGCCGTCCGGGTTGAGCTTTCTGTCCTGGAGGCAGAGCGGAATGTCGTACGGGTCGCCCGGAAGCACGTTGCTGGAAACAAGACTGTCTTCGAGGTCGTCCGTGAGCAGGCAAAATGCACACATCCCGCGCCAGACGTTGTGAGCTGTGATGTCCATCGCGTGGTCGTGGAACCACATCGTCGACGGACTCTCTGAAAAGTCCGGCTGGCCATTCAGCATCGGCACAGACATGGGATAGTAATAGTCGCGTGCACGGCCGGGCAGAACATAAAACTGCGGTGATCCATCCGCATGTGACGGAGTATGGGCACCGTGCATATGAATCGAGGTTTCGATGGGCGTGTTGTTCCAGAAACGGACTACCAGAGGCTGTCCGACACGCGAACGAATCGTTTTTCCGGGGTAGAGTCCCTCGTAACCGAAAACGGGTGTCCGGACCCCTGGAATAATTTCCTGCACGCCCTGCTGCAGTCGGATTTCGTAGTATTTCTCTGGGCCGGTCTGAAACCACGGGAGTGCGTGCGATTCGGCCGAACGTCTGTCGAAATACTCTGGAGCGATACCGTGGAAACAATCGCCCGGCGTATAGGGCGACGAGCCAATTCCAACTGGCTGAACCACCTCAGGGATTGGCAGAGGGACAGTGAATGGTGTGTACCGAAATGTGCCGACAACCGTGTCACCAACCGGCGCTGGAGGTATGGGAGTTGGCGTGGGGTTCACCGGTGGAGGAGTGATCGCGCCAGCACCCGGCTTGGGGATTGATGGAGTCCGTGGAGCCGTTTTGGGGATTGAGGGAGCACCAGTGCGCGTCTTCGGGTCCTGTGCGACGGCAATGGAAGCGGTGGCAGCGAGGGCGACAGATGCTGAGTGACGCAGCAGTTGCCGACGAGATTTTGATTTCGAGCGAGGCATGATGGCTGTCCTGATGCTCTGCGTTGGGAAGCGAGGAGGGCGAGAAAAAAAGATTCGCATCTGCCTGCATCGCACGGTCTATGCCATCCGACTCAATAGCGCAAACTATTTGCCAGTCATCGGAGTTTTCGAATTTCTGGTTCCGATCAGCGAAGATGAAACGATTGTAGGGCCACAAAAAAGGAGTTTTGGGTCTGAATTCCGCGTTTGGCCGGAAAGATGTCAGATGAAGTCCCTCGATTAAAATGATCCCCCGGCCGCATGTCCTTTTTCAGCGTCAAGAAATGTTGACAACCAGATTCATTTGTTGAACAAACGCCTCAGTTCTTCGGTGGCAGAGGTTGCGGTGCA